>JAICTU010000434.1 GCA_025936205.1 Polyangiaceae bacterium | reverse complement strand
GCCTGGCGGCTGCGCATCACCAGCTGGGCGGCAAGCGCGCCGGCGCCTTCGGGGAAGGCGCCCGGCACGCTCGCCGCCCGCTACGAGCTGAGCAATCGCGGCGAGCAGCCGCTGGAGCTGCAGCTGCTCCTCGCCGTGCGTCCCTTTCAGGTCAACCCGCCCTCGCAGTCGTTGAATCTCGCGGGCGGAGTGAGCCCGATCGCCGAGATCGACTGGGACGGCGAGCGCTGCACGGTGGGCTCGCCGCGCGGCGAGCGGCGCGAGCTACAGTTCGTGGACGGCCCGGACAGCGTGGCGCTGTCGAGCTTCGATGCCTCGGAGCTCTCGGTGCGGCGGGAGCGAGCGGACAGTAAGCAGGCGCAACACGTGCGCGATGCCACGGGCTTCGCGTCGGGCGTGTTCGCGTATGATCTGCAGGTGCCGCCCGCGCAGACCGTGCGGCTGGCAGTCCTGGTGCCGCTCGCGTCGGGCGGCACGAGCCCACCCGCTGTTGCGCCGGAGCTGCTGTCGCTGGAGCGGCTCGATCGCTCCGAGAGCACGGTGGCCCGGGAGTGGTCGGAGCAGCTGGATCGGGTCGCGATCCGGGTGCCGCCGTCCGCGCAGCCCGTGATCGACACGCTGCGCACCAGCCTGGCGTACATCCTGATGAGCCGGGACGGTCCGATGCTACGGCCCGGCACGCGTTCGTACGCGCGCTCGTGGATCCGCGATGGAGCGATGATGTCGGAGGCGTTGCTGCAGCTGGGGCAGCAGGAAGCAGCCGAGAGCTACTTCGACTGGTTTGCGCCGTATCAGTTCGAGACCGGCAAGGTGCCCTGTTGTGTGGACGCGCGCGGGGCAGACCCGGTGCCGGAGAATGACAGCCCCGGAGAGCTGATCTTTCTGGCGACGGAGCTGTATCGTTTTACGGGCGACCGGGGGCGGCTCGAGCAGGCCTGGCCGCACATCGCCGCGGCCGCGAAGTACCTCGATGAGCTGCGCGCGAAGGAACGCACGGCCGCGAATCAGACGCCGGAGCGGCGCGCGTACTACGGATTGCTGCCGCCCTCGATCAGCCACGAGGGCTATTCCGACAAGCCCGCCTATTCGTACTGGGACGATTTCTGGGGGTTGATCGGCTATCAAGACGCGGCCTATGCCGCGCAGGTGCTGGGCAAGCCCGAGGCGCCGGCGCTCGCGCGCTCGCGAGACGAGTTTCTGACCGATCTGTCTGCGTCACTGCGGGCCAGCGCGGCGCAGCACGGGCTCGGCTTCTTGCCGACCTCTGCCGATCGCGGAGATCTCGATCCCACGTCGACCACGATCGCGCTCTCACCCGGGCGCCAGCAGGAGGTGCTGCCACAGGATCTGTTGCGCGCGACCTTCGAGCGCTACTGGCAGTCCTTTGAAGAGCGGCGCAACAGTCAGAGCTGGGACGCTTACACGCCCTACGAGCTGCGCACGATCGGCAGCTTCGTGCGGCTCGGTTGGCGCGAGCGGGCGCAGCAGCTGCTCGCCTATTTTCTCGCCGACCGGAAGCCGCCCGCCTGGAACGAGTGGGCGGAGGTGGTCGGGCGCGAAGCTCGACAGCCACGTTTCATCGGCGACCGACCGCACGCCTGGATCGCATCGGACTACATCCGTTCGGTGCTCGACCTGTTCGCGTATGCGCGCGAGCGTGACGGCTCCATCGTGATCGCAGCGGGGCTTCCCGCGCAGTGGTTGGACAACTCCGGCGTGGCGGTGCAGGGGCTGCGCACCAGCGTGGGGCGCGTCGATTATACCGCTGTCCAGGTGGGGCAAAACGTACACGTCGAGCTGCGGGGGCCTGCGCCGCCCGGTGGTTTCGTGTTGCCCTGGCTCTGGCCCAGCTCCCCCGAGCGCGCGAGAGTGACGCTCAACGGGAGCGATGTGCACTGGGAGGGCGATGAGCTGCACGTGCGGATCGCGCCTGCGCACATCGTGGTGCATCTCGGGTCGTGAGCGGCGCGGTGATCGAGGGAGCCGCGTGCGCTGAGATTTTTGCCGCGCTGCGCCGGGATCTGGGTGGTCGCTCCAGCTCTCGCATGGTATTTAGATGAGACATGGAGGCGGATCCTCGACGAGGCCGCCCTGCAGTTTCTGCGGGGGCGCCCCGCACCCCGGTCATTTCGAGAGCGCCGGGGCGCGTTCTCGCGCTGGCTCTCCTCTGCATCGTGGTGCTGGCTTCGGGCTCGCCACGTGCCGAGGATGGGCGAAGCGCAAAGCCGGCGCTGACACTCGCGGATCTGCGGGGACGATACAATCCACTGCTTCGGGCAGGGCTGCTCGGGCTGCGCTCGAATGAGGCGCCCGGTCAGCTGATCGTCGGTGACAACACCGATCCCTGGGGCATGACCTGGACCAAGTGCACGAATCTCGGCATCAGCTTGCTCACCACGCTGGTCTCCGAAGCGCGCGGTTTGATCGACGCGAAGCGCGCGCGCAAAGACGTGCGGCAGACGATCAAGATCCTGGCGAAGCTGAAGGGGCACCGCGGTATCTTTCCGGAGAATCTGGCGATCAAGGGCGGGATCAAGCGCGAGGTGGTGGACGGGCGAGTGCGCTTCTCGTCGATCGATTCGGCGTGGGTCACGCTGGCGCTCAGCCTGGTGCAGGCGCGCTACGCGGGCGACTCGCTCGGGCGCGAGGCGGGAGCGCTGATCTCGCGGCAGGACTATCGCACCTTCGTGGGCAGCGACGGCATGCTCGGCGCGGGCTACTACGTGGACGCGAGCTCCGACGACAAGGTGGAAGACATCGCGTTCTCCTATCAGGACCGCAACAGCGAGGCACGGCCGCTGGTGTTGGCGCTGGTCGGCATGGGCCAGCTGCCGGAGTCGGCCTGGGACAAAACGCAGTACCACTGGGAGCAGCGCGACGGGCTCGAGCTGGCCAAGGGCTGGCACTACAGCGCCTTCGTGGAGATGACGGGCGCCTTGTTCTTCGATGAGGCGCAGCTGGCGCCGCACTCGCTCGGCAAGAGCCATGAGAACTACATCCTGGCCAGCCTGCGCGTGGCGGAGCGCAATGGTCATCAGATGTGGGGCTACGCGCCCGCCTGCGACGCCAAGAACAGCTACGCGGAGTTTGGGCTCGATCGTCCGGACTCGGTCTCGCCGTATGCAGCGGCGCTGCTCACGTTGACGGGCAACACGCACGCCGTGCAGAACCTGGGGCAGATCCTGTCGCTGTTCCCGAACAATGGGCGGGCATTGCCCGACGGGCTCGACCCGCGCACTGGAACGGTCTCCTGCGGGGTCGCGCGGCTGCTCGATCAGGGGCTGCTGTACCTGGCGCTCAATGCCGATGTCGTGCGCGACCTGGCGCAGCGCACCCCCTGGTACGCCTCGGCGCGCCAGCGGCTGATCGCGATGGATATCGCGCTGGCAGGCGGCATGCCCGCGAACGCGCTGGCAGCGGGGACGGGCGCGCCGGCGGGGGCTCCAGCCGCGGCAGCGGCGCCCGCGGCGGCGGCGGTCACCGCGCCAGCGAACTGATCGCCGAGGTTCGTCCTCAGGAGAGTGCGGCCACCAGCACTGCCGTCACTTCAGCGGGTCGCTCCAGCGTCGCCAGATGCCCGCAGTCTGCGATCTCGATCAGCTCCGCGCCGGGGATGCCGCCGGCGATCTCGCGGGCCATTTCCGGCGGGGTCAGCTCGTCGCCCTCACCGACGATCACCGTGCTGGGGCAGCGAATGCCGGACAGGCCCGGGCGCGAGTCGGGGCGGTGCAGAATGGCGGTCTCTTGCCGCACGAAGGCTTCCGCGCCCGTCTCTTCTGCCATCGCTCGCAGCAGCTGGCGCAGCCCCGCGTCGGACTGGCGTCGCCGGTGCACGTAGAACGGGAACAGGCGATCGGGCACCTGGTCGAAGCTTCCGCTCTGCGCGAGATCGATCAGCAGGCGCCGGTTGCGCGTCTGCTCCGCGGTTTCTCCGCGTGCCGTCGTGTCCAGCAGGACCAGGCGCTGCACCCGCTCCGGTGCTTGTCGCAGCACCTCGAACGCGATGTAGCCTCCCATCGAGAGCCCGACCAGCGCGAAGCGCGCTGGCGCAGCCGCCAGCAGTCGCCGTGCGATCCCTGGCAAGTCCGCGTCCCGCCGGTGATCCGCGACGCTGACTGACCCCAAACGCCACAGCGCCGGCAGTTGCTCCGCGTACAGGCGGGCAGAGCACAGAAGTCCGGGAACGAGGACAGTGTGCAGGGTTTCGGACATGGCCCATCCTCGCACTCTCGGTGACGGCGTCCAGGGGGCACGCGCCTGACGCGCTCGTGGCAAGGAGCAGGTAAGGGGGCCTGTCGGCGGAGCGGAGCGTACGGTTTCATGAGCTGGGCGGCCCGGAGGTCTTGCGTCTGGAGGCAGAGCCGGAGCGGCAGCCGCAGCTCAGCGCTGCGCGCAGGCAATGGCCGACCGCGGGCGGTTGATCGTGTCTGGTTACCCGGGCGGCATGTCGGCGCCGCTACCGCTCGTGCCGATGTTGCGAGAGGCCTGGACCGTGCGCGCGCACAGCATCTTCCGCGTCACCAGCAAGCCAGCGTCGCTGGGCGAAGCCGTGGCCTTCTTCCAGAACGAGGTGGCCCGTGGTGTGCCTTCCGTCCCCTCGTGGCACGCACCTTCCCGCTGGAGCAGAGCGTGAAGGCCCACCGCTACCTGGAGGGAAGCGGGCAGGTAGGCAAAGTCGTGGCCTTGCCCTAGCGTTGGCTGTCGTCGACGGCCGTCACGTTCCCGTCGGATGTCGATGCCGCGCCGAGCTCTGACGGCTCGCGAATGCCCGAGTCCACGTCGGGGGCGACAGTGGTCGCCCCCTCCGCGCCGGATGCGGCCCGCTGCAGCCGCTCCTCTTTCCGCACCTTGCGCCGTTCGGCCTTTTCGCGGTTGCGCTCCTGGCGCTGCATTTCCTTGCGCCGCTTTTCGCCGGACGGCCGCGCCTTCACCAGCGATCGCCGCCCTTGCGGCTACCCTTGGAGCCGCCGCCGCGACCCCCACCGCCGCGGCCACCGCCACCGCCGCCGCCACGGCCCCCGCCGCCGAAGCCACCGCCACCACCGCCGCCGCCGCCGCCGAAGCCACCGCCACCACCCCTGGGTTCGCGATCGCGGGCGATGTTGACATTCAGGCTGCGCCCGTCGACCTGCTGGCCATTGACCGCGTCGATCGCCTTCTGGGCGTCTTCTGCGCGCTCGTATTCGACGAACCCGAAGCCACGAGGCTGGCCCGTCATGCGGTCGGTAACGACGGCAACGGAGACTAACGTGCCGAACGGAGCGAAGGTGCGACGCAGCTCCTCGTCTCCCGTCGAGTAGCTCAAATTGCCGACGTACAGCTTGTTGCTCATGAGAGATTCTGCCTATTCGCGCTGGGTCAAACGTGTCGGCCCACGCTCAGCGCACGGCATGCTCCGATAACTTCCCATCCCCGGGAAGACAGCCCTGGCCGCCGGCAGTGAGAAGTACCGGCGCCCGCGACCGCGTTCTAGCAACGTCGCACGAGTCGCCACTCGTAGCCAGCTATTTCCTCGCGCGCGCGTTCCCGTTCCGCAATTTCTGCGTATGCGGTTCTCGTGGACGCGTTCCCGTGAGCCAAGCTGGCGGGTCCTATTCCCTAGCGGGCCCGATTCCTTTGCGGGCCCGATTCCTTTGCGGGCCCTATTCCTTTGCGGCCTTTGGAAACACCTCGCGACCGGCGATCGGGCGTGGTATCGAGCCGTCTCGAGCTGTTTCGGCGCGCCACCACTCCGGTTGCCGCCGCTCGCTGGCCAGGCGGGCCGATCCGATCCGGTCTGATCTCGCAGCGTGGTGGTCGGCTGACATCGGAGAGTCTGAATGGAAATGGTCGCAACGCCGCCAAAAAACGAGCTTGAAGCGCGCGTCTCCGACTGGATGGTGTCGCCCGTTTTCACCATCACGGAAGGCACGCTACTGAGAGAGGCCGCACGCCATTTCGAGTTGCTGGGGGTCTCGGCGTTGCCGGTGCTCGACGCGAACGGGCGTCTCACCGGCGTCTTTACCAGGTCCGACCTGCTGCGGGCCGGGCGCTTCGTGCGGCAGAATGCCGATCAGGCGCGTCATCTGGTTCTGCCTGAGGCGAGCGTCGTCGATTTCATGAAGGCGCGCGTACCCGTGATCCGTCGACAGCTGCCGCTCGCCGCGTGCGCGCGCCGCATGCACAAGCAAGGCTTGCACCGCGTGTACATCACCGAGAATGGGCCGCTGGAGGGTGTGGTCAGCACGCGCGAGATGCTGAGCGCCGTGGCGCGCGCGGGCATTGAAACGAAGCTTTCCCAGCTGGCCCAACGCGCCATCGCCACGATCTCGCTCCGCGATCCGCTGGCCTCGGCCATGGCCCGTTTGCGCTCGAACGCGGCACTCACGCTCGTGGTCGTCGACGAGGAGACGCCTGTCGGCGTGTTCACGCGCGCCGATGCCGTGATCGCCCGCGACGCGGACCCCACCGAGGCGGTCCAACTCTGGATGGATCCGAACGTCGTGTCCCTGGCGGCGGACCTGCCCGCGCACCGCGGCGCACAGCAGCTGGTTGCCGCCCGGCGCCGGCACATCGCGGTGTGCGAGGGCCGGGGCGTCATCGGGCTGGTCTCTGCGCTGGGCTTGACCGAGCTGCTCGCCAGCGCAGCGGGCGCGTAGGCGACCGGTGCTCGCGCAAGATCTGCGAACGCCCATCGAGCCAGACTGGGTGCGGGTCAACCGTCCCTGTCGGCGACTTTCCTGCCGACGAGGCTCGGCTCGAACCCAGCCGGGGCGCGCCGTGACACTGGTTCACGCGGCGCAGATCGCCACTACACCACGGCACATGGATTGCTTCGTCCCGGCCATGATCCGGAAACTATCTACGGGCGAATTTCGGCTTTACTCGCGCAAGAAGGACCCGAAGACGGGGCGCAGGCGCAACCTTGGTACGTTCCACACGCGCGCCGAGGCGGAAAAGCACGAGCGGGCCGTGCAATATTTCAAGCGCCACTGAGCCGCTCAGTCCGTCCGGGGGGCGGCCTGGGAAAGAGCGCTCGCTGATGGCGCCGCGATCGTGCGTGGTAGCCCTGCCCAGCGCCCCGCATACGAGGCGCTGACCCCGATCACCGCCGCGGTGAACGCGAGGGCCCAGCTGCGCCGCGCCTGATACACGCTACTGCAGAGTCCGGACACCAGCACGATGGCGATCAGGTGGGAGGGCAAGTAGTGATAGATGTACGAGTCGCGACGGGTCAGGATCCACGGCGCGAGGCAAGCCCAGTACGCCGTGAGTAGATAGACGAGGGAGCGCGCCGGCAGCGACAACCAGCGCATGCGGAACGTGCCGGCGTTCAGGACGGGAGCCAGCCCCCGCCACGCCATGGCGCCAGTGAGTCCGAGCACGCTCACCGAGCAACACGCCCAGAGCAGCGGGTTGCCGCGGGTGGTGACCGAGCGTAGTGTAGACCCCTCGACCGTGCGCCAGAGCAGGATCGGTCGCGTCGGTACGAACCACGTGATCCAGCTGGAAGTCGAGGGGTTTTGCATGTCGATCAAGCCGGCGTGGTGGCGGAGCAGTTCGAGCGTGGCTCGCCCTACGCTGAGCGGATCCCAGGGTGCGCGCGTGATCCAGAGGCCCAGCGCATAGCAAGCGTAATAGACGAGGGTGCTGATGGCGGGCGCGAGCAACAACCAGCGCAAGCGGCCGCCGCCGGGGCGGGTGAGCAAGGCGCAGGCGAGTGGGGCCAGATAGCACACGCCGCTAAACTTGATCGACAGCGCGAGCCCACCGGCGATGGCGGCCGCGGTCAGCGCTGACGCACGCGTGCCCCGCCTTGTGCAAGTCGTCGGTGACCTCGTCTGGATCAACCTGCTCTGGCTCGTCTTCTGCGCTCGGGTCACCACGGTGCTCGGTGCGACCGCCGTGATGT
>JAICTU010000709.1 GCA_025936205.1 Polyangiaceae bacterium | reverse complement strand
GCGCTCGGGCGGCGTGGCAGACGAGGAGTGACTCATATCGATCCCCAGAAGAGCAGGGCTCGTGTTTTACGGCGCCGAGCCCACCAGGAGTGCCCGCTGTTCACTTCGCAACCACATCCTCGTCGAGAGTGCTCAGCACGACTCCTGTGCCAGGATGACCCAGGCACCTTCGGCAGCCGCTGAGACGCCGGGAACTCCAGGCTCCGTCACTACGTCCATCCGACGTGTCCGACCCTCGACGCGCCGTCGTGCAAACCGATTCGCCCCCCGGGCCCGAGCCCGACCAGCTCGTGGAGACTGTCCGGGCGCCACCGGACGAGGACCCGCCCAGCAGCAGGACTTCGCTGGGCCCGTTCCGTTGCCTCAGCGATGGTCGCGATCTCCGACGCTCGGAGATGCGAACGGAGCCGCCTCCAGATGGCGACGCGCGGAAACGTCCGCGCTGAGTCAGCGCCTCACCTGGCAACGAGCGACTCAATTAACATCAGGTCCTGCAGCGCGTCGCCGGGGCCATAGGCGACCGGCGCGCCCTTCTTCACCACGTCGTGAAAGTGACTGAACTGCAGGTAGAAGCTGTCCACGTCCGCGTTGAACACTGTCTCCTTGCCCTTGGTGTTGCGCAGCGTGGCGCTCTTCATCGTGAGCTCCGCGGTACCCCTGCTGCCGTAGATGCGCAGCATCGGGCCTCGGTGCTGGTGCGCGGCAAAGCAGCTGGTCCAGGTACCGAGCGCACCCGACTCAAAACGCAGTGCAGCCACGGCCGTGTCGAGCGGCAGCAGCTTGGGATCGAACTGGGCGGTGAGGTTCTTGACCACGGTCGGCATGCCCAGCAGGCGCCGCACGGTGTGAGCCAGGTGCACGCCGGCGTCGGCGACGAACCCGCCCACATGATCGGGCTGCTGCCGCCAACCCGTGTGCCAGTAGGGGTTCTTGGTGTCGATCGACGCGAGCTGATACGCTTCGAGCAGCCGCGGCTCGCCCAGCTTTCCCTGATCCAGCCAGCTCTTCAGCCGCGCGAGCGCGGGCAAGAAGGCGTAGTTCTCCGCCACCAGCCAGGGCGCCGAGTAGCGCGCGGTGGCCTGGATCAGCTTGCGCCCTTCCTTCACGGAGCCGGCGACGGGCTTCTCGCTCGCGACCGGCTTGCCCGCGGCCAGCACCTGCTTCACCAGCGCCGGTTGCAGCGTGATGGGCAAGCTGATGAACACCGATTACACCTCGGGCAGCGCGATCAATTCTTCCGCCGAATCCACCACCTTCGGGATGCCGGCGAGCTGCGCGTACTCTTCCGCCTTGCGACGCGTGCGATTCGTGCACGCCACGAGCTCGATCTTCTTCGACAGCTGTTGCAGCGCCGGCAGGTAGAGGCGCCGCGCCGCAACCCCGGTGCCAACCATTCCCAAGCGTAGTCTTGCCATGGGTCGATAGTCCCGAAAGTCTCTCGAGCTGGCAACCTGCCTCGGCGCAGAGGGGCGGCGGGCCCATCCTGGTGTCGCGCGCTGTCGAGCAGTATCGAGCCCTCCTCTGGGCGCACGTGAGCGCCTTTTTGCTGCTTCGCGCGACTCGGAGGAGCAAGGAGGGCTCGCCACCTCGAGACTCCGTCCAGCTTCAGAATGAGCCCTCTCCGCGACAGCGCCGCCGCCGCAAACGCACGGCAAACGAGAACCTGCCTCGCACACATGAGTAGCAGAGAGACTCGCCGCTCTGCGGTCGCACCCGACTCGATGCTGAACCCACTCTGCGAAAGCACGCTGGTTCCGCTGCAGCTGTTGTGCTAAATCATCTTCATGGCTCGCGACCCACAGCTCGCGTTCACATTTCGCGCGCGGGGTGGCAGGCGCAAGGGAGCCGGGCGCCCACCGAAAACGAGCGTGCCGGGTGTCACGCACCTGCGCCGCCCGTCGTTGTCTCGCCACCATCCGGTGCACGTCACGCTCCGCATTGCTGGCGGCGTGGCCTCGCTCCGCGACGGACAAGTGTTCGACGCCGTGCGGTTTGCGCTGGCCGCGGGCCGAGAGTGCTTCGGCTTCCGCCTCGTACACTTCAATGTGCAGAGCAATCACCTCCACCTGATCGCAGAAGCGTCCGACCGCCGCGCTCTGGCGCTCGGCATGCAAGGCCTCTCGGTGCGCGTGGCCAGAGCCGTCAATCGCACGCTCGCGCGCCGCTACCACTCGAAAGCGCTGAAAACGCCCCGCGCCGTGCAATTCGCTGTCCGCTACGTGCTGCTCAAGGCACGCAAGCACCGCGCGGCAATCGTCCCTGGTTTCATCGACAGCCGCTCGTCGGCAGCCTGGTTCGACAATTTCTCTCGCCCGGACGAGCTTGCGTTCGGCGCGGCGCAGACGCGCGCGAGATGGCGCGCCAGCTCTGGTCTCGAGGCGCCCGTGGTGTCGGCGCAGTCATGGCTTTTGCGACAAGGCAGCCGACGGTACGGCGCGTTTGATATCGATGACGCGCCGGGACCGACTGAGGGGCTGCGGCTCTCCGGCAACACGGACCCGTGCGAGTTCCCGTCGAGGTGCAATCTGCGCCCCTCGGACAGGCGATTCTCTCACCGAGACTTGTCGCGAACCGTCTGCGGGCGTGCCGAGCTCGAGTTCGAAGGCGGGGGGTCGTGCAATGGTCGACGTACTCGCGGGGGCAGACGGCATTCGCTCGCGGGTGCGTCAATGCCCGGCTCGGGGCCGTGATCAATTCTGATTGAAGGCCCCGAGAGCCGCGCGCTTCTCCAGCCCTCGCCCGGCTCTGGGCAACACGCCGCGCTGCGGGCCGCTCGGCGGCGTGTCGTGGCAGAGCGAGCAGTCGTGAATGTCCGCGTCGAAGCGATTGGAGCGTCGGTTTGGTCTTGCTGATTGTGGCAGCTGCCACAGTGCGTCTGCGGGGTGAACTGCGTGGGCTGCACCTGGCCGACCTGGAACGCCAGCGTAGCGCCTCGATTCAGCGCCTCGCCCGCGAATCGCGGCGAGCCTGGACCGCGGCGATGTAGTTGCCGGATTCGGCGTCGGCGGGGATGGTGAACGTCACTTGATCCGAGACCGGGGTCTTCCACACGCCGGATCCACGGCTCCGCCAAACACGACCGCCACGGGCGGCACCGTCTGGGCCACCGCGCTGCACCCGTCCAGCGCGCGCGTCGCGTCTGGGGTGTCTTCAAACGCGGCCGCAATGGCAGCACGCCTACAGATCGATCAGGCACGCATCGCCGAACTCATGGCCCAGGTAGCCCCACGCCTCCGCCCGCGCTTGCGCCTGCTCCAGCAGGCTGCGCGGAGCGAATGCTTGCAGCAGCGCGTAGTGGCTCTCCGTGGGGTCGTGCATGCCGGTGAGCAGCGCATCGACTACTCGCCGCCGGTAGCCGGGTCCCAGGATCAGCGTCGCGCTCGACTCGCCGGCGCGCAGCACGCCGCCACCTTCCAGCGCGCGGCCCTCCAGCGCGCGCACCACGCTGGTGCCGACGGCCACCACGCGGCGCCCGGCAGCGCGCGCCTGTTGCACGGCGGCGACCGTTGGCTCCGGCACCAGGCTGCG
>JAICTU010000590.1 GCA_025936205.1 Polyangiaceae bacterium | reverse complement strand
GCCGGGCTTGGGGGGCGCGTGTGGGGCGCGGCCCGGGGGCCCCGCTCCCCCACCCCCCCCCCCCCCCCCCCCCGCCGTGGGGGGGGGGGCGCCTCCTGGGGGGACCCCCCGCGCACCCCCCCGCGCCGGAGCCGCGGAGCCGCGAGGGTGGGGGAGCGCTGAGCATCGCGGGCAGCTTCGAAGCTCTGCAGAGCGCGCCGCGCACCGCGGACGAGCGGCCCGACGCGGCAGAGAGCCGCTTGCGCTTCGCGAGCGACGTCTTGCTCTCGGATCCGGCGCGCCAGCTCTCCGCTCAGCTCTGGTTGCGCGCCGCGGACGGCGCGGTCTTCGATCTCGATCCGGCGCGGCTCAGCGTGAAGCTGAGCGGCGGTCGGCTGGCGCGCGAGCTCGGGCGGCTCGCGCCGGGGCTGTATCAGTTCGCCGTCTCGTCGCCGGCGCCGGCGCTCGACGCCACGCTGCGCGTCGATCTGCGCGTCGACGGGCGGAGCTGGCTCGCCGCGGAGCTGCCCGTCCTGGGCGACGTCGAACGGCGCGGAGACTCCCTGGGAGGAGGTTGCAGCGCCAGCGCGAGAACCTCCGGCCCGACAACGCACGGCGTCGCTGGGCTGGCGCTTCTGCTGTCGCTGATGGCCGCGCGGCTCCGAGCCCCTCAGATCTCGGTGAGGTACACGGTGAAGCCGTGCGGCTCGAAGGGCTCGTGATCGGGGTCGATCGGATGCGCGAGGTCCACGCCCCCCACGCTGATGCCGACGATCAGGAAGGCGCTGGCGTCCTGGTAGTCGACGATGGTGCGCTCGGCGGAGGTGCCGCGCTGCACGAACGGTAGATCGTAGCGCTTGAGCGGCTTGCCCTTGCCGTCGATGGCGACCAGCGTCCAGCGGAAGGCCGCCGGCTCTTCCCATTCGGCACGGAAGGCGAGGCTCTTGCCGATCCAGGCTCGATCGATCTCCAGCCACAGGTAGGTCGAGCCGAGCGGCTCGATCGGGCGCAGGGGGGCCACGCGGCGCGGCAGGGACGAGGCTTTGAGCGACCACTCGAAGCGTACGCGCCCCGCGTCGCCGAGCCAGAGCAGCTCGGGCGCATTGGAGCCGTCGTCGCGCGAGCCCAGGAACGCACGCCACACGGCGAAGTTCAGCAGGAAGTCGTCGAAGCTCTCTTTTGAGCCGGAGAACGCGCGGCGCAGCACGTCGAGGCTGTCAGGCTCGTTGTTCCACTCGAGGCCGGTCGAGGGCGCGTCGCTGCGCGACATCTGCACGATCGCGGCGGGCAAGATCCCGCGGCGCCCGGCGCGCAGGCGCCGATCGAGGTAGTGCACGAACAGCGCGGCGCCGGCGCTCTCGGGCGAGCGCTCGCGGCCCATCGTGCTCAGCTGCGGATTGGCCTGATAGCGGTCGATCGCCAGCAGGTCCGCGTTGCTCGCGCCGCCCAGCGTTTGCCACAGGTACGCGGCGATCGCGCGGCGCAGGTACGGGGTCTCGGCCGCGTCCAGGCCGAGCAGCGCTGCCTCGGCGACGCACAGGCTGGCCTGGCGCCGCGCTTCCGCCGTCTGTGGTCGCGCCCGGCAGAAGGCCGAGCTGCGGTCGCTGCCCAGCGAGCGCAGCTCGCTCACGACCTCGATCTCATCCTGCTCGGGTGCTTGCAGGTATAGATCGAGGCCGGAGTCGGGGCCCGCGGCGTCCGGCAAGGGCCGTGGCAAGCCGAGCGCGCCCACGATCTGCGCGTAAGCGTCTTCGAGCGCCGCGACGTACGCGGGCAGCAAGGGTGCCGACGTTGGGTCCGCGTGTGCGCAGACCGGCTGCTGCAGGCCGCAGGCCGAGCGGGAGAAGCCTGTGGGGCGCGCGGCACTCTTCATCCGGCTGCCCGTCGGCAGGCGAGGATCGATCGGAGCTGCCACCTTGGGCGCGGGCTCGACCGCGCCACCGAGCAGGACCGACGGGCGCAGATCGGTCTGCGGCTCCGGATCTGCGCGCAGCTGTGGCGAAAGCACCCCGAGCGCGGCCAGGACAGCCAGCACCCGCCACGGAGCCCGCAGCATTGGTGGGCAGAAAACAGGGCCAGGCTTCGAAGTCACCGCGAACAGGAATTTGACATCCCCGGGCGACGCGCGTCTATACTCTCGAAAAGAGGCGCTTTCTAGTCGAAGTTCTGGCCGGGGTGGGGGGCGCTCCGAGGCCCGCAGGCACTAACCAAACCCGTCGCGCAGGCCGCTTAGTTCCGAGGAGCCATGGACACGTCGAGCTTCGATCCTACACGGGCTGTCGTTTTTGACCTGCAGCGGGGTCAGGTGACTTTGCAAGGCCGCAGCCCCGTGCTGGTGCTGGCGGCGGAGGCGCTGGCACAGCTGTGCGGTCGCCTGGATGCGACCGCGTTGCGCCAGTTCGGCGCGGTGCTGGGCAAGCAAGCGGGCGCACGCATCCGCGAGCGGATCGGCGCGAGCCCCTCGGCGACGCTGGAGACGATGGTCGATCAGCTCGGGGGCGAGGTGTCGCTCGCCGGGCTCGGGTCGCTCGCCATCGAACGTTGGGGGCAGGCGCTCGTGGTGCGCGTCGATGGCTGCCCGCTGGGCACGCCCGGGCACGAGTTGATGAGTGCTTATGTGGAGGCGGCCTTGCAAGCGGCCGTCGAGCGCGATGTCACGGCACTGCTGCTCGAGCGCGGTCCGGAGTCGTTCCGGCTGCTGCTCTGTGGCAAGGCCGGGTCGGCTCGCGTGAAAGGCTGGTTGTCGGCGGGCGGGAGTTGGGGCGACGCCCTGGCCGCGCTACACCACAACCCCCGCAACGACGTGGTGGGAGGGACCTACTGATGGCTGCTTCCAAATCGATGTTGGAGTCGCTGCTCGCGCGCGTTCGCCAGCGCGCCGCCGAGCCGCGTCACCCGGCGATGCCGCAGCAGAAGGCGCCCGCATTCGATGCGCGCGCCGACAACTTCGCTGCCAGTGCGCCCGTGGCGACGGCCGCGGCGGTCGCGCGTCCCGCCCCCGTCGCGGCTCCGGTGGAAGAAGAGCTGATCGAAGAGTACGACGACGAGTTGGTCGAGATCCTCGACGACGACGAGGTCTCGTCGGAGTCGGAGCCGCCGCCCCCGTCCGCGCCGCCCTCCTCTCCGCTCGAGCTGCGCGCGTCTGCGCCGTCGGTCGAGATGCGCCGCCGCGCCGTCCCACCGAGCTCCGGTCCCAGCCCCGTTGCTGCACCGCGCGCCGCCGCGCCGGCTCCTGCTGCGCCCGCGCCCGCACCCGCCGCCGCAGCGCTGCGCGCAGAAGTGGTCGCGCGCCGCCCGCTGCCCGCCACGGCGGTCGTGCAGTCGCAGGCGACGCGGCCCGATCCGCGCAGCGCGTCCTTCCTCGAGCTGCTCGACGCCTCGCTCGACCTCGGCGAGTAAGCCCCCGATCGGTTCAGGAGAACAGCCGGCGGGTGGCGATTTCGGCGCCCTTTGCCAGCGACTCCAGCTTGCCCCAGACCACGTCCGGATCGATGCCGCGCATGCCGGCGTGAATGCTGAAGCCGCAGTCGACGCCGGCGATCACGCGCTCGCGCCCGACCAGTCGCGCGTAGCGCTCGATGCGCTGCGCGACCAGCTCCGGATGCTCGATGTAGTTGGACTGGCACTCGATCACCCCGGGGCAGAGCAGCTTGTCGTCGGGCACGCGCAGGTGTTCGAACAACGCCCACTCGTGCGCGTGGCGGGGGTTCGCCGCCTCGAACAGGATCATGGGTGGCTTGGCGGTCCAGACCAGATCGATGATCTCGGCGAGCGGCACGTCGCAGTGGTGCGGTCCAGGATAGTTGCCCCAGCACAGGTGCATGCGCAGCTGTTCGGTAGGGATGTTGCGCACGGCGTGGTTCAGCGCCGCGATGTTCATGGCCGCGCGCTTGCGAAAGCTGGGCAGGTCGAGCGAGGCGTAGCTGGAGTGGCGCCCCATCGCCAGGTCGGGGCAGTCGAGCTGTACGGTGGCGCCGGTGGCGGCGATGCTCTCGTATTCGGGGCGCATGGCTTCGGCGATCGCGAACACGTATTCTTCGTCGCTGCGGTAGTACTCGTTGCCGAAGAAGATGCTCACGACGCCGGGCGAAGCCGCGCTCGAAAAGAGTCCGCTCGGGGCGCGGGGTGTCCCCGCAGAAGCAGTTGGGCTCGTTTCTTTCACGGCCCTCTGCAAATTCAGCATGTCCCGATCAGCGGCTCGAGCGTCCTTGACGGAGATCGGACCGTTGCAGGCCGGCGCATGGCGCTTGCGCCGCCCGGGATTGGACGCCACCAGCTCCTGGCTCTTCGGATACGCCGCGAGGTCGGCGAAGTAGTAGCTCTCGATCGCCGAACCACCGAAGCCATGCAGGCGATCCTTGACGTAGGTCGCGTAGCTCGGCTTCGACATCTCCCCGTCGTTGATCAGGCTGATGCCTGCAGCGAGCTGCTTCTGTACCACCTCCTGCACGGCGCTCTCCACGCGCGCTGCGAAGGCGGCTGCATCGACCGGCACGCCATCGGCCTGTGCCCAGGTCATGCGCACCAGATCATCGGGGCGCGGCAAGCTGCCGGTGTGGGTGGTGAGGATGCGATCGGGGCTGTGTCTCATGCTTCTCTCCGCTGCTCATCAGGAGCGTTCCTGCTCCACGCCCGCGTACTGATGGGCAAACCAGCGCGCGAAGGGGGCATCCGCGAACAGCCGCTCCAGTTGCGCCTGATGTAAACGGCTTGCGAAGCCGGCCTCCGCCGGGGTCTCGCGGCCCAGCTCGAGCGCGCCGCCGCAGTGCAAGCTCAGCATCCAGCTGGAGAACTCCTGCGTGCGCCAGATCTGCGGCAGGCGCGTCGCCGAGTAGCTCTCGAGCCGCGCCCCGCGGCCAGCGCGGAAGCGCTCGATCAGCCCCTCCGCGAGCTCCAGCGCGTCCTGGATCGCCAGGTTCATGCCCTTGCCGCCGGCGGGCGTGATCAGGTGCGCGGCGTCGCCGGCGAGGTACACGGCGCCGTGTTGCAGGGGCTCGCGCACGCGCACGCGCAGGTCGAGCAGGTCGCGCTCGACGATCGGTCCGCGCAGCGCGCCGGCTTCCACTCCCAGGCGCAGCTCCAGCTCGCGGCGCAGCCGCTCGT
>JAICTU010000661.1 GCA_025936205.1 Polyangiaceae bacterium | reverse complement strand
CGGGCGCCGGCATGATGAATGTGAGCATCCCCGCGATAGAGCCCAGCTACGTACCGTGCGCGCGGCCGTGCCCGGGATCGCGAGCGCGCAGCAGATCGCCGCCGGGGCCAGCGCGTCCTTTGCGCTGCTCGGCGGCGCCGACGACGCCGTTCTGCTGGGCTGGGGCGGAGACTCGCGACACGCTGTTCCGGGCGGTGAATGCTGGCGGCGGCAGCTCGCAGGTGTGTGGGATCACGACCAGCGGCAGCGTGCAGTGCTGGGGGTCACGCACCGTCGCTGGCGGCTCGTCTCGGTTCTGTCGCCCGTCGCGGGAGTGCAAAGCGCGACCGAGCTGGCCGTCGGGGGAGACTTCGGGGGCTCGGCGCTGCGCGCCCCGCTCAACTCCAGGACTGCCCACTGTCGTATCGGCTCGATCTGCGCAGCCATGGCTGGGATCGAGCGAGTGTACGTTGACTTAGTCCGCCGAGTGTCCGGGGCGGGGGAGGGCGGGCCGGGGGCTCCGGCTAGGGGGCTCATGCGAGGGGGCTCGGCAGCGGCCGGTGCCGAGCCCCTCTGCTCGAGATTGAAGCGCCATCCGGCGCTTCAGGTCAGGTCGATGGGCTGTGGGCCCGGGACGATCCAGTCGATGTCCGGATCGGAGCCGGGTTCCCTCGGAGGCGCGTTGTCGCGAGCTTGCTTTCGTTGCTGCCGCTCGAGCTCTTTCTCGCGCTGCTTCTCTTGCCGCATCTTCTCTTTGCTGCGCTTGAGATAGGTCGTCGCCATAAACGCTCCTGGTTTGAGTGAATCGCGACGGACCCAACGGGCCGACGCGATGCTCGAACGCACACGGTCGATCTGCCGAATGAGCGCCACCCTCGAAGAGAACACAACGGCCAGGGGGGCTGGCGGATGTAGTGCACTCTGGGGGAGAGTGCGGACGGCGGCGCTCACGGCGCGTTCGGAGCCATCAAAGATAGCTCGAGCTGGCGCCGGCGCAAGCTCCCCGTCGGGAGTACCGGGTGCTTGGCCGCTCAGTGCGCTGCGCCGCCAGGGCCCCGGCGTCACATTTCCGTACAGGCCGCCAGGGCCGCCTGACAATCAGACAGGCAGGCATCGACGGCCTGGGCGCGATCCTGGCAGTTGGACGGCACGCAGCTGCGAGCAGCAGGGATGCGGTCGATCGGACAGGCGCCGGCCGCCGCGTCGCCGAAGGAGGCCGCAACGCAAGTGCTCAGCTCGGTCAGGACGTTGCTGCAGGCTCCGGATGCTCCGTAGCAAAGCTGCGCGTGCTCGTTGATGCAGGCGGTGCAGCCCTCGCCCTTGCGATCGTTCCGGCAGTCCGCTGGTACGCACTTCGGCTGCGGCGGCCAGTGATCGTCGCTGCACCAGGAGCCTGCCGCGCAGCTGCTCGAGTTCCCGCGGGCGCACTCGGCGCAGGTGAGCCCGCCCTCCCAGGCGGAAGTGCAGACCGGCTTCTCCGCGGGGCAGCCCTCATTTCCGCGACACGGCTGGCAGCTGTGAGATTCGGCAAGACAGAAGGGCTTGTACGCCTCGCTGCAGTCCGCATCCGTGTTGCACTGCAATGCGCCGATACATGTACGCGTCTCGGAACACTTTTGCCCGCTCGCACAGTCGCTGTCCTTGGCACAGGTTGAGCCAGCCGAGGCTCCGGGATCGTTGGAGCTGACGTCCGTGGTCGAGCTCGCACAGCCATGAGCCACCACCGCTGCGAAGATCCAACCAAACCATGCTCTCCGCCGACACGACATGCCGAGCAGCACTGCAACGCACGTGCCGTACAGCGTCCAGAGTCTGGGTGCGCTGACGGCCCGCTGCGGTTAGGCTGCGCGGCGTCTTGTCCGAGTTGCCCATCATCGCCCTTCGCCCGGAGTTCGTGCTGGCGCGGACGCGCGGGCCCGTGGTGGTGACTTCACCGACCGGGTCTGGCAAGAGCACCGAGCTGCCGCGTTGGTGCGAGGGGAAGGTGCTGGTGGTGGAGCCCCGGCGGCTCGCGTGCCGGAGCCTGGCGGCGCGCGTGGCCGAGCTGGAGGGTTCGCGCCTCGGAGACGCCGTCGGCTACATCGTGCGCGACGAGCACCTGGCGACGGCGCGGACGCGGATCGTGTTCGCGACGCCGGGCATGGTGCTGCGCAACCGCGCCCTGCTCGAGGGGGTGGACAGCGTGGTGCTCGATGAGTTTCACGAGCGCAGTCTGGAGGTCGATCTCTTGCTCGCCCTGCTGCTCGAGGAGCAGCAGAGCGGGCTGGTGATCCTGTCTGCCACGCTCGACGCAGAGCGGGTTCGTGGTCACGTGGGTGGAGTGCACCTGAGCGCACCCGGTCGGGCCTTCCCGGTCGAGTTCCGCTACTTGCCCGGGCGCGAGACCTTGCCCGACGCGGCCGAGTTGCCCGCGCGCGTGGCCCAGGCCGTGCGGGCCGCTGCGGACGATCCCGGGGACATCCTGGTGTTCCTGCCGGGCAAGGCGGAGATCGCGGACTGCGCACACGCGCTGCGCGGCGGGGTCAACGTCGTGCAGTTGCACGGGGGGCTCACGTTGCAGGAGCAGCAACGGGCGTTCGAGCGCAGCGAGCAGCGCAAGATCATCCTGGCCACCAACGTGGCGGAGACTTCGCTGACGATCCCCGGCATCGGCGTGGTGATCGACAGTGGCCTGGTACGGCAGACGTTGTATCTGGATGGCAGGGGCTCGCTGACGCTGACGCCGATCGCCGAAGACAGCGCGGCGCAGCGCGCGGGGCGTGCGGGGCGCACGGGGCCCGGCGTGTGTTACCGCTTGTGGAACGCCGCGGCGAAGCTCCAGGCCGCGACGCTGCCCGAGATCCATCGCGGCTCGCTCGTGCCATTGGTGCTGACGGCGGCCGCCTGGGGCAAGCGCGTGGAGAGCTTGCCGCTGCTGGACGCGCCCAAGCCCTATGCGCTGCAGGCCGCACGGGTGGAGCTGCGCGCCTGGGGCGCGCTGCAGGGCGAGGCCGAGCTGAGCGCGTGCGGTCGCGAGCTGTTTGCGTTGCCCATCGACGCCGGGCACGCGCGCCTGCTGCTCGAGGCGCGGCGCGAGGGCTGTCTCGACGACATGATCGATCTGGTGGCGATGCTCTCGGTGGGCCGTCCCTGGTTCGCAGCGGGAGCGACGCTCGAGCTCGGCATCGACGCGGATCTGCGCCTGTCCGGCTGCGACGCGAGCGCGGCGATTCGCGCCGTGCGGGCGCCGCGCCCGGCGCAGCACGGGCTGGACAGCTGGGTCGTGCAGGAAGCGCGCTCGGCGCGTGCGCGCTTGCGGCGCGCCGAAGGGCTTCCCGTCACTCCTCCGATCTCGTCGCCCGAGCTGCCCATCGCGCGCGAAGCGCTGGTGCGGGCCGCGCTCGCAGCGGATCCGCGCCTGGCGCACGTGGCACGGGTGCGCGGCCGCGACCTGTACTTTGGCAATGGCGGGACGGAGCTGCAGCTCGCGCGCGAGAGCGCGGCCCAAAACGTGCGCGAGATCGAGGCCATCCTCGCGCTCGACACGCGGGCGCTCGGCGTGGGACGGAACGCGAAGCTGCTCGTGACCTGCGCGATGGTGGTGCCCATCGCCGCGCTGGTGCGCGCCGGACTGGGCAGCGAGCGCGTGGCCGCAGTGCGCGTCGAAGGCGGGCGCATCGTCGCCACCCTCGAGCGCGTGTACGCCAATCGTGTGCTCGCGACGCGCGAGGCGGCGCCGGAGGGGGAGCTGGCGCGCAGCGCGCTGCTGGAGCTGTTGTTGCGCGGCAGTGTCTTTCGGAACGCGGTGGCGATCACGCGCCAGCGCCTGGTGCAGACGGCGATCGCCGCCTGGCTGGCGGCGCGAGCCCGGCCCGGAGCAGCCGAGCCGCCGCCGCCCGCGCTGGAGGACTGGCTGCGGGCGCGCATCGCCTCGCTCGGCGTGCAGAGCGGGGACGACCTGGCGCTGCTCTCCGAGAGCGATTTTCTCGCGCCGGAGTTGCCCTACGAGTCCCGCGGCAGCATCGAGAGCGACTACCCGCTGAGCGTGAGCGCGGGCGACGCGAGCTACCGCGCCGAGTACGATCTGGCGCGCAACCAGGTCACGCTGCACCCGCT
>JAICTU010000603.1 GCA_025936205.1 Polyangiaceae bacterium | reverse complement strand
CCGGGCTGCCGGGCGGCCCGTCGTCGTTGCGATCGACATGGGGTACGGCCACTTGCGCCCCGCATACGCGATCGCGCAGCAGCTCGGGGTGCCCGTCTATCACGCGGACCGGCCGCCGCTCGCTGGTCCGGACGACGCACGCATCTGGCACTGGATTCGTCGCTATTACGAGGGGCTTTCGCGGGCCACGGCCTGGCCCGGGATCGGTCCGGCGATTCGCTCGGTGTTCAACGCCGCGACCGGCATCTCGAGCCTGTACCCCGAACGCGATCTGTCCAAGCCCAACCTGGCCACGCGCGCCCTCGAACGCGTGTTGCGTCGAGGCCTGGGGGCGCCGCTCGCAGAAGAGCTGCAGCGCCACGCAGCTCCGCTCGTCACGACCTTTTACATGCCGGCTGTGGCAGCTGCGCGGCTCGGCTGCGAGCCCGTATACTGCGTGGTCACCGATTGCGACATCAATCGCGTCTGGGCCCCGTACGATGCAGCTTCCGCGCGCATCACTTACCTGGTGCCTACGCAGGACACGCGGCGGCGCTTGCGTGCCTACGGCGTTCCGAACGATCGGGTACGCGTCACCGGGTTCCCTCTGCCGCACGAGCTAGTCGGAGGAACCGAGCTCACGAGCCTCAAGCGCAACCTGGCCCGGCGCTTGGTACGGCTGGATCCGAGCCGGACCTTTCGCAAGGACGAGCGGCACGGCATCCAGCTCTTTCTCGGGGACTTGCCTCGCTCGGAGGAGGGCGAGCCCGTGCGGCTCACGTTTGCGGTGGGCGGCGCCGGAGCCCAGGTCGGCCTGGCGCGGCAATTCTTGCCCAGCTTGCGGGAATTGATCGCGAAGCGCCGCTTGAAGGTCGCGCTGGTCGCCGGCGTGCGGGCAGACGTCGCCGTGACGCTGGAGCGCGCGGTCGTGGAAGCCGGTCTCGAGCGGCAGCTACGTCCGGGCGGGGCCGTGCAGATCTTGATCCATGAGCGCTTCGAGGACTATCTCGGCGCGTTCAACGAGCTGCTGGCGGAGACGGACGTGCTCTGGACCAAGCCGAGCGAGATCACCTTCTTCGCGGCGCTCGGCTTGCCGCTGATCTTTTCGTGGCCGGTGGGCACGCACGAGCTTCACAACCGGCGTTGGGCCGTGGAGGCCGGCGCTGGGCTCAAGCAGCGGGATCCGCGCTATGCGGCAGAATGGCTCCGGGACTGGCTGAAGGACGGAACGCTGGCGGGCGCGGCCTGGGCCGGATTCACCCGCCTACCTCACTTTGGCCTGTATCAAATGCTCGAGGTGATGGGGCTGTCAGCGCAACGTGCGGAGTCCAGCGAGCGGGCGGCGGCGCTCTGAACCCGTGTGCGCTGCGCGAGCGCAGCCACCGTCCAGCTCCGGACGCGCGCCGCAAACTCGGCCGGCGACTCGCAGCCCTCCATGTACTGGCGCGGCCCGACTTCGATGTGCACCTCGTGCGCTTTGCCGACGAGCTCGGACGTGTAGTGACCGAGCAAGGTATCGTCATCGACCCAGCACAGCGAAGGAGCTTCAAAGCGAATGGCGAGTGGGATGATGGGAATGTTCATCAGCGCAGCCAAACCAAAGATGCCGCGATGAAAATTCAGCATCTCACCGCGGGTGGTGGTGCCTTCAGGGAAGTTCAGGACACTGACGCCGGCCTCCAGCGAGCGCATGGCGCGCCGCAGAGCACGGGCTGCACTTGCCGTGTCGGCACGACGGACGAAGATCACGTTCATGCTCCGGCCGAGATGTCCAACGATGGGCCACTCGCGGACTTCCGCCTTGGCGATCGGTGCGCACGGCACCAAGCTGCAGATGGCGACCGGATCGATGTAGCCAAGGTGGTTCGAGACGTAGATCGCCGTTTCCTTCGGCAAGCTGCCGGTCACGTGCAGCGAGACGCCGTGCACTTCGCACAGGCTCTGGCTGATGCGTTGCAATGCACGGGCACGCCCGTGGGCTCCGAGCGTGCCACCCCAGGGCAGGCTATCGAAAAGCGTCCCGAGGCGTTGGCCGCCGTCCGACCAGCGCCATTGCGAACTCAGAAAGCGAAATGGATGTGAGATTTCCTCGAGCATGTGAACCTCCAGTGCCCAGCTTGCTGGCCGCAGGTGAAGGACGCATGGTGGGCGAGCAACGAGCTGGTGAACAACCTCCTCTCCGCTTTCGGCGGCGCCGGAAGCATAGCCGGCGCGCGGGTTGCCCATGTATGCTGAACGTTGCCCCATGTCGCGCACGCCACGCTGCTGGGTCTTGCTGCGCGGCCTCGGGCGCGAGAGTCGTCATTGGTTCGACATCCCGAGCCAGTTCGCTCGTGAGCTCGGCGTGCGCTGTCCGTTGCTCGATCTTCCCGGTACGGGGGAGCAGCAGAGCCGGTGCGCATCGGCGTCGGCAACGGCGCAGGCGCGCGAGCTCGACCAGCAGCTCGAAGAACGCCGCGAACCGCTGCCGCAGGGCCCCTGGGGAGTGCTGGCCATTTCCTTCGGGAGCATGGTGGCCTTCGAGTGGGCCGCACGGCGGCCGGACCGCATCAGTCATCTGGTCTCGATCAACGCCAGCGATCGCCATTCGTTGCCGTACAGGCGCCTGCGTCCCGGCGGGCTCGTTCGGATGATCCAGGCGCGTCTCCGGCGTCCGCTGCCGGAACGCGAACGTTGCCTGTATCGTTTGACGACCAATGCGCCGCTGTCCGTCACGGAAGCTTGGGCGCTCGCAGCCACCGAGATTGCTCGCAGCCGACCGGTGCACCCGAACACCATCGCTCGCCAGCTACTGGCTGCGGCGCGCTTCTCTGTTCCGCCCATCGAGCAGCCGTGCCTTCTGCTGAGCAGCCAGGCAGACCGCCTGGTGGCTGCCAGCTGTTCTCGCGTGCTCGCCCGCCAGCTCGGTGCGCCGCACTACTCTCATTCACGTGCCGGTCACGATTTGCCGCTGGAGGACCCCAGCTGGGTGATCCAGCAGATCCGCCGCTGGCTCGCCGAAGAATCGTGCCGTCAGGGCTCCGGCTGATACCAGCGCCGGTGGGCTTGCCGCTGCAACTCCGCGCGTTCCGTGTGATCTCTGGGCAGCCAAAAGTGATGTGACACGACCGCATGGACGAGAAAATCGAACAGAGTCTTGTGCCTCCGTTGCACGCGCGCGAGCCGGTGCGGCTTCATGGGATGGAACAATCCCAGGCGGCTGAGCAGCTGGCGCGGGTTCTTACGGTACCAGAGCCGTGAGCCCAGCTCGAGCGTCAGCGGCAAGAATACCCCGGGGGCTCGCGCTGCTCGCGACCGAGTGTACAGGTGATCCCACAGGTCTCCGTGGGTGGTATAGTGAATGCACTGCGGTTCCACCGTATAAAGAGGTGCTCGTGGGTATCGCCGAGCAGGCGTGAGAGCGCGACCATTTCGGCGGCATGTGGGAATGGCTCGCGGCTGCGCGCATAGGGGAACCAGATGCGATCACCATCCAGCAGCCCTGATCAGTGGCTATGGAGATCGTCCCAGAGCCGAAGCGCCGACCTGATTCAGCTTTCGAGCTCAGGGTTCGTCGCCCTCGTCGACGACGCCCTCGTAGTAGAAGCGCTCCTGGACGATGTGCGCGTTCTCCCAGGTCTGCACGGCGACTTCTTCCAGGCGCATGGGGCGCCCCTGTGCGGAGCGGAAGCGCACGATGTATTCGAGGAAGGCGTGGCCGGTGCTGTCGTTGACCGCCAGCTTGCTCAGCTTGAAGCGCGGCGCATCCGGCTGGCTCGCGAGCGCCTCGCGCTCGTATTGCAGGCATTGGGCCTTGCCCGCGCGAGCCAGCTCGCGGTTCTCGAACACGCTGACCTCCGGGGCGTAGAAGCGCTCCATGGCGTCGAGCGAGCGCCCTTTGCTCAGGAGCTCCGCAAACTCGCGCACCAACGACTCCAGCTGGCTCATGGGGCTGGATCTAGCAGAATCTCGCGGCACGCGAGGCGGGCTCAGTGAATATCGTCGGAGGCGGCGAAGGCGGCCTCCAGCGCGGCGATCGTAAAGCCAGGAGCTCGCGCGGCTTTGAGCAGCGGCTCTTCGCGGCGAGCGCACAGGGCGGCGGCGGCGGCCACCTTGCGCGCCACGGCGTGCGGAATGACGACGGCGCCGTGGCGATCGGCGTGGATCAGATCGCCGGAGCACACGCGCATGCCGAAGACGTCGACCTCCGTGCCGAAGGCGAAGGGGTGGACGTGCGCGTGGGAGGGGGTGATCTTGCCGCACAGCACGGCGAATCCGGGCGCGATCATGTCGAGATCGCGCACGCTGCCGTCGGTGACCACGCCCGCGCAGCCGAAGCCCCTGTGGATGGCGGTGTTGACCTCGCCCCAGAAGCAGCCAAAGCCCCGGCGGGAGTCGAGGTCCTGGATCACCACGATCTTGGGCTGCGTGCCCTCCGCGACGTAGCGGTAGTAGTCGAGCCGGCCGCGGCGCAGTCCTGCGCCGTCCAGCGCCGGGCGCTCCAGCGCGCGGATCAGGGCGGTCTTGGCGTAGCCCACCATCGGCTTGCGCTCCGGAAAGGGACAGATCAGCGTCTCGTGGGTAAAGCCCAGGGCCCGGCGTTCGGGCACGACCAGCTCCAGCGCGTTGCAGATGGTCGGGGTGTCGAAAGCGGCGAGCTCTGCGAGCTCCTGCGCGGTGAGCATTGAATTGGTCATGCTCTCCTTGTACACGGGGCGCGCCGCGCGCTCGATGCTGACCTTCATCACCCTCTGCCTGGTGGCACGGTTCGGCTATTCGCTGAACGATGTACTCATCGGGCGCCTGGCCCGAAAGTACGGGCGCATGGAGGTCGCGGCCTTTCGCGGCGTTTCACTGGGCGGCAGCATGCTGCCCTGGCTGTTCTTCGTGCCGCGCGCGGCGTGGGGCGCGATGGGAGCGCACGCGCTCGGCTTGCTGGCGGTGGTG
>JAICTU010000135.1 GCA_025936205.1 Polyangiaceae bacterium | reverse complement strand
GACGCGCTCAGCAAGACCCTGCGCAAGCTGCGCGACAACGACTCGGTCAAGGCGGTGGTGATCCGCATCGACTCGCCCGGAGGCTCGGCGCTCGCCAGCGACCTCTTGTGGCACGAGCTGATGCAGCTGCGCGAGAAGAAGCCGCTGATCGCCTCGCTGGCGGGCACCGCGGCGAGCGGCGGCTACTACATGGCTTGCGCGGCGACCCGCATCCTGGCCGAGCGCACCAGCATCATCGGCTCGATCGGCGTGGTCGGCGGCAAGATTGTGTTCGGCGACGCGCTCGACCAGCTGGGCGTGAGCAGCGTCACCTTCCCCGCCAACAAAGAACCGACGGCCGCGGCGCGCGCCGCGTACCTGTCACCGCTCACCGCCTGGGACGACCCCACGCGCGAGGCCGTGCGCGCGCAGATGTCGGCCATCTACGAGCTGTTCCTGCAGCGCGTGTCGCGCGGCCGCAACGTGCCGGTGGATGACGTGCGCAAGATCGCCGAAGGCCGCATCTGGTCCGGCGAGCAAGGCCTCGAGATCAAGCTGATCGACGGCTTCGGCGGCCTCTCCGAAGCGATCGCGCTGGCCAAGCAGCAAGCGGGCCTCGAAGACAACGCCGAGGTCAAAATCGAAGGCGGCGCAGAGGGCCTCCTCCAGCTGCTCGGCATCGATTCCGACTCCGACTCCGACGACCCCGACGAAGCGACCCTGCGGGCCGCCATCGCGCGCGTGCGCAGCGCGGCGCCGGGCCCCTTCGACGGGCTGGCGGAGCCCTTGCGTCCCTACGCGGGCAGCCTCGCGCCCCTGCTCGGCCGCGAGCGAGTGCTCACCGCGCTGCCCTTCGCGCTGCAGATCCGCTGACCCTTCGCCATCGGCGACTGGGAGAGGGCTCGCCGCCATCCCGCTCTGTTGCCCGCCAGTATATGCCCAGCGCTCGACCGCTGCCAGGAGATGCACCTTGCGGTCCGGCCTGCTGCACGCGCGCGGCACGGAGCCCCTTCGCCGCAGCGTTTTGAGGTTTCCATGGAAACCTCAAAACGAAAGTCAGAAAGGTGGCCCCGGCGCTACTCCCCGACCCCTCGCAGTGGAGAACATCGCCGGGGCTTGCTCTCCAGGAGGAGCAGCACAAAACTCGGTCCACGTTGGATAGCGCAGCGAACCGCAGCAAACCCAAGGCCTACGCCTTGCTCAGCCTGGCTTCGGCGGCCTGGGCGGGCAACATCGTGCTGGGCCGGGCGGTGCGCGCGGAGATTCCACCGTTCGGCATGGCGTTCTGGCGCTGGGCGCTCGCCTGCGCGCTGGCCAGCCCGTTCCTGTTGCCGGCCATCCTGCGCAACGCGGCCGTGATGCGCCGCGAATGGCGGCTGATCGTCGGCCTGGCGTTGCTCGGCATGACGGTGTTCCACACTCTCTTGTACCTCGCCGTGCACACGACCACGGCCATCAACGCGACGCTGATCCTGTCCATCTCACCCATCCTCATTCCCATCGCGTCTCAGCTGATCCTGGGGCGGGCGCAGTCGTGGCGAGAGCTGGCGGGTGCGGCCCTGTCCGGCTTGGGTGTCGTGATCATCGTCGCGCGCGGCGACCCGGAGGTGCTCGCGCAGCTCGCCTTCACGCGCGGCGATCTGATGATGCTGGGCGCGACCGCCGCATGGACTTTGTATTCGGTGATCCTCGAGCGCAAACCCGCTGATCTGGAGCCGGGAGCCCTGCTCGGCGCCTGCATGGCCATCGCGGCGTTGCTGCTGCTACCGCTCTATCTGTGGGAGACCGCGCAGGGACACATCGTGCCGTGGACACCGAGTTCGCTCGCCGTGTTTGCCTATCTCGCGCTCGGCCCTTCGCTGCTCGCGTACTACTGTTACAATCGCGGCGTTGCCGAGGTGGGGCCCGTGCAGGCGGGCTTCTCGATCAATCTGATCCCGGTCTTTGCCACCCTGCTCGCGGTCGTGTTTCTGAGGGAGCAGGTGCATTGGTTCCACGGGCTCGGGATCTTGCTGATCGCCGGCGGGGCGTGGTGGGCAGCGACTCGGACGGGGTCAGCGGTCAGGGCGGAGCAGACGCGGACCGCGGCCAGATAGCGGCGGACGCGCTCGAGATGAAGAAGTCGGGACAGGAGGTCATCGACACTTCCTCGGACACGCCGAAGTTGGTGACGAGCCAGTCTCCCACGGTGCCTTGCTCGGACCAGCCGATGCTCCCGGAAGCGCCATCCACCACCACATCCAGCTGCTTCTGCTCGTAGATGGGCATGCAAGGATGGGCGGGGCGCGCCTGCACCGCGCCGGCGCTCAGCTGCAACTCGTCGGGCGTCTTCAGATCGTCGACTCTGTCCGATTCGCCGTACCAGAACAGCAGCTGGCCGTTTCCGTCGCGCAGCTCCAGCCAACCTCTGCTGGGCGCAAAGGCGTAAGTCTGGGATTGAGCCTCGACGTGGAGCGCGTCTCCTGCATGGATCGACGGGGCAAAGCCGGGCGCAGCGAGCGCCAGCAGCAGCTCGCGCCCTGCATCGGATTGGATCCGGAGCCAGGTTGTCTGCGGCAGAGAGTCGGAGGCGGAGTTCCGGCTGGCCATCGTCAACCGACCTCGGTCGGGGCATGGGTCGATCGGGCCCATGCCTGCTTCAGTGACCGTACCCGTCACCTGCAGGTCGAATTTGTTCGGCACCGTACTGGGGATCACGACCTCGTCGCCCTCTGCACAGACGGAGACAGCCAGCGTGGGCGCGATGGCGTGCTCCGGCTCCAACGACGATGCGTCACTGCCGGCGCAGGCGGAGATTGCGGCACCGAGGGGGGCTACCCACAGCCAACGAGGAGCCGGGAACATGGCACGAGCGTAGCGCGCCGCAGGTGACCACGCCGTAACATCCGGCTCCCCGACCCCGGACCCCTGCCCTTTTCCGCGCTCAGTGGGCAGATTCTAGAGTCGGCAAGCGGCGCCGGGTGCCGAGCCCCTTCCTATCCGCGCAGCGCGGATCAGAGAGCGTAAGGAGACTTTGCGCCGAGGGCGAAGCAGTAGAAGCCGCCGAAGCCGCCGCCGGCGCCGACGCGGAAGTCGCCGGCGGGGGCGCCCTGGCCTTCGGTGGTGCTTGCGCCGGGTTCGCAGCCGCTGATGGTGTGATCGTTGATCCAGCGCGCACCGACGGCGTCACCGAAGGAAAAGGCGCGCGGCCAGGAGTGGCCGACGGGGACCTGTCCGCCGACGCCGGCCAGGTTGCCCTCTCTGCCGTGCAGGGTCTTGGAGGTCCAGCTGTCGCAGGTCGCGATCACGCCCGATGCGCCGTCGTCATACAGCTTGCCGCAGCTGTTCGAGCCGGTCAGGGTGTCGTGGTTATCCACGCCCGTTTGCCACATCTGCTCGCCATTTTCATCGCTGAAACGTGTGCCGAGGGGTGATGCAGCGCCGCGCGGGCGCCCCTTCGCGTTGGGCAGCAGCCCGTCCAGATTGCGCGCCAGCAGCACGCCGTTGAAGTCGTACCAGGGGCCCGGGCCCACGCGGCCGATGGCGTCGACGCGCGCCTCGATATCGTTGCCCGGACTGCTCAGGAACGCGCGCCAGATCTTCTGATCGCCGGGGTTCGAACGGCGCGCGAGCATGCTGCAGATCTCGTCGGCGCCGGCGAGGCCACCGAAGTCGCCGCCATAGCCGCGCGCGGGATCGGGTTGCGGCGCGTGCTCGCCGGCGGGCAAGCTGTACATCCCGGCCTGACTCGTCGCAAAGAAGCTGAAGTAGGGACGCTCATCGGTAGCGGGCGCCGCGTCCACATCGGGCGCGAACACGATGCCGTCGAGCGAGCACTCAGCCCCCGACGTTGCATTGGGATCTCCGGAGGTGAACGCCATCGGGCCACCGACGTCACCGTCGGGCCCACAAGCTACCACGCTCACCGCGAGCAGCAGCGCTGCGCACGCATGCGGCTCCATTCGGGAAGCCTGGCGCGGCGCTCTGTGCATATCTCTGCTAACGGACGTGGGGCAGGGCTCCACGAGGGGTGCGCAGCAACCCCGCGGGGGTGCCGTTAGCTAGAAGTGTGAGCTCGAGAAGATGGTACCGCTGCTGGCCCGTGCTGCTGATGTCGGTGAGCTGCGGCAACGACGGCCCAAATCAGGACACGAGCTCGAGCGCCGCCGATGACGCGGCCGCGCTGGACCTGCCCTATGCGCCCTGCGCGCCGGAGGCGGGTGTGGGCGAGTTCTCGATCGACCTCGGCCCTGACTTCACGAGCGCGCAGGGCAAAGTGCTCGACACCGTCCTGACCGACCTGCTGCCGGTGGTCCAGTCGCGGGCGGGAGACTGCCAGCTGCTGACCCTGCCGACGCACCAGTGCGACCCGCCGTGCCCGGTGGCGACGCAGACCTGCGGCGCCGGCAACCAATGCGTCGATTTGCCGTCGCCCCGCGACGTCGGCACGGTGACTCTCGAAGGATTGCTGGTGCCGGTGGAGATGTCGCCCAATCGGATCACGGGCAACTACCATCCCAGTGGCGGTCCCCTGCCCTACCCGGCGTACCGCGCCGGCGCGGGGCTTCGACTGCGTGCGAGCGGCGGGGAGTACGACGCCTTCGAGCTCGCCGGCTGGGGAGTCTCTGCGCTGGAGCTGACGACGGAGCGGATCAACGTGGAGAGCGGAGCCGCGGCCCAGCTGAGCTGGAAGGTGCCGAAGCAAGTGGGCCCCGCGCGCGTACAAGTCGGGCTGCACCTCGACAACCATGGCAGCAGCAACGCCTGGATCGAATGCGACGTGCCCGACGAAGGCACGGCAGAGATCCCGGCGACGCTGATTGAGGGACTGCTCGGCCTCGGCCGATCGGGCTTTCCGACGGTCACGGTCACCCGCCGCACGGCGACCTCCACCGGCATGGACCTCGGCTGCGTGCAGATGCTCGTGACCTCCACGGTCACGGCGGGCGTCTCGGTGGCGGGCCTCGTGTCCTGCAACGACTCCTCCGCGTGCCCGCCGGGGCAAACCTGCCGGGCCCTGGCGCGCTATTGCGAGTGAGCGGGCCCGGCCAAGCTCGAACCGCCGGCAAAGGCAATACGATTTCGGGCCTCTGAAGGCGGCGGGGGGGGCGTCAGGGGTGGGATGAGCCCTGCACGACCCTGATCCCTCCGCAAAAGGCTTGACGATTCACGCCCCTGAGGCCAACCTCCGGCCCGCTCCTGGAGAGCCCGGAGAGGTGACCGAGTGGCCGATGGTACCCGCTTGCTAAGCGGGCGTAGGTAACACTACCGCGGGTTCGAATCCCGCCCTCTCCGCAAGATATCGGGCTGCACTGCCGAAGGTGGTGCGCACTGCAGCCCATTGCGGGCGGGATTCGAACCCGAGTCACCGAGCACCGCTGATCACGGACATCGGGCTGCACTGACGGCGGGTTCGCGCCGGCTGCCCGACGACGCTGAGCGACGGACAGCGAGCTGCAAGTCTCGGGGAGCCGCACATGAGGCCGCTCGGGGGCTCGCCGAAGGCGAGACCCCTCGAGCGCATCCCGCCCTCGATCCTCAGAGCGACGTAACGCCCCGGACGTCCCTGCCCTCGCCGGCGGTTCCAAGCCTCTCACCGTGCAGCGACTCTGAGGAGCGCAGCCGCGAAGCGGCGAGCACCGAAAGCCGTCTGTCGCAAAGCAGGCACATTCTGACGACGCTCGGGCCCGTTTGTCACCGAGCCAATGAAGACAACTCCACGAAGATCCCCGAAGCACTCTCGGCCATCAGCCGCATCTTCGTCCAGGAGATCCAACGCTGGCAGTGTGAGCACGCCCGAGACGGCAGCCGTGTCCTTCTGCCAGCGCTTTGGCTCGAGCCTCAATCTGAACATCCACTGGCACGTCATCGTACCCGATGCGGTGTTCCTGCTGGATGCCAGCGGCGATCGGGTCGAGACGCTGAAAGACCGGGCACCGACCCGCTCCGACGATCACGCGTCCAGCGTCGCTCAGCGCTAGCTTTTGCGCCTGCGCTTCCTTTCTGGATCGATTCAGGTGCGGACGCCGTACGCAGTACTCCGCTATTCGGACGAGATTTTGGCGAAGCGCTAGTGCCGGCATGGTTCCTCGTCTATTCACCCCGCGACGACCTCTCCTTGTACGGGTTGGAGCGGCTGCACCCCTTTGATGCGAAGAAGTTCAGCCGAGCCCGGCGCCGGATTGAGCAGAACATATCCGACAGCCTCGCCCATCACGGGCTCGAGCCGTTCGCTCCCGCCACGGACGCGGAACTGCTGCCCGTCCACTCTGCCGACCACCTGCCGCGGCTCGCGGATTCCGCGGTAGTCGCGCATGGCGTGGTCGCACGCGACTGGCTCGTGATCGATGCATTGATCGAGCGCCGCATCCCGATGGTCGCGGTGACGAGCGGCGGCTACACGGATCTTTCGCACGAGCTAATCGTCCCCTCATCGGGAAGCGGCTATCCCGGAATTCCATGCTGTTGGAACCCATCGTTGTTTCACCAGCACGAGAGTTGTGGACACATACATCAGCTCGAACGTGGCGTCCGGATTTAACTAAGTATCACGGACCCTGGCTGCAGAAGAACCATGCGACATCTCGCTCCCGCGTTCGTCACAAGCGGTGAATGAAAGACGGCCCGTTGAGGCGCGCTGCCGGGCTCAATGTAGGTCTCATGATACGACCGACGTTGTCGCTCTGTCACAGCGAGCCAGAGCGACAACGTCTCATCGAGGTTTCAAAGCACCTCGAACGAGAGCGAGTAATTCGAAGCTTGTGAAAAGCATATCAGTCGCCACATAGTTGTGGGTCGGATTCCTCGAAGCAACTCTGGCGCGCGAGGAGCGATGGGGTGCCGTCGATACTGTTCCTCAGTGCTGGTTCGATAGCAGCTAGTAGACCACCGACAGTTCTCGAAAGAGTCGCTACATGCCGCAAAAGGTCATCATCATCGGAGGCGGAGTCGCAGGCCTCACCGCCGCCCACTATCTGAGCCGAAAGAACTTCGACGTTAGCGTGTATGAACGTCGCAGCTACTTCGGTGGCAAGGCCGCCAGCGTTCGCCTTCCACGCGTGGCTCCCGACAGCGTCGGGTGCCCTGGCGAGCACGGGTTTCGTTTCTTTCCTCAATGGTACCGCCATGTCGTCGACACCATGGAAGACATACCATTCCGAGGCCGCGGCAACGTCGGCCCGGAGCGAAGTGTCGCCGAGCATTTGGTGCCTTGCGACGAAAACGAGATCCGGCGTTATCGGGGTCCGGCGACGCCCATAGCACTGCGGCTTCCGAGGACGTCCAATCAGGCACAAGCCCTGGTTTCCTTCTTTCTTCAGCTCAACCAGCGCATCCCACCTTCGGAAATCGCTTCATTTTTCCAGGAGCTGGCAAAATTCGTCTCGTACCCGGAGAGCGAGCGCAGGCGTATCTACGACGAGATCTCCTGGTGGAAGCTGGTTGACGCCGAGCAGAAGACTGCCGAATTCCGCGAACTCATCGTCGCGACGACGCAGAGTTTGCTCGCGGCTCAACCGAAGCAGTCGAGCGCTTATACCATTGCCAACTTGGCAGTCCGGACGCTGTTTGCACGACCTCTGGATCGCGATCGGGTGCTCGATGGCCCCACCAACGAAGTCTGGATCAAACCGTGGGTCACTTACCTGCAAGGTCGGGGCGTAAGATTCGTCCCGGGCCGTCAACTCGACTCCGTCGTCTTCGATGAGGACGAACCGAAGATCCGCAAACTCCGTTTCTCGGCCGTGGCCGACAACGTGGGGTTCAAGTACGCGCGCCAGGCAGATCGCGCCAGGCGCGCAGGCGAGCAGGCGCCACATTGGGGCAACAATGCCGTCGCTCTCGCGCAAGAGCTGGGCGGCAATGCTCGGTTCCTCGATGGTCAATATCTCGACAGCTACGTCGCACCAGTTCCCATCGAGGATGATGCGGACTACTACGTCTTTGCACTGCCCGTCGAGCAGATGGCGTACTTCGTCAACCGCTCCGCCACTATGACGTCGTACGACGAGAGCCTGCGAAATATCACGACCCTGGCAGGTTCCACCGAGTGGATGGCGGGCATCCAGTTCTACCTGACCCGAGCGTTGCCTTCCTTCCCGAAGGGGCACGTGGTGTGCTCTGACACGGAGTGGGCGTTGACAGTGCGGGAACAAACTCATCTCTGGCGAGACACCGCACTACCAGCCGATGTACGTGCGTTGCTCACCGTAGACATCAGCAACTGGAGGCAGCCGGGGCGCTCGATTCCCCGAGAGGCCGCCACCTGTACTCGCGACGAGGTCGCGCGAGAGGTTTGGGAGCAGCTCAAGGAGTCCTTCAACCGAGATAACGATGAGATGCTGCGCGATGACATGCTGCTGGGGGGTGGACCAGGAAGCCCGCGCAGCTTCTATCTGGACGACAATATCGTCGAGATCTCCGACCGCAGAAAGCAAGCCGCGTACAGCCGAGCCAACTCGTTACGAGGGAGCTCCGAAGAGCTGCTGGCGCAAGCAGCCCGAGAGCAGGACGCCAGCTTCGCCTTTGGAGACCGAGCGTCCTTCAACCTGGAGCCGTTGCTCGTCAATCGTCCCGGGGCTCTCGCGCGCAGGCCATCGGCTGCCACACGCATCAACAACATGTTCCTCGCCGCGGACTACGTCGACACGAGAGCCAACCTTGCATCGATGGAGGGCGCCAACGAAGCAGGACGGCTCGCGGTGAATGCAATTCTGGCCAAGGCCCAGCGCACCGCCGACCCCTGCGAAATCTTCAGCTATGAAGATGGGGAAGCACTGGCGACGCTCACGGGCTGGGCAGGTGCTCTAGAAGCCAATCCTCTGGCTCGCAGCTCGGTGGAGTTCGCTCGCAACGCAGCCGACCTTTTGGGTTCGGCAGCGGGGCGCTTCAGTGATGTGATGCGCAATCTCGGGAGAAGAAAATGACACAGGATTCGAGCAAGCAGAGCGAGCCCATGGGACGGCGGAAACGCACGTCCGAGGTCGTCGACAAGACCGACCTGGGCGCCGAGCCCCAGCCGAAAAACTACCTCTCCGAAACCGTATTGAGAATCCACTGCGGGCCAGAGGATGTCACCACCGATAGGTTCGGCGAGGTGCCCGGCGGAATGCGGCTGCACGTCCGCTATCGCGGTGGAGACATCACGCTCTCGAAGCGAGATTCGAATGCCGGAAGCAAGCGCAATCCGCAAAAGGGTCGAGTGCTCAGTGGCATCGACTGGGTGTTCCTGCGCCGTGATGCCGTTGCGGTGTTCGACACGAGGCTTACCTTCCGGGTCAAGGACGAGGAGGATGTGTTCGTCTTCGATGCGGTAATTTCGGGGATCGTTGATCTAGCGCAGCCAGCCGCGTCTTCTGAAGAACGTTTGGAAACCTACCGAAGATGGAATCAAATCCAAGGAACGCTCCATGTAGCTCTGCCTGTACGCTTTGAGACGTCCGGCCCCAACCAGGATTGGGCGGCCAAGAGATACCAAATCTCAGCCGAAAAGTTTGCAGCGTACAGCTATCTCGCGACCAACCAGTTTCTGGCGCTTGGTACCGTCGACGTCGCTCCGAATACGATCAAACAGGTCCAACTCGACGTGAAGATGGTTCTACCCAGAGGAGCTTGACCCATCATGTCTCGTCGCACATTCATCGACAAAAGCCTTCTGTATCTGTTCTCGTACAATGTCGAAGCCGACATGGATGTCGATAACATCGGCTTGAGCGCGGATGGCCTCCGAGTCAACGTTCGTTGCATTCCGAACAGCGGCCGCATCTACAGCGTGCTGGGCGAGCGTGTCGTCGGCGCACTGGGCGTTCCCGTGGTAACAGGCCAGATCAAGGACGGAGAAGACCGAGCCGTCGTGCGCACCGACGACGTCACGGTGTCCGACGTGAGGGCAACGATCGAGACCGACGACGGGGTCCTCATCGACGCGACGTATCCGGGCGTCTGTTTCTTGGGACAAGGCGGCTTCCAGGGCTTCGTGAGCGACAAGGACAAGTACGGAAAGCTGTTGGAGCCCTTGATACTCCCGGTGGTAGTGGCGCCGCGTTTCGAGACATCCAGCGAGAAATATCGGTGGCTCACGGAGCTTCAGTGCATCGGCTTTGGTCGCTTGGCGATCGTGCAAAATGTACTCCGTGCAATCACCTACGACATTTACGCGATGACCTGAGGCCGAGATGATCAACGTCCGAGACATTCGAACTTCGTTCTTGGAGAAGCGGCTCGACTATGCCTGTTCCATAGATGGCGAGTCCTTCCTGGACACCTCCCGCACTGTCTCCCTCGCGGAAGGCGTGAGGGTCACGCTCCTTGGACCGTCTGCTTTCGAGCAGGAGGGGCCCGACTTGGAGGTGTTTCACGTGCGCGGTTTGCGGCGCGTGATGGCATCTGACGGTAAAGGCCATGATGCTCCGCTCGGCATTGCTTCGGCCCATGAGCAAGGGCTCCTGTTCTCATGCGATGAAGCGGGCGCTCTCACGAATGCCATGAGTGGCTCGGTCGACGGGCGAATGACCATCGAGCCCACAGCAGAGCCGGTGCAGATCGACGTGGTCTACCGCGGGGTGCTGCAGCTAACAGCTCATCCTTCAGCAATTTTCGCCGATGATCATCGCGAAGGGCTCACGATCCATGGGCAAATCTTCATCCGCACGACGTTTGAGACCTTGCACCCGAAGTATCATTGGCTCACGGAGAGGGTCTGCGTCGCATTCGGAACCTGGACCGCCTCGGCGTGCCGTGGCCCGATCCGTCGTGTACGCCAATCGTACGACCTGTACTCGACGGGCTAAGCGCGAGCAAAGCACGGGAGCGACTCCGCATTGACTCGGAGCCGCGACAGGATGGGCTGAGCCTCGGACAACGCTTGCTTCGCCTCGATGGATCCGCCAGGCAAATACACGCCCAGTGCGAAGAGAGCGCACGCTTCATCGTAGGGCGATTGAAGTTGGCGCGCGCACGCTGCGGACTGCCGCCAAATATCGAACGCGCGGTCGTCACCCCGTGCGTGACGATAGATACCGCGCAGCAACATCTCTCTAGCCCGTATAGCGGGGAAGATCTTCGCAGCTCGCCCGAGCATTGCCAGTGCAGCGCTGGCTAACGCGTCGCTGCTGCGAGCTGCCGGACCACTGGCTCTCCTGCACTGCACCAGGTGAGCCTCGACGATGGCGCCATACGCGTCGGCACAATGCAGATGAATCGGCCCCGTCTTTCGCACGAGCGCGGCGGCCCGCTGCGCCTCAGCTACCGCATGGTCCAGCTCACCCGAGGCGATAGCGCACTGGATATGCAATCCGATGCTCTGGATCAACTCAGGCCCCGAGGGTTCCGGGATCAGCCGTCGGTGCTCTTCGAGCACGCTCCTGACCCGGCTCAGGTCACCGCGGCGGACATGTAGGAAAGCCCCACCGAAGAGCCCCCAGCTCATCATCTGGCGGTCCCCGCGGCGCTGCGCTGACTCGAACAATCGGCTCGCCCACTCCAGCCCTTCGTCTGCAGCCAAGCGGGTATGCAGCCAGGCTCGGACGCCAGCACCTTCTTCCCAGCGTCGACGGAACCCGAGTTGCTCGGTTCGGGAGATAGAGCGCAGATTGGACTCGAAGGCGCTGCTCCACTTGCCGAGGCCGGCATCGTAGACGCTGCGCACGAGATCCAGATACGATTCCACTTCCGCGTCGTATGCTTGGGCAAGGGTAGATTCAGCCAAACCAAAGTACGTGGCAGCGAGCCCATGCGCGGGAATGATGCTGGCGGTGATGCCGGCGTTCGTGTATGCGGCGGCCAGCGTCGGGGTCGGCGCTTGGAGCTCCGCCAAGTTCAGGGTCATCACGTTGGCCAAGAAAAGATTCGGATAGTCGCCGGCGTAGTAGTACGCCTGGACCAAGCGTTCGTAGGTACGGGCGGCTTCCCGCAAATTGCGCGCAGGCTCGCCCCGGCGCAGCCAGCGCGCGGGCACCACGCGATGAATTGCCTGCCTGAACGCGGCACATGCAATGCGAGCGTTTAGGCCCATTGGGCTTATGGGCATCGGGTAGCGGAGCGCGGCGACGGAAACACGCAGGTGAGCGACGCTGGCGTCCAACTCACCAACACCGAGTAGCGCGTCACCGATTCCGTGCTCCCAGAGTGCTCGACGTGCCTCGGCCACCGCGGCGCCAGGCGATGCGCTCAACTCGCAGGCCGCGCGATAGAAGCGCACTGCGTCCGCGTTCGCGGAACTCCGCAGCGCATGCTCACCGGCCTTCTCAAAGTAATCCAGTGCGCGTACTGTCTCTCCGGCATGCTTCAGATGGTGAGCGAGCTCCGCATAGTGGTCCGGGAACTCCGGCGTCGATCGAAAGGTGTCTTCGATGACACGAGCGGCCGCGCCGTGCAACACGACGCGCCGCGCACCGTCAATGCGTGAGTAGGCCGCCTCACGCAGCTTGTCGTGTGCGAAGCGCAGCTGGCCTTCGGAGGTCTGTTCCAGGATTTGACTGGAGAGCATTTCGTCCACCGCCAAGGTAGAGTCAGTGCTCGCGCCGACAACGCCTGGTAACATACTGCGGCGGAACTCGCGTCCGAGGACTGCCGCCGCTTCCGCCGCCTGCTGCGTTCCGTCTGCAAGCAGGGAAAGGCGCCGCTCCAGCAAGGCCTGTAGCGGGCGGGGCAGCAACAGTTGCTCGTAGCGCTGCCCGCCCGAGGCGGCCAGACGCCAGCCAGCGTTTGTTCGCTCGAGCACGCCCTCGGCAGCCGCGGTGCGCAGATACTCAGCAACGAAAAAGGGATTGCCTTCAGAGTGCGCGGCGAGTGTAGCGACGAACTCTTCGGTAGGATGGTCCGAGAGCAGATCGTCGATCATGATCCGGAGCGCAGAGACGTCCAAGCGAGGCAACGCGACGGAATGAACAGCAGGCGACAGCTTCAGATCGGCGATGGCCGCTGTCACCTCATCTGTCCGATAGAACGCCAGGATCAGCAAACGCTGTTCGGATAGGTCGGTCTGGGCTGCAAGCTGAAGAAACGCCAGCGATAGGTCGTCCGCCCACTGGAGGTCGTCCAAGATCAGGCACAGCGGCTGCTCCCCCGCCATGCGCTCGATCAGATCAGCCAAGGCTTGTAGCACGCGTGTTCGCTCGGCCGTAGACGGCAGCGCGGTGACCGCATTTGCCTCGTCAAAGGACTCCAGGTGAGCCAGGCCTGGCTCGTAACGGGCAAGCAGCGCGATCGCGCGCTCGGACCCGAATAACTGGAGAGCGGCTCCCGGTCCGCGGCTTCGGCAACGATCGCCAGCGGCCTGCAATAGCGCGCGAAACGGTTCGAGCGCCGTGCCCGCCGCTCTATCTTTGTCACCGTCTTGCGCCGAAATGGGCGTGCACTCTCCGGCCAACACATCGAAGCCTTGGCGCAACGAGCTCTGCGCGACTTCGCTCGCCAGAAACGTCTTGCCTACACCGCTTTCACCACCGATGAGCGCGATTTGACCTCGGCCGCCCAAGGCGCTGGTCTGCAGCTTGGAAAGGCCGTCGATCACTTCCTTCCTACCCACCAATCGCGGGCGGAAAAGGTAGGGTTCGGACGGACGCGAGCTGGATGGTGCGTGGCTCGGGACTTCCAGCAACGCGGAGAGCTCGTCAGCGACGATGCCGGCGTTTCCAATCCTTTGTGCAGGCTGCTTCGCCAGCAGCGACAGGATCAAGTGGTTGAGGGGGCCCGGCACGTTGGCCACTACCTCTGTTGGAGAGCGCGGTGAAGCGTGCAAGTGCGCTCGGAAGTACGCATTCGCCGTACTGGCCACGAAGGGTGGCTTGCCCGTGACGGCCTCGTATAGGATGCATCCCAACGAGTAGAGGTCCGCGCGAGCGTCCGGGATCTGGCCGAGGATGAGCTCGGGTGAAAGATAGGGGATCGTGCCCCGCAGCAGCCCTCCGACCTCGAGCGACTCGCGACCTACGGAACCTCCCGCGCGCGAGAGCAGCCCGAAATCCATGAGTACCGGCGCGCCCTGCTCTCGAATGAAGATGTTGGCAGGCTTCAGATCACAGTGCACGACTCCGGCCTGATGGACGAACGCCAGCGGAGTGCAGATGCCCAGAAAGAGCCGCAGGATTTCCTTGAGACGCCCCCCCGCCGCTGGCGTCGGAACGTCGTCGGTCCAGCCGTCGGCCTCGCTTGCCCCCAGAGTGGGTCGGGCAGGTTTCGTGATCCAGAGTGATCGCAGGAAGCCCTCCAGCGTCGCTCCCTGGAGCAGCTCGAGGGCGCACCACGGATCGCCGTCCACGACGCCGCTGTCCACCAACGCGACGACTCCAGGGTGCCGCAGGCGCCGCAACGAAGCGATCTCCTGACGCATCGCCGACAGCGTTTTTGGGCTGCGAGTCGCAACCGTCTTGATTGCGACGGTCTGCCGGGTCTTCTCGTGAACTGCGCGATAGACGATCCCCATCGCACCACGCCCGAGTACGCCGGTTACCCGATAGTCGCCAAACGACTCGCGCTCCGGCGCTCGATCTTCGAACTCTTCGCCCGGGAGGACCAGGGCCCGCAGCAAATGTGCAAAGGACGAGCTACTCGGGGCTTCGAAGCTGGCGTTCACACGCACGTCTGCCGCGACCCCATCCGCAAGCTGGCCAACCAACTTCAAGCAGTGTCCGCACTGCTCCAGATGCCCTTCCAATGCCGAGATCTCGCCGAGCGAAAGCTCACCGTTCACGAACATCCTGACCTGGGTTGGATCGGGACACATCCTGAAGTGCTCGAAACGACACGCGTACCGTGCCAGGTATTCGTCGGTCAACAGGCTGGTAGGATCGCTGGACAAGTGTTCCCACACGGTCACAAAAAGGCGCCGAGGGAAAGCGTTATGCATAATTTCGCGCTTCGATGTCTCCCAGGATCGATGGGTATCTGCGTGCCTGAAGAGGCGGAGGTCGAGTTGCAGCGAGCGTTTTCGCTCGCTGCTACGGCATGGCCCACGATCGGGCTCTGTTTCGCAGATTTCGCGGAGTTCATGCGGCGTCATTCCATCGGCCCGAACACCTCGAACGAAATCAATCACGATCTCTTCTTGGCCTGTGCCTGTGGCTTGGGTGACCCGAGCGCTCTCCAGCACTTTCGGGATCGTTACTTTGGAGTGGTCGCGACGGCCGTACGCAGCTTGGACGCCTCCCCACAGTACGCGGACGAAATCTTCCAACGGCTGCAGGAGTCGCTGTTCGTATCTCCTCCTGGCACTGATACGAAGATTCAGCACTATAGGGGCCAGGGGCCATTGGCTGGGTTCGTACGCACCGTCGCGCGCCGGATCGGGATGCGCGTCACGGCGGCGGCCGCTCGCTTTCAAGGTGAAGAGGCGCTGGCCCAGGAGTTCTCCCGTGCGAGCGAACTCGAAGCAACCGTAATCAAGCTCCAGTGCCGGGATGCGATCAACCGTGCGTTATGCATAGCACTAAGCCAACTGCCGCGCCGTGAGCGTCTGATCTTGCGCATGAACCTCGTCGAGAAGGTCAGCACCACCCGGATTGCGGCGATGTACAAGGTGAGCCAACCAACGGTCTCCCGTTGGATCCAGCGTTCGGCGCGGGCTATCCAGGAGACGGTCAAGGTCCTCGTGTGCGACGAGCTCGACATTGACGCGCGCGAGCTGGATTCGTTGCTTCAGCTAGTGCGGAGTCAGATCGAGATTACGATTTCCCGGGGCAGCAGCCTCGGTTCGCCGCCGTCCGCGTGATGGCGGCGAGGCGCTGAGCAAGGCGCCTGGCTTCGCCAAGTGCGCACCAGCTGCGTTGGCGGACCCCGTTCGGATGACGGTGCACCGCTCCGACCGTCCTAGTGCGAGGGTGAGATCGGCTAGTTCGGACTGCATAGGTCCGTTGCGCCGTGCCTCATAGGTGTGGGAGCGACGATGACCAGCCAGAAATGTCGCGACAAGCAGCAGCCACGTTTGGGGCCCTTCGAGGAGCAGGAGCTGTGAGCAACCACCCATTGCACCGGAAGTCGCATTGCGATTTGATCGTCGGCAACGTTTCACGAACCGCCTACGACGTGTCCGCGCGGGGCGAGCTCGCCCTGGTTGGCAGCGCTCCGTTGCCTGCGCCGCGGAACACAGTATCCCGCTCACCAGCAGCGGCCTGGCAGACGACCTACGAGCGAGCCCAAAGAACCTGGACTGGCGTGCAGATCACGTATGACGAGTTCATCCAACATGTCGAAGGGCTCGGACACAAAGAGGCGCCTCCGTTCGCCGTGGATCTCTATCTAATGGCAGCGTGCCGGCTGGGACGGCCATTGGCATTCCATGCCATCGAGCATCAACATATTGTGCGTGTGAAGGCAGTGATCCAGTCCATGGTACGCAACACCGCTGCTGTCGACGACGTCTTGCAAGACGTGCGCAAGCGTCTGGTTGCGGAGCCTTCTTCAAGAGCCTGTTACGCGGGAACGGGTCCCTTGGGAAGCTGGATCCGCTCGGTGGCCGTAAACGTGGCGAGGGACTACCTGCGTCTCGAGAGCGCCCGACGCCGGCGAGAAGAGGCGCACACTTCGCTGGCCCTCTTTGGCCAAGGCGAAGCGACGGCGGACGACGACCTGCTCCTTTGCATCGTCTGGCAAGAGTGCGCGTCAGCATGCCTTGCCGCGGTTCGCGACGCCTTCCAAGAGATCCAGCTCCGCGAACGACAGCTCTTACATGACTATTACTTTCGCGGCCTCTCCATCGATGCGCTGGCGCCCTTGTATACCGTAAATCGTGCCACTATCGCTCGTAGACTCCGCAGGTCGACCGAAGAAATCCGCCGCTGCGTTCGCAGGCGCATCGCTGCGCTGTACCCACGTGAAGACGCGCTCACACTGGAATCGATGGCGTTCACCGCTTGCCGCGTCCTGATGGCGGACACCAGCAGCCCACTTTACGAGTAGCTCGGAGGCGCCGCGCAACAGCTGCCCTGGTCACACGCGGTATTGCGCGGCTCAGCCCGCGCCTGTGCGCGGATCGTCTTTGGGATCCAGATAGTCGATGCCCAGCCGGCCCATCGCCGACACCTGCGTGACCTACTCTCCCGACCTGGCCCAATGGATACGGAGTGTTGCCCGACAATTACGACGACGCTCCCGGCGCATAGGCCTTGATCTTTTCAGGCTCGGACTCCTCCCCGATGCCGATGTAAAAGCGCCCGATATGACGGCGGCGTCCAGCTCACTCTCGCTTCGCCACAAAGGCGGCCCTCCCCATTGATCCAAAGAGCGACCTACCGGGAAATCAGGCTCCCGCGCAGGTGCGCTTCAAGGAGGACGAGATAGCGCAGAAAGCCAGAAAGCATTCGCTCGCACCTGCAGCTGAAGGATGCGAAGGCAGACGAACGCCAGGATGGCTCTGGCGCGACCCGACGGTCGCACGCTTGCTTCGCCTAATCCCGGATTACGTTGCCCCAGCGAATCGGAGCCGACCCAGATCGCTTTGGATTCCCTGGACTCCAGCAGCGCCCCATGTTGCACATTCGGTGCTCAACGCTTCTTCCAAAAGACCGGCTCCCGCTTCGGATGCGGCACCGCGTAGACGATCACTCGGTCCACTCGCAGCTCATGCATGATGCCATGAGAAAACGTCTTTTAGCGGACACCGCCTGACAGAGTCCTCGCGAGCCTGGCAGTGATGTGCCGTCTCAGCGAGTGCTCGCAAGGCATCAGCGACGCGGCGCTGCAACTCGTCGGCGAGCCGTTCGTCGCGTTCGAGCAAATGGTAAGCTTCGCGCGTGTCGTCTATGGCCCGTGCCGCTCTCGGCCATCGACCGCATTTTCGTCCAGGAGACTCCAGCAGCCACAGCGAGCAACGCGAACGTCAAGAGAGGGGCGCGCATCCCGCACCATGCAGCAGACCGCCGCCTCGCAGCCGCGACGGTCTCGCTGCCGATGTCGTTCGCTCTACCCCACCTGCCGGAAGCAGAGCACCGACCATTTCGGTAGGCGAATGTGCACGTAACCGCCTCCGTCGCTCCAGCGCGCATCCGAGCCATTGCCGGAGTCCGGGTATCCTCCGTACTCGGGCGCCTGGCTGTTGAAGATCTCTTGCCAGCCGCCTCCCACCCCGGTCCGCACTGCGTAGTCGGGCCACTCGCCATTGGAGAAGTTGACGACGGTCAGGACGACATCGCCTTGGTCGTTCCAGCGGCGGAACGCGAACACGTTGTTCTGCTGGTCACGGTGGCTGATGTCGAGGCTCTGGCTGCGCAGCGCAGAATGTTCCCAGCGCATCCGGTTCGCCTGGCGCACGAGCTGCTGCATCGGGGCGCCGATGGGGTCACCCACCTTCGACCAGTCCATGCGGTGGTCTTTGTGCAGCGGGTTGCCGTCGAGCGTGGGCCACCAGTAGCCCGGCAGGTGGCCTTCGCAGCCCATGAACAGCATGGGGATGCCCGGCACCGTGACGTTCAACACCCAACCCATGCGGCACTGGGCTCGAGCGAACCAGTCCTCTCGCCCGCCCAGCATCTGGACCGGGTAGCGGTGGTCGGCCTCGCTGCCTGATTTCTCATCCCGAATTTGATCGTGCGAGCCCAGGTAGTAGCGCACGATGTTCCAGTGGTTGCGGTAGGGGGCGAGCTCCATCACGTTCGTCATCGAATCGATCGCGTCGCCGCCGAATGAACCTCGCTTGACGGCCTCGCGAAATGCGTACGGCCCGGACATCCCCCAGACCGAGTTGAAGCCGATATCGTTGATCACGTTCTGCCAGTTTCCGCGATCATCCCCCGTCCATTCCGCGATCAGGAGCTTGTCCTGCCAGTTCTGATTTTGGCGCAAGTTGTACACGATATGCTGCAGGCTTTCCCACTGCACGAGGTGCGCGGCGTCGAAGCGTAGCCCGTCGCCGCGATACTCCTCGAGCCACATGCGCGCGTTGTCGAGGAAGAAGTTGCGGACCTCTTGCTTCCAGTGGGCAGGGATGTGACCGAAGTTCGTGTCGCCGCCGCCCTCGAAGTAAATGCCCCCGTCGGTGTTGTAGCCG
>JAICTU010000064.1 GCA_025936205.1 Polyangiaceae bacterium | reverse complement strand
GGCGCGGGCCGCCTGACGACGCCAGCGCCCCCCGCGCGGTGCAACGCCGCGCGCTCGCGGCTACGAGCGCACACCGCTCCCCGCGGCATTCAATCACGGCCGCCAGCCGCGGGCGAGGACGTGCTCTGCCGAACGGGTACAAATGGCTGGCGAGCGGATTGCTGACCGCGCTCGATGCGCTCGACGTCGTGCCCGCTCGAGAGGCCGCGTTCGTGGCCGAGTGGCGCCAGGCTGCTCGCAAGGCCATCGCTGGCTTGAGGCAGGGGGACACGCTCGCGTTTCAGGCAGGCGCTGTGCAAGATGGATTTCGCGCCACGCTCGATGCGTTCGTCGCAGCCTCGCAGGCAAGTGAGGCTTGCCGGTGAGGAGCGCCGGATCTCGGTGAGCGCGGCTGACGCATGTCGTTACTGCTGGCGTTTGGCCTGGCGTTGCTGCTGTCCGAGTACGCACAGCGCACCGTACCGTCGACATCGTCATCTTCCTGCTCGCTGGCGTCGTGGTGGGCAGATCCGGGTTCGAGTTGGTGGGATTCGAGGCGAACGATGCAACGATGCGGCTTTTCGCCGAGCTCGCGCTGCTTGGAATCCTGTTTGTAGAAGGGACGGACCTGCCCTTGCACAGGCTCTTGCGGGCCTTGGCGATTGCCCGGGCGTGCGCTCTTGCTCGGCATGCCGCTCGAGGCGGGTTGCATTGCAGTGGGTGGTCACTTCGTACTGGGCATGACCTGGCCGGAGGCCTTTCTCGTTGGCGCAATTCTGAGCCCGACGGATCCGACGCTCGTGGGCGAGCTATTGCGGCGCGAAGCCGTACCGGTGCATTTACTTGGCTGGAGAGGCGCTCGTTCTTCGGAAGCAGCTGATTTTCGGAGCCTTCAGCAGCTTCTCGCCACCGGGGCTGCCCGCTTCGCATTCGCCCTGATCGGCGCTGTTGGCGGCCCGCCCGCTCGCCTGGCCCTTGCGCTCGTCAACGGCGGTTTGACGCGCGGAGAATGGTTCGCGGCAGCGTGCTCTGTAAAAGGTGGGCGCCGAGCGGGGTCTGCTGAAGTGGCGACTCGCCACCGGCGCCGAGATTTCACGCAGGGTCATTGTCGAGCGGGGCGTTCGTATATGCCATCAAGGCCAACGATACCGTCCTGGCCATGAATGCTGAGAGCGGCGCTTTGACTTGAAGCTGAGATGGGGGAATGGCCAATAGTGCTTGCTACCTTCCTGAGTCCAGACTGAAGCAATCGACGTACCCAGCGGCCCGCCATGCGCCGCGCGAACCCTCGACAGGAGGCTCGGTAACACTCACCCGTAGTCGGGAAGTTGCAGCCGATCCAGGAGGCTCGCGCCCATCGCGAGTCGAGCGACGAGCGGCACGCGCAGGGCCCTGGTGACCAGGTTGCGAATGTGAATCGCCATTTGCGAGGCGGGTACAAAGGATTGAGCGAAGCTGAGGGCGGCATCCTGCTTCTTCTGCAGGAAGCCCTGGAGCAGTCGTTCGTAACGCTGAAAGGCGGCGGCAACGGAATTCGCTCGAGCCAACTCACCGGCCAGTACGTAGGCAGCGATGATCGCCAGTGCGGAACCTTGCCCTGCGAGCAATGAGGGGGCAAACGCGGCATCTCCCACCAGAGCGACACGCCCCCTCGACCAACCTGACATGCGCACCTGGCTGACACGATCGAGGTACAGGTCATGAGACTCCGGAAGTGCGGCGAGAATCTGCGGACACTCCCAGCCGACGTTCGAAAAGTGCTCCCGCAAGTAGGCCTGTTGCACATCCGGATCGGAAAAAGCAACGCCGTGGGCCGTCGAATCCGTGAGCACGAACAGGAACATCGTACGGTCGTCGCGCATGCTGAACCTGCTGATGGTCTTGCCGGGAACGGCGTGGCTGACGTAGACGTTCTCATCACGCGGCGCATAGCCGGACAACGAAAACGCCGCGACCGTGTAGCCCAGGAATTTCTCGAACTGCGTCTGCGGCCCGAACACCAGCCGTCGTACGGTCGAATGCAGCCCATCGGCGCCGATGACCAGGTCAAAGCGCCGAGCGCCGCTTCTTTCTAGGTGCACGAGGACACTGTCGCCGTCGTCATTGAGCGCCGTGATGGTCTCACCGAACAGTACCTCAGCCCGCTGCTCGATCGATCCGTACAGGATGGCGCTCAACTCGCCTCGCCTCAAGCTCGTGAAGCGACCGCCGGTCGCAGCGCGAAACACCTCGGCGTCAAATCCTCCGACCCGTCGCCCCTGGCGGTCCACCAGCCGCACCTCGTCGACCTGGTAGCCTGACGCCCGCACCTGCTCCAGCAGGCCCATTCTCTCGACGAGATCATAACCCAGTCCCCAGAAATCGAGGATGTAGCCGCCGCGGCGGAGCTCAGGCGAGCGCTCGACCAGCGTGGGCCGAAAGCCATGGTGCAGGAGCCAGTGGGCGAGGGCCGGCCCTGCTACCCCGACGCCACTGATCAGAACTGACTGAGGTTGCATCAACTAATTGGTACGACAATCAGAGCGTTTCCACCAGATCCGGAGCGACCCGTGCGTCGCTCACCGACATGATGCTGGCACGCCGCATGGTGATCACAAGTGGCCGGCGGGCACATGCATTGCAGGCACGACGGCAGGGGCTTTGTCCGAGGAAGAAAGCATGCGCTCTGCATTTTTCATCAGCGTCACGGCAGCACTCGCCAGTTGTGGACCGCGGATGCCGAGCTTCCAGCCGCCGCTGCCCCCGCCGCGCTATGAAATCCAGGAACGGATCCGCGCCGGTGAGGCGAGGCAGCCGCGGCAGCCCGCACCGGAGACGGTCCTGGTCGGATCGACGATCGACGCCGTCATCGCGCTGGAGGCGCAATTGATTGTGGATGTGATCCGCAATGCCACCGGCGGTGTGCCACAGCTTGCGGATGAGCTGGAGTCGACACCGGCGGGTGCGCGCGACGATCGGCTCATCGAGCACGCAATCGAGCGCTCTCTGTGGTGGAACCCGAATATCGACAGCTCGCGGATCTCGGTGGCCGTGAAGGATCAGGTCGCGATGCTTCGTGGTTGGGTGGCGAGTCCCGCTCAGCGCCGGGCAGTCCTCGACGCGGCGCACAGGGCCGCTGCGCGTGCCGTCGATGATCAACTGGGGATGGGCGTTGTGGGCTGGGCGTCACCGCCGCCGCTCGGTCTGGGTGAGAGCCGCTGGAATGGGGCTTGCAATTCGGGCTGACATGAAAGCCCACCTGGTTCATCGCGCTGAAGGGCATCGGCGTACATTTGTGCGCGCCTTCGACAAGGGCGAGGACCCTTTGCCGCTGCTGAATGAATTTGCAAGACGGGAGCAGCTTCGGGGCAGCCAGCTGACTGCCGTGGGGGCATTCGAGCAGGCCGTGCTTGGTTACTTCGACCGTACCGCGCGCAGCTATCGCCGAAATACCGTCGATCAGCAAGTCGAGGTACTCTCGTTCCTGGGCGACATCGCGCACACCGGAACCGAACCCGCCGTGCACGTCCACGTGGTGTTGGGCCTCGCGGATGGCACTACCCGAGGCGGTCACTTGCTCGAGGCTCGTGTCTGGCCCACTCTCGAGGTCGTGCTCTCCGAGTGGCCCGAGTACCTTTGCAAGGCGCTCGACCCAGACGTTGGTCTGCCGCTGATCGCGGCTCGTGACCAGCGGCGCTGAGCGCTGAGCCCCGGGGTCAGGGCGGCGCGGCTTCGACCTGCATTCAGCTCTCGGACTCGGCCGGACGTGGACATGGGCGATCTCTCGTGCAGCACTCTGGGCTCTCTGAATGGCATTCGGTACGCACAGTGGTCTTCGGCGCCAATCCATGCGCCGCAAGATCAGGCTGCGGCGCGGGCGGCAGCGGCGCGGGCAACGCTGGTGCCGCAAGGGCGCGGCCGCGGGCGGTGCTGCTGGACTCGGAGTGGCCCCGGGGAGAGCTCGGCGCTCCTCCGCGCGGGAAGACGCCAGGATGTCCCTCCTGGCGTCGCTGCACGCCGCGCGGCGGCGAGCCCAAAATCGCCGGGCACGGGCGAACGGGCCCGCTGCTTGGATGATCGCGGCAGCCGAACTGTCCGCTGCTGCGAGCCCGTGGCATCACGCTTGCTCTGATGCCCGGCGTACACGGCGCTGCAGCGCCGAGTTCCTGCATTGATGGCGGCCTTGATCGTGTCAAGGAGCTCGGAGCTGCAGCGCGTCCTCGTGAGCTCCGTGCGGGCCGCGTGTTCTCGATCGACAGTTGGCGTGATCGAAGAGTTCGGGCCCCAGGGCTGCTCGACCGCCTTGGCCTTGCCGTTGCGGAGCTCCGCTGCTGTGATCGGGTTGTCGTAAGTGTCAACGGAGGAGCCATTCTTCTGGCATATGTGATGCATGCTCGAGGCATGGACATTGCCAACAGAATGACTCGGGCCGGCGCTTGCGTGCTCGCGCTGGGCTGGGCGTGGCGAGCTCATTCCAATGCGTCGGGATCCGATCGCAAATCCGTGTCGCGAGCAGATGCCGCCTTGCAAAGTCTGCGCTCGAAACGCCAAGGCGGACACCTGTTGCGCGTCCCGCGCGGTGAACGTTCCCTGTTCCTTGTCCTGGAGAACCCATCGTGACCTCACGGGGCCCTGCGCCAACGGGGAGCTCTGCGGCTTGCCGGTGGCTGCGTGCCGTTTCAGTGCTGGCAGCTACGGGCTGTGGGGGGCGAGTGCCGCCGCCGGCTACCGTCGGGATTGATCTCGAGCCAGCATCTGCTGCGCCCGCCACAACGGGGGCACGCGACCTCCCACCGGCGGCTCCAGGCGCCAGAGAGCAGCCCGCGGAGCGCTCGCCCGCGGTTGCTGCCACGGGAGAGGGGGCACTCTGCAAGCTGCCCGATACGGCCGTAGAGGCGATTCACTTCGCACCGGAAGAGTTCAACTTGTTTCCTCGTGGAGAGCAGATCCTGGATGGCGTGCTCGCTTGCCAGCAGGCAGGCCTCCTTGGGGACCAGGCGTTACACGTGATCGGTTACAGCGATCCGCGCGGCAGTGCCGAGTACAATCGCCGGCTGGCGCTGGCCCGTGCCGCGGCCGTGAAGCGCTATCTGGTGCGCCGGGGCGTGCCGGCTGGGCTCGTCATCGTCGAATCACAGGGCGAAAGCTGCCATCTGGGCAGTGGCCCCGAGAGCTGGGGCCTCGACCGCCGCGTCGAGATTCATGCGACGTCGCCGGGAGCATCGCACCAGACCACAGCGTGCCGCTGACCGCGCGGCGGCCCCTGATGGTCAGCGGCACTCATCGGGATTGCGGGGCCCGATGCGCCGGGCCAATTCAGTGCTCGCGCTCTGGTTGTTCGTCAGCACGCTCGTGCTCCCGCGCGCTTGCGCCGCAACGAGCTGGACGGCGTGATCGTGGCAGTACTTGTCATCGGGTTTTCGTTGGTGCCGAATGCGGCGGCTCCCTCCACCTGAGCAACAACGTTCCCCGATGGCGATGCCCCATCGAGGAACCTGCAGAGCTTCCACCGAGATCTGCTCAGTCGCGGAGCAGGCATTCGCGTCCGTACTTCCCGCCGCGAGTTGTTTCCCTGTGCGATGTTGCCGAAACCCTGCGCGTACCGATTCATCCCGCTGCGAACGACGCTGCATCAGCCTGCGTCCCGGCGCGCCGCTGCCGCGTCGCACGTGCGATGCTCGCGCATGTCGAACGCGAGCCAGCGCAGGTAGCGCTCCAGCGGAGCAAGTTGGCTGGCGGCTTCAGTGCGTACTTCCACCCTCGCGCCTGCAATCGCATCCGCGTAGCGAATGCTGGTCGGAATACCTGCCGGTGAGGGCCGGACGGCCCCCGAGTTGCAGGCCTGTACGAAGCGTCGCACCGCTCTGCGCAAGACCGCCGGAGAGGCCAGCGACGATGTGAATACGAGCGCGCCGCCGTACTCGAGCGGCACATAAACGACGTCCGCCCCTTCCACCGACATCGGGCAATCGCTCGGCGCGGGGCGCTGCGCGGCACCCGGTACGGTGTAACTCGATGCTGAGCCGGCGGACGGCGGCACGACCACATGTGATGCCACATCGGGCCGCGCCGCGCAGGCGCAGCACACCAGCGCCGGCAGCCAAAACCCGCGTGCTGCCAGGCCTGTTGCGCCGCGCACACTGATCTGCAGTAACTCCATGTGCCTCTCCAAATCGGCGGAATGGCTCCGTCCAGGGGTTGGACGGTCGGACCGCCGCTGGAATGTCGATTCAGTGGGAAGTAGCGGGCGTGGCGCTACTGTTGCTCAACGGCGTGCTGGCTCTTGGTTGGCTCACGTGATCGAGCCTGCCGATCTTGAGCTGGTTCTCGACGTCCGTGACGCCTGCAACGGAATCGGCGATTCGCTCCGCCATGCGCTTTTCGAAGCGCGTCTCCACCGTACCGTACAGTGTTACCCCACCGTTCTCGACTCGCACCGCCATCGCGCTCGGATCGATGTCGTCCGCCAAGAGCAGTCGGTCATTGATATCCTCGGCGATGCGCGCGTCCGATCGCTGGTAGTTCAACGGCCCGCGATTGCGATATCCATTCGCCGAGCCGCGCCGAGGCCAGAGCCAGTGATCGTCCCACTCGTCACGTACGTAGGGTCCATAGCCGCTGTCTCTGTAGCGCCGGTGACGGCCGTAGCGTCCGCCGTTCCAGCTGAACATCGCCCACGCGACGAGTGCCATTGGGAGGATCCAAGTGAGCCACCACCATGTCCACGGGTAATACATACCTTTCTCCTTTCAGAACCGGCGCCTGGAATCCGCGCATCAAGACCGCGCCACAGGCGCCGGTAATGAGCTGTATGCATCGCGCGTTCCAACGCCAGAACTGGGTGAGGGATCGAGCAGCGCTCGCGCTCTGGTGGCGGATTGCTCCGATCGGAGCTCACGATGCGTTTCGAGAATCAACCTGACCGCGAAGGACGACGAACTTACTCGGCTCGGAGACGGTACCGCTGCCCTCCGCCGAAACCAGCAGCTCGAACCTCTGTTGCGGCACCTTGAGCTCGAGGGTGCCTTCGCGTGACTCGCCGACGTGCAGGCGTCCGACGTTTTGCCAGGCGTCCGCGCCCATCGGCCTCACCCAGGCAACGTAAGTGCTCAGATCACCCCGGAGCGCGGCGGGTGGCGCAAGGTGCTCCACGTGCAGCTTGCCGACGGTGTTGTTGTTCGGGCCGCGCTCTACGTCGATGGTTCCGATGGCCGCTGGCGTTCGTGGTGTGGTCTCGAGCGGGACGAGCGTGCCGCCGCCACAGGCCGTGGCCAGGGCGAGGAGTGCGGCAGGTACGATAAGCGGATGCTTCATGGGGTTCCTTTTCTTGCCTGGTAGCCGGGCTCGACGGGGGCTTGCTCGGGGGCACGGTGAGCAGCTCCCGCGTCCTTTGTCGCTGCGTCGAACCGCGTTCGAGCCACGATAAAGCAGGAAGCGTGCCCAAACGCCGCCGCGAGCTACGGCCAGCGTGCCTGCTGGACCGACTGAGGTCAGACAAATCGGGTCGGACCGCCTCACGCGATGGCATGCTGCCTCCACCCCCTGCGCTGGATTCGAAGGTGCAGAAAAGAAAAAAGGACCCGAATGAATTGTTGCCGTTCGAGAGCATCAAGGGCCTGACCATCGTGGGGGCCGGAGGCAACGTGGTCGGAAAGGTCGCCACTCTCAACATCGACAGCGCCTCCTGGCATGTCGTGTCCGTGCAGGCGAAGCTGCACAAGGATGTGGCGGATCGACTCGGAGCCGAACGAAGCCTATTTCGCACTGGAAGCATCGACATTCCGGTGCGTCTGATCCAGGCGGTGGGAGATGCGGTGGTACTCACGGTCCCCCATTGACGGCCTGCAGCAAGCCCTATCATCCGTGAACGACTCCGATGGGAACCTGGTTGGTCGAAGCGTTTCAGACGGGCCTCAACCTACACCTGCAGGCACATCGCAGGGTCTATGAGTACAACGGGCCAGCCCGCGACTGCACCGTCGCGGCACTCGCGCGCGCTGATCGAGGTGCATGTGGCCCGGGCCGAGCGTGGCTGAGCGTCTATCGCGCTCGGCCCGTTCGAGCGCGCCCGAGAGCGCGTTCCGGCGCGGGCCACGAGCTGTTGCGACAGCTCGGCAGCGCAAGCAAACGTCAGGGCGTGCACGAACAGCATGGGCTTGCTCTTGCGCGGCTGGCGGCCCAGCGGCGGGGTGGTGCCCGTCAGTGGCAAGGCGGTCAGCTCGAATACGCTCAGGATGGCTGCCGCGCAGGCGGAGGCAGCGAGTGGGGCCCGCGGCAGCCGAATACGCGCGCGCGTACAACGCCGCGATCGCTGATGCGTACAGGAGCCGCAGCGCTCGTCCAGCGAAGACCGGGCGGATGGAAGCAGGGTAGCCGGAGCACGCGCGGTGTGCGCATCGCTTCGCCTCGCTGAGGCAAGAGACTCGCCCGAGGCCGCGGATCAGGGGCACCGATTCGCCGCTCACGACAGCGGCCGAGAATTTGCTTGCTCCAACCCGTGAACGTCCATCTCGCGACAAGAACGCCTGTGCGCCTGGCGAGATGCTCGCCTTGCGAGTGGCTCAGCCAGCGCGCCGCGGTACCCCTGCTGCTCGCGCTGCTGGCGAGCGCCTGCGCGCGGCGAGACCAGGAGAGCTTGCTCTCGGAACCCATCGAGGAGCGTACCGCTCTCGAGCCCGGCATCGGCATCCCCTCTGCGGCCGTCGAGGCCATCGCCCAGCGCCGCTGCGATCTCGCGCAACGCTGCGACCGCATTGGTCCCAGCAAGCTCTTCGACCGGCGTCTGGACTGCGTCTTTCACAGCAGGGCGGAGTGGTCGGGAGAGCTCAACGCGATCGCTTGTCCGCGAGGAGTTGACGAAGGCCGGTTGAGCGCATGCTTGCATGAGCTCGAAGGCGAGAGTTGCGCGGGGGCCGATCTTGCGCGCCGCCGACCTGAGTGCCTCGCCGCCGCGATTTGCCAGGCGGGCCCCACGCCACCGGCAGTGCGGCCGCCCGTCAGCTACGAGCCGCGCTGAAGCATGGATTCGGCCTCAGTCGGACTCTAGGACATCCGCCGAACCGGGGCGCTGCCAGCAATCCCGCCGAGCACGTGCCCAGGCATCCTGGTTGGGGTCGCGGAGCGCTTGCGGCGTGTCGGCATGCACTCGAGACCGCGGCTGGCCGTCAGCGCGCCGAGCCAGGCGAGCGAAAAGGCACATACCACCGAGATTAGCACGCACGTGCGGATCTGCCCCGATCCAATGCGCCACCGGAGCGTCGGGCACAACAGGAGCTGGAGCGCACCAGCGGCGAGCACCGTGCTCGCCACACCGAAAGCAGGCTCGAGCACATGCGCGCGGTCGAAGCTGCAACGTGATACAGGCGACCGCCGCGAAGGCGGCCGCGTGCACCAGCTGAGTGGCGAGTGACGGTGGGATCCAGCGCGCCAGAGAAGCCACGAACGCCAGCCAAGACCGGCGGCGGTCGAAACGTTCCCGGAATTCTCGGTCTGAGCTCGGCGCACGCCGTACCGGAAGTCGCCGAGCGCGAGCAGCTCGCCGGCGCGAAGGCAGAGGGCGCGGGCAATCCGGCGCGCCCAACGAGCAGCGCGGGGTGTGCCCATCGGGCTGCAGCTGCTGCAGGACATTCTTGCCACATCCAGCGGGGTGGTCGCAGCCACGGCAATGCGCTCCCACCCTGCAATCATCCAACCGCAGATGAGCGGGACAAAACGTCTGGCCGATCACGGCCGTGTCGCGCAGTTCATGTCATTGAACGGTTTGAAACGTCGTACTAGAGATAATTGCAGTAGCAATTAGATGAGCGGCTGACTCGACGGATGTCTCGTCCCGTGCCACTGGCACCCCCGGGACTTCGCTGGTGGCTTGCGGGCCCCTTGCCACCTTCCGTTCCATTCGGAGTATCGAGTAGATGTCGGATTCGAGAGCGACCTCTCCACTGGTTCGGCTGAGAGCCGGCATGTATTCCGCGGGCGCACGAGTTGGCGATGCCATCGTGCGCTACACGGTCCGGCACTCGCTCACCGAGGCCCAGCGGACCTTGGGGGTGACTTTGGTGGCTGGTGCGCTGAGCGGACTGCTCGCCGTGGCCTTTCACTCTTCGATCCAGGCGGCGGAGCGCTTTTTGATCGAGCGCGCCGAGCACGCAGCCGGGCTCTGGTGGTTCTTGCTCACGCTCGTTTGCCCCATGGCGGGCGGTCTGTTCGCTGGCCTGGTGCTCGCGCACGCATTTCCGGCCGCCGCAGGCAGTGGCATTCCGCAGGTCAAGGCAGCCTATGCCGTGCGCGCCAGCCGCTTACGCCTGCGCGACGGCGTGGCCAAGTTCGCGATCACGGTGTTGCAGGTCGGGTCCGGTGCTTCGCTCGGCCGCGAGGGCCCTACGGTCCATATTTGTTCTGCGTTCTCCAGCGCGCTCGGACGCTGGTTCGCATTGTCGCCAAAGAATGCGCGACGGCTGCTACCGGTTGGGGCGGCAGCCGGCGTGGCCGCAGCGTTCAACGCGCCGATCGCCGCCGTCACGTTTACCGTCGAGGAGATTGTGGGGAGTCTCGATCAGACGGTGCTATCGGGTGTTGTGGTAGCCGCGGCGTTGGCCGCCGTCATCGAGCACGAATGTCTGGGCTCCAACCCTGTATTCAATCTGCAGCGGATGCTCGCGTTCCAGCACATGGATTCGCTGCCGTTGTACGTCGTCCTGGGCTGTCTGGCGGGGCTGGTTTCGGCCGGCTTCAGTCACTTGCTATTGAGATGGCGCAGCGCGTTTCAACGTCAGAGCGGGTTGCCTCCCGCCATCAGGCCAGCCATCGGCGGCTTATTGACAGGCTTGTGCGCAGCGCTTGGCCTGACGCTGGTCCGTTCCACCGGGGTGGCCGGCGGCGGCTATGCCGAGCTCTCCCAGGCGCTGGAGGGGTCGCTGCCGATCGCCACGTTGTTGACACTCGGCGTGCTGAAGTTCGCCGCGACGCTGTTTTCTTATTCGAGTGGCGGAGCCGGAGGTCTCTTTGCCCCGGCGCTGTTCATCGGGGCCATGTTGGGGGGCTCCGTGGGTTGGCTCGACCAGCGCTTGCTCGGCTACGCGGAGCTCGGGGAATTCGCGCTCGTGGGCATGGGCGCTGTCTTTTCGGGCGTGATTCGAGCGCCGATCACGGCGGTGCTCATCGTCTTCGAGATGACGGATGGCTATGCGCTCGTCCTACCGCTGATGATCGCCAATGCCATCGCCTACCTCGTGGCCCGTCAATTCGACTCGCGCAGCCTGTACGATGCCCTGCTCGAGCAGGACGGCATTCATTTGCCCCACCACGCGGGCGGGCGGCTCGATCGCCTCCGGGTCGAGCAGGCGATGACCAGCGACGTTCGCACGCTTCCCGCGCACTTGTCCGTCGGCGAGGCGCTGGGAGCCGTACACAAGGAGACGTTTTCCGTCTATCCGGTCACCACCGAGCACGGTCAGTGCCTGGGGCTCGTGGACGTGGCGATCTTGCGTCGCGTCGCGGCCCAGGGCGGCGTGCTGCGCCCGCTCTCGAGCGTGGCGCAGCCTGGCCCATCGGTTTCGCCGGAGGACGCGCTCACGCGGGCTGTCGTGAGCATGAACGCGCTGGGTACGCGCCAGCTCTTGGTGCTCGATCGCGAAGACTCGTCGTTGCGTGGGGTGATCGCAATGAGCGACATCGTGCGCGCGCAGGCCGTGGCAGTAGAAAGTTTGTCTGCGGTGTCGCCGCACGGTGGGCGGGCGCCGCTCCCCTCGGAGCCATTCTTGGGTTGAACCAACCCCGTCCCGCGTCCGAGTTGCGCTGGTTCACGCGCGATCGCGAGGCTGCGCGCGCTGCGATCGAGCGCATCCTCGCCAGGGATTTCGACCGCGCGGTGATCGCCCACGTGATCTGCTGCACCGGTCACCACACGACGCGATCCGCGAGGCATGGAGCTGGGTGCTACGGCCTCAATAGAGCGTGCTGGGCACCAGCAAGCCCGTCGGGAGCTCCATTCGCAGCTGGGGAAGCGGCTGGCGGTCGAGATAGCGGTAGCGTGCCCAGCTGGCCACTACGTTCTGTACGTAGTCTCGTGTCTCTCGAAAAGGGATACGCGCCACCCATACGTCGAGAGGCAATCCGTTCGCTCCAGCGAGCCAACGCTCCACCGCCCGAGGCCCCGCGTTGTAGCTCGCCAGAGCAAGTGGCACGCGCTGGTCGAAGCTCGTCAACAGCTTATGCAGGTAGTGCGCGCCGAGTCGCAGGTTATGGTGGGGCCCCGCGAGCTCTCGCGGGTCCTCGCTGACGGCGAGCTCCGCGGCAACGCGAGCGGCAGTAGTAGGCATGAGCTGCATCAGGCCTAGCGCCCCCACCGGTGAGCGAGCGTTGGGACGAAATGCACTTTCGGTTCGCATCACCGAGTACAAGAGGCCGTTCGGCAGCTCGTAGCGAGACTCGAGTCGATCCACGGCGGAAGAGAAGGGACGGGGATATAGGCATTGCCAGGCCCACAGGCTATCAGCACGGGGGGGCGTCAGGAGAAGACCCCTGCGCAATACGGACCGCGCCCAGGCGTAACGACGAAATCCACGGTTCAACATCTGATACTGGCGGCACAGGGCTTCTCCCGCACGGGGGGCGTAGAGGCTCGAGAGGTTCGCCTGCCGTGAGTAGAGGGAGGCTTCCGCGGCCGAGTACAGGCCGAGCCTCGCCAGAGACTCTGCCGCGGCGGGCAACTCCAGCGGGGCTTCGGTCCACTCTGAGGCAGTCGGTGGGGCGGGCCAGTGCGGTGCGCTGAGCCCGAGTGCCTTCAACCGGGCCGCGCTCGAGAGCGCGGCGAACGACAGCGGAGCCGCGCGCACGACCTGTTCGAATTCGCTGACCGCCTGGGCGCGAAGTCGTGCGGAATCGGATCCGAGGGCAGCGACGGCGCCCAAGTGGCGGAGCAGGGATTTCGTGCAGCTGGGGCGCGAGCCATGTCGGAGCTGTTCAAAGTCGTGTCGAGCGGCCTTCAGCCGCCCAGCAGCGAGACGAGAGACGGCGCGCTCGTAGCGGCTGATTTCCGTGAAACGTGAGCGCCGGCCGCCTCGCTGACCATAGCGACCGAGGTAGCGAGTGTAGGCCCGCTCCGCCTCTTGCCACGCGCCCTGACGGTAGTGCAGGCGCGCCAAGGAGTACGCCGCCTTCTCGGCGTTCCGGCTCTTCGGATAGCGTCGAGCCAGCGTTCGATACAGCCGCGCCGCGTTCTCGGGTTGCTTCGCCCGAATCCAGGCTTCGGCGGCCATGAACCAGTCGTCTGGATCACCGCCGCGCGCGCCGCGCCCCGCGCGCTCGAGCAGCGGAGCCGCCCGGGCATAGTCACGCGCAGCGTAGTGGGCGCGAGCGATGCAGCTGCGCAGCGCAGCGTCGGGCGGCATCCTTCCTGGCGCGCGTTTCAAGCGCGCGAGCTCGTCCCGCACCGCGCTCACATTCCCTCGTCGGGCCAGGATGCGCGCCCGCTCGAGCCGCTCCGACTTGCTGAGACGTACGCTTGCCAATCTCTCATACGCGGAGTCGGCCCCCTCACTCACCTGTACCGTGGCGAGCCAGCGCCAATCACTCCGCGCGACCTCCAGCAGACCCAGCCGCTCAGCGACCATTCCCCTCAACTCTCGGGCACGCTGAACAGTGGCGCGACCCGCATCGCGAGCGCCGAGCACTCGGTTCAACTCGTGCAGCGCGCGAGACCATTGGTGCGCCTTGCGCCATGCATCGGCGCTGGAGAGCCAGTCTGCCGGCGACGACCCACGCGCGTAGTAGCGCGCGGCAACTTCGAACGGGCCCACTTCGAGCTGCGCGGCTGCACGGGACGCGGCGATCTGTTTGCCCAACTCGGGCAACTCGGCTTCCAGTCCGTCGAGCCGTCGCAACGCGCCCTCGGCATCACCGAGTCGAACCGCCGCGATCGCTCGCGTGTAGCGCGTGCCGGGCTCCTGCTGCTGGGCGCGGGGCAACTGATCGATGGCTCGCGCCAAGCGGAGCCAGTCTTCACCGTCGGCAGCTTGCCGCCAAGGCTGCGCTGCTGATTCCAAGGCAATCTCGGGAACCTCCTGTAGGGTGGTGGCCGCTCTGTGCGCCGGCATCGATGCGCCAACACTGGGTCGGTCAACGCACGCCGGGGTGCACAGGCAGGCCAGTAGAACGAGCTGCTGCAGGTGCGTGCTCCAGCCCGCAGGGAGGGACCGTCGCACGAACAGTGAGCTACGCGACGGGCGGGGCGTGCAGCGCCCGCTGATCCCAAGACTCGGGAAGTTCATTTGACACCATACTCGCCCGAGCTTGCGATGGAGCGTTCTGCGGCTCACGCCCACGCGCTGAGCGGCCAGGCTCATGTTGGCCCCGGCTGCTTGCAAAACGCGCTGGATGTAGCGCTGCTCCACTTCCTCGAGCGGGGCCATCTCCTCCAGATCGTCGCCCGCCACGAGCACGAACGCCAGAGCAACTACGATGGCGTGGTGATCGCAGAAATGACCGAATCGAGTGGGCGAGCGCTAGAGCAGCTAGCAAGCGGTGTGCCGGAGTTCGCCGTGACACGCTGCCCGCTTCGGCAAAGATTTGTGAGCCTCGCAGCGGCAGGAAACGCAAAGCGGGCCGCTGCGTGGCGGCTCCATTTTAGCCAGTGTGACAAAAGGAGTCACAGAATCGGTACGATTTGCCTCAGGTCCAAAATTGGTTGTACTTGCAATTAGTTTGGATCGGGGACTCATGCGGTCGGCAAGGCGATCCGGGTCGACGAGACCCCATCCTTTGCATCGCTCGCGTCCCTCGGGCTGCCGGCGTCGTTGCTCGATCGGCTGCGCCCGGTCCTGCGCGTCTGGATCATGACGCCGGCTGGCTCCTGATAGGTTTGGCCGTCCCTCTATTGCCAGCCAGGTAGCGGATGCTCAGCGTCCCGTACTCGCGGGAGGATCATCGCCCGCCTCTCGCATTGATTCTCCTGCGCTGCTCTCCTGCGCGGCTTCGGCCTGGGCGCGGAAGATGTCGCTCATGGTGACCACGCCCCGAAGCTCCTGTGAGCCTTTTTGCACCACCGGCAGCTGCCTGGTGCCAATCGCATTCATCCGTACGACGGCGCGGATGAGAGGATCGTGTGGATACACGTATTCGCGCAGTCGCGAGAGCTCGGAGAGTTTGCGCTCTCCGGTACCCTCGGCGATCACGCGGCGTAGCCGGGCCGCGTTGACTAGACCTAGACAGCGCCCGTCGGCGTCCAGCACCGGGTAGGCAGCGAACGGGTGGTGATCGATCTGCGCGAGCGCATCCAGCGCGTTGAGCTCGCCGCCCAGCGTGATGACATTGGACGTCATTGCCTGTTCCACACGCAATCCCTCCACCTGATTGGCGGGCATCGTGCCGTGGACGAGATGAATCCCATCTTGCTCGAGCAGCGCGTCATACAGGCTGGTCGGATCGAACTTCTTGGCCAGCACGTAGGCGAGAGTGTTGGCGATCATCAGCGGCAAGACCAGTCCGTATCCGCCTGTCATTTCGAAGATGATCAGCACCGATGTGATCGGGGCTCGAACGACCCCAGCAAAGACGGCTCCCATGCCGACCAGCGCGAACTCCCCGATTTGCGAATGTCCGAGCGCGTAATGCTCGACCCAGCCCAGCGAGGCGCCGAGCATGGCGCCGACGAACAGAGTGGGGGCGAAGACGCCCCCGGCGCCACCGCTCGAATATGAGAACAGCGTGGCAGCGAGCTTCAAGGCGCCCAGCACCAGCACCGTCGTGAGCGGCAGAGAGCCGTTCAAGGCGTCCGCGAGTTGAGCGTAGCCGCCACCAGCCACGCCGGCACTCTGGACCAGGAGCAAGCCGGCCACGGCACAGGCTCCCGTGACGAGGCCGCCTGCTGCCGGCTTCGCCCAATCGGGCAGCGTGCGGTCATTTCGGAACAGCGCCCGCAGCGCCAGCAGGCCGCGATTGAAGCACAACGAGACGATGCCGGAGATGACTCCCAGCAGCGCATACCAGGGCAGCGCGCTGACGTGCTGAAAGGAGACCGCCTGGCTCAGCGTAAAGATGGGGTGCGAGCCGAGCAAGCTATGCTCGATAACGGCGGCCAGCGCCGCCGCCACCACGACGCCGGAGAGGACCGTCTGGTCCAGGCCACCGACGACTTCCTCCACCGTGAACGTGACGGCAGCGATCGGCGCATTGAACGCGGCCGCGACGCCTGCAGCTGCGCCCACCGGCAGGAGACGGCGTACGCTGCGAGGCGCGAGGGCAAACCACCTGCCGATGGCGCAGGACAGAGCCGCACACATGTGTACCGTCGGTCCTTCGCGACCCAGCGAGGCGCCAGCACCGACCTGGAGAGCCGTGATGGCAAATTTGGCCGCGCCATCACGCAGGCGGATGCGCTCCGTTTGAACGGCGTATGCGGCCTTCACCTGGGGAATGCCGCTGCCCCGGGCAGCCGGAAACGCGATCAGAATCAAACCGGCGACGAGCCCTCCGAAGGTTGGGCACGCCAACGTCCAGGGGATCCAGCTCCAGCCGGATGCGCTTTGAGCCGCGCTGATGAGCCTGCGATCCACGGCGAGGATTGCAGTGTGAAACAGCACCGCCAGGATCCCACACGCAGCGCCAGCCACGAACGTCACGCCCAGCGTGCGTTGTGCTTCACTTGGTGAAAGCCGAATGGAATAGCGGACAGCTGCGTCGCCCGCCCGGCGCAGCAGAGTCTGCAGTCGCTGTAGCGGGCCTTGCTCGCCCGTTACCGGTGCTGGCTCAGAGGTCGTCATGCCGGGAGCAGAAGCCGTATGGGGCTGCGCGGGCCGCGCTGCAGCTTGCGCCACTGGCGCGATCGCTGGGGAGCTCGCGGCTTCAGAAACGTTGCGCTAAATGGGGCCGGGGCGGAGGATCCGGACAGACGCAGACGCCCAGCACGAGCAGTGCGCAAATCAGATGATTGTAGAGGGTCCTGGGAGCCGGGTGCCAGATGAGCAAACTGGACAACGCAAGCCAGATCGCCGCTGCGAGGTTCAGCCAGCGCAATGCCGGGTGTCGGAGAGCGGTCAGGGTAATCCACACCAAGCAGAGCCCCGTGAGCATGGCGTTGGCGCTCGAGGCACCGCTGTGCGGCCAAAGCAGGGAGGAGCTGAACAGCCAGAGTCCCAGCAGCACGTTGCCATAGCGTGACAATCCTCCGCGAGGCGCGGCGGAAAAAGTGCCACGGTGCACGTGTGGTGGGGTATTGGGGGGCGGCACCATCATCCTCCTCCAGCAAGGGATGTTGCAGGGAGCTGGGGCTATTTTTTCCGGCAAGTCTCCGGGCTAGTGAGCACATGCTAGTGCCCGTTCACCTGTGCACGCGCCTTGGCGCGACCTGGCCCGAACGAGAATGCATGAGCTGTACCTGCAGCGGGCCACGGATCCCGCGGCTCGCTCACGGCGAAGCGCCCGAGGCGGCAGCGTCGCGGGTGCAAAGGGGTGCTTGGGGAACGGCATGGCCTGTGACATCGATCGAGCCACGTGGTAATTGGAGAGCCAAGGAGATGCAAGCAACAGCAGGATTCTCGCGCCGGCGCATGAGGCAGGTGGGACATGCGCTGCAATCGTGTGCGGTCAACGCGTGTCCGGTCAATGGGCCGCCGTCGGAGAGGTGTCGTGTCTGAGTCCCGGAAGGCGCGCGGACTTGCGCCCGTTGCGCCCGTTGCGCCCAGAGAGCCCGCTGACCGCCTGCCCAATGCGCTGGCCTTTTTGCGTCTGCTCTGGGCGATCGATCATGGCTTGCGTTCGGTGTCGCGCCAGATGCTCGGCAAGTTGGGCATGACCGGCCCGCAACGCCTCGTGTTACGCATGGTGGGCAAGTTTCCCGATCTGACGCCCAGCGAGCTCGCTGAGCTGTTGCATCTGGATCGCGGCACGCTCACGGGCATCGTGGAACGGCTATCGTCGCAGCAGCTGTTGTCCAGAAGAGCAAACGAGAAGGATGGTCGCAGCTTTCTCCTGCGCCTCACGGCGCGTGGCCAGCTCCTCGATCGTGAAGTGCCGGGAAGCGTCGAAGCCTGCATCCAGCGCGCGCTCGCCTCCTTGCCTCGCTCCACGGTGGAGGCAGCTAAAGTCGTCCTCGAAGCGGTGGCCCGCGAGCTCGGCAAGGAAGCCGAGAGCGCCGCCGCCCCCGACGACTGAGAGGTAGAGCCCAGCCTCAGCCGCGAACGTGCGAGGCGCATGTTGCGGGGGCATCTGAGAGATCCTATTCTTACTGGTTGGTGTTGCAATGTGTACTGGTGGGTCGAGCGCCCTGGTGGGCGGCGGCGCCGGAGGGGAAGCATGATAGGAATTCTCTGGAATGGCGGACTTCGACGTGCCCGCAGACGTGCAGCGCTTCTTGCACGAGTATTTCGAATCACTGGAACAGCTCGAGATCCTGGTGCTTCTTCAGCGCCGCCCCGAACACGCATGGTCTACCCTGGAGGTAGCGGAGGGGCTGCGCGTCCGAGACTCCGTGGCCGAAGAGGAGCTGCGCCGGCTGTGCGACCGTGGCCTGCTGGTGAGCACCGCATCGACGAGCAGCACCCGGTATCGTTACGGGCCGATTTCGCCGACCCTCGATGGGATGACCCAGCGCCTTCTCGAGAACTATGGCGCGCAGCGTGTCTCCATCATGAGGCTCATGACGGCCAACGCGATCCAGCGCATGCGCGCGGGAGCGTTGGGCGTGTTTTCGAACGCTTTCGTATTTCGTAAGCGGGAGAAGCCCGATGGCTGAAGCCGTGTACGCCCTGTGCGCGGGTACGAGCGTGACCTGTGCGGTCCTCCTGCTCCGAGGCTACGCGGCGTCGCGCGCGCGGTTGCTCTTCTGGGCCAGCCTTTGCTTCGCTGGTTTGGCGCTGACCAACGTCCTGTTGTTCGTGGATCTGGTGCTGATTCCCAAGTCGGACCTCAGCGATCTGAGGGGAGGCATCGCGCTGGCAGCGATCGGTCTGCTTCTGTTCGGCTTGGTCTGGGAGCGACAATGAATCCGGTAGTGGGCGGAGCGTTGACTCTCGCATCTCTCGTCGCCGGGCTGTTCTTCCTCCGCTTCTGGCGCGATAGCCGCGATCGCTTGTTTCTGTTCTTTGCCTGCGCCTTTGTGGCCCTGGCAGCCAACTGGTTCGGCCTGGCGCGCGCGCCCCACGTTCCGGAGACGGATGCCAGCGCATTTCTTCCCAGGCTGCTTGCGTTTCTGCTGATCATTGCTGGGATCATCGACAGAAATCGCCGCAGTAACCCTCCGAGCCTCTGAGTGCGACCGCCGACCGGCGCGGGGCGGACTCCGTGACGCTGACCACGCGGGAGAAGACGCGCTGTTTTCAGGGCTCGATCTCATACGAGATGGGAATCACCAGGACTGACCGCTGGGCGAAGTCGACTACCCGAGCCGCCACGCCCGAGCGTTCCCGTCAGCGGCCAGATCTCAAACCCACGACGACGAGATGGGCATCACGCGCACGCGCCTCGTCCAGGATCGCATCCACCGGATCGGCATCATCGCGCACCACGCTTTGCTCCCGGCGCAACCTGTGTGTGGGCCAAGCACTCGGCGCAGTGCACAAGGAGCTGTTTTCCGTGTACCCGGTCCTCGCTGAGGACGGTCGCTGCCTGGTGGTGGTCGACGTGGCAAGCTTACGCCGCGTAGCGGCTCAGGGCGGCGTGCTGAGCGAACTGTCGAGTGTAGCGCAGCCCAGTGTCGGTCTCGCCCGACGACGCGCTCACGCGCGCCGTTGTGAGCCTGAATTCCCACGGTACACGTCAGTTTCTGGTGCTCGAGCCCGGTGGTGCAGCGCTGCGCGGCCTGATTGCGACGAGCGATATCGTGCGCGCGCAAGCGGTGGCGGTCGAAACATCGTCAGCGAACAGCGGGCGGGCGCCCCTACAGTCCGAGCCGTTTCTGGGCTGAAATCGTGTGTCGACCAGATGATGGCGGCGCCGCATGACCAGGAGCGGCAGGTGCGGAGGCACTCGCGCCGCCTCGAAACCGATAGCCAAAACCTTTGACCGTTTCGATCGCGGCGGCGTGTGCGCCCAGCTTCTTGCGAAGCGAGCGGATAGACGCATCGACCACGTTGCTGCCCACGAACGCTCTACCCCACACGGCTTGCACGAGCTCATCCCGGTCGATCACGCGTGCCCGATGGCTCGAGAGATGGCGCAGGAGGTTGTACTGGAGCGGTGTGAGGGCGACTTCAGCACCGTCGATCACGAGGCGGCGTAGCGCTTCGTCCAGGTGTATCCCGGAGCAGCGGCCTGCGCCGGGCTCCGCGAGCGCCGTCGAGCCAGGGAGGGGTTCGGGTGACTCGTACTGCGCGTCGACGAGTCTGCCAATCCATCCGAAGATACCGCCAACTCCAAACTCCAGGCAGAAGGTCGAGTGGGGGCCACCGTCGCGGGCCAGGCCCGCGGCGGATAGTGCTGGCAGCTCTCGAAACCCGAGCGGGCCCCACTCGGGATGCGCATTGGGATCGGACTTGGCCGCGTAGAGTCGCACGGTGCGCGGGTTTTCTATGTAGGTGCGCTTGAGGTCGAGCACGCAGGCGGCATAGGCCTCGGTGCCCGCCGGCTGCGCCGGGTCCGCGAGCAGGCGCCGCAGCAGCAGTGCCGGGGCCTCGCTGCGTGGATGATGAGCGACCCAGCGGGCGAGCAGCGGATCGGACGCGAGCAGCGGCTCTGGGACCTGATCGCTCCTCGAGAGCACATAGAAGGCGCTTACCTGGTCGCGCTCGGAGCGAGCCACGTGCAGGGCAGCGCGTGCGTGGTGAAAGAAGGCCTCGATCGCGGCTACGCCCGCGGGGGAGTCGTATGCGCTGCAGATGGCTGCAATCTGCGGCCAGTCTCGGTCCTGCGCGCGCTCGACGACGAACAGGTCGCGGGCGCTTGGAAAGAACGCTTCTCGAATGTGATCCTGCTCGAGCAAGAAGAGCGCGTCGGCAGCGTGCTGCCACAGGTGCGCGCGTCCTACCGAGGGCAGAGCCTGGCGTAGGTGCTGCCAGGCGGCGCGGCGGAGCTCGCGGTGCCGGATCGGATCGATGGCACGGAGCTCGCCTTCCATCGCCTGGCGCACGCTCGGGTGCAGGCTCAATCCGTCCGTCGTGCGTTCGACGAGGCCGAGCTCCACCAGGCGCTCCGTCGCGCGGGCCGCGGCCTCGGGACCCAAGAGCGATGCGAGAAAGGAGCGGCTGGCACGGCGCACGACGCAGGCGGCCTCGAGTGCCGCGCGGAGCCCGGAGTCCGCCAGGTCCTGCAGAAACAGCTGAGCCAGCCGCGCCATCAGCCGGGAACGGTCAGGAGCCCCGAAGTCGAGGCCCGGACGCTCTGCGGCGGCCGCGAGCGAGAGCTCCAGCGCGAGCGGGTGGCCCTGGGCGAAGCTCAGGATCCGCGGCAGCAGGGCAGGGGAGGCGTGACGGCTCTCGAGCAACACGCGCGACTCGGCCTCCTCGAGCGGTGGCAGCGCACAGTTTTGCACGAGCGTTTGCCAACCCGCCGTGGTGCTCCAGCCCGCGGTGGGCGGATGGCGTCCCGAAAGGATCAGGCGCACCCGAGCCGGCAGTTGAGGAACGAACTCGGTTCGCAGCCACGAGTCCAGCAAGCGCAAGAGCTCGTAATGATCGACCACCAGCACGCAAACGCCGGCGCCGCTCGCGAGCGCGGTCGTCCCCAGCTCGCCCCCGAGCGCCTCCCAGAACCCGCGCGGGGTCGGCTCGAAGCTGCGCGCGTCGAGGTAGATCGATCGAACGCCCCGAGTGCGCAAGTGTTCGAGGAGCACCTCGAGCAACGCGGACTTTCCGATTCCACCGATGCCGTGCAGGAAGCTGACAGCAGGCCCGTCGGGCTCGGCACAGCGCGCGAGCAGGCCGAGCTCGCGCTGCCTACCCACGAAGCGCCCGCACCGGAGCTGCTTCAGGCGGTCCGCGACGCGAGCTTCTTCCAGTGGGGTGCCGCTCTGGGCGTCCTGTCGAGCGCTTTCAGGCATCGTTCATTCACTTTTCATCGTGCGTTCATGCGTAGCCGCGTTCGCTGACTCAAGTTCCGCACGCGTCTCGAGAGGAGTCACCATGATAGCAACGTGTGTTCAGATCGAATTTTCCTTGCGCTGCTCGGCAGAACGTTATCACGCCATCGCAGAGGAAGCCGCTGCACAAGTGGCTCAGGTACCCGGGCTTCAGTCGAAGTGCTGGTGGATTGACCGCCAGGCGGGGCGAGCGGGCGGGGTGTACTCGTTCGCAAGCCGCCAGGCTGCCGATAGTTACCTGACGGGGCCTATCGTGTCCGCGTTGCGCGAGGCTCCGTTCTGCGAGGACGTGCAGGCGCGAGTGATGGAGCTGCTGGAGCAGCCCGTCAGCGAGGCCTCGGCCAGCGAGCGCTTCGCCCAGCGAGTGCTCGGCGATCTGTCGGCGGCGATGACGGGTGTGATGGTACGGATCGGCCACGAGCTGGGGCTGTATCGGGTCCTGGGCGAGCACGGTCGGTTGACGTCCCAGGAGCTCGCGGAGCACGCTGCGGTGTTCGAGCGCTATGCGCGCGAGTGGCTACACCAGCAGCGGGCCGCGGGCTATCTGGACTACGATCCGGAGAGCGCAAAGTTCCGTCTGGCGCCCGGCGTTGCCGCGGTGCTCGTGGCCCAGGACAGTCCTGCATTCCTGGCGCCCGCCTTTGATATCGTCGCCTCGCTGTGGGCCGACGAACCCCGCCTGGAACAGGCCTTCACGAGCGGTGACGGCATTGGCTGGGGCGAGCATGACCCGCGCTTGTTCGGTGGCTGTGCCCGCTTCTTCGGCACGGCGTATGCGTCCTACCTGGCGCATAGCTGGCTTCCGGCCCTCGATGGAGTCGTCAGCAAGCTCGCGCGGGGCGCCACGGTGGCCGACGTGGGCTGCGGGCACGGCATCTCCACGCTGCTCATGGCCCGAGCCTTTCCGGCATCTCGTTTTGTGGGTTTCGACAGCCACACGAAGTCGCTGGAGGTGGCACGGCAGAGCGCGAAGGAGAGCCAGCTCTCGGACCGCGTTCGTTTCGAGCACGCCACGGCCAGCAACTACGGTGGCGAGCGCTATGATCTGATCTGTTTCATGGACTCGTTTCATGACCTGGGGGATGCCGTTGCCGCGGCTCGCCACGCCGCCTCCCGGTTGGCGGAGGGTGGCACCCTCCTGCTCGTGGAACCCCTGGCCGCGGAGCGGCCCGAGGACAACCGAGGGCCCGTGGCGGCCATGAACTACGCCGCCTCCACGGCGCTCTGCACCCCGAACGCCCTCTGCCACCCGGGAGGCATCGCTCTGGGGGCGCAAGCGGGTCCGGTGGCACTCCGGCAGGCGCTCGCTGAAGGTGGCCTCGGGTACTTTCGAGTGGCCGCGCGAACTCCGTTCCACATGGTGATCGAGGCTCGAGCCTACTGAGCCCCCGACGGCGAGTCTGATCGGTTGGGGGCAAAGCGTCCGGACCGCGCAGGAGGGAAGCTCGGCGCAGATCCGGACGCTCGACGGTTGTCGGGCTAGACTGTCCTGCAGCACGCGGGTACGCTCCTGCCATGCCGGACAACGTCACGCTGGGCTTCGATCACGTGGGGCTGACGGTCAAGGATCTGGACGCGGCACGCGCTTTCTTCGTCGACTGCCTGGGGTGGAAGGTCGTCGGTGGAAAGCCCGAGTATCCATCGATCTATGTTTCGAATGGTATGGCCGTGTTGACGCTGTGGCGGGTCGAGAACCCCTCGGCTTGCGTCGCATTCAATCGCCGGAGCAACGTGGGCCTTCATCATCTCGCGCTCGCGGTTCCCCACCGGCAAGCTCTGGATGAGCTGTACACGCGAGTTGCCGCATGGCCTGGCGTCGAGATCGAGTTCGCTCCCGAGCTCTCCGGCGCTGGACCGAAGGTTCACATGATGATCCGCGAACCCGGGGGGAATCGTCTCGAGTTTGCCTGGGATCCACGGAAGTAAAGGGCTGGTCCGCTCGGTCCGGATCGGCCAGATGCCGCAATCGTGTGGGTCTGTCGGAACTCCGTAACTGCTAGAGCGCGGTGAGTCGGGTATCTCGTTCGATGCCGAGGCTGCACCTCAAACACAAACTTACAGCGCTCCTCGAGGAGGTCGCGGGGGCAGCGGTCGAGGCACTCGACGAAGTTAGAACGCGCTGCGTCGCGATCGGTATGTCGCTCGGCTCTGCTGGGCACCGCCGACGCACCATTGACGCGCCGCACGTGCGGCGCGTTGGCTTCCGCGAGCGACGCTGTGGCTTCCGTGCGGCAACGTCAGTCTAGATACCGCCGCTCGACGCTACAGCGATCGGTAGCTTTTGAGTTGCGAACGTGCGAAAAGGCCCGTCGCCGGATGTTGGGGAGTGCCTGCCGGACACTCTGCTGAGATTCGACTGGAGCGCTGTGCTGCCTGCGCGGCAGCCACCAGCGAGGCATGGCGTTGCTGCCGCCTCGCGGAGGACTGCTGCGTTCTGCGGAACGCAGGTCGAGTGCCGCCGCAAGGAGGACAGGGTCGCCCAGGGGACTCCTGCATTCGGCGCGGACACCATCAAGCGCGGGAAGAATCACTCGATGAACAAATCCAGAACTGCCGACGCGAATCGGACGCGGGAGCCCGAGAGCAAGGGGCGCCGTCATCAGGAACAGGGTCAGGGGGCTCTGCCTGGATGGCGGCTTGTCAGCCAGGTCGGTCTCGTCTCTCTCGCCCGTCTCGCGCCCCTGGCGGCTTGTGCCGGCGTGTTGGCGATTGCCGCCCCGGCAGGCGCGCAGGAGCCGGCGGCGCCCGCTCCGGAGACGACCCCGCCGGAAGCAACCCCGCCCGCAGCGCCCCCGCCGTCTGAGGCGGCCCCGGTAGCCGCCGCAGCAGCGCCCGAGGCTGCACCGCCTGCCGCGCCCGAACCGGGCGCCGAGGCCGCGCCCGAGGACGTGTCCGCCGACTCCGTGATCGACGAGGGGCTGTCGGAAGTCGTCATCACGACCGGCTACCGCCGTAGCCTCGGTGCTGCCCTGGAGCGCAAGCAGGCGTCGGTGGCGCAGGTGGACGCCATTGTCGCAGAGGACATCGCCGACTTCCCCGATTTGAACCTGGCGGAGTCGTTGCAGCGGATCCCGGGTATTGCCATCACGCGCGCCGCGGGCGGTGAGGGCGGTCAGATCACCGTGCGCGGTCTCGGTGGGCTCTACACGAGAGTTCGC
>JAICTU010000268.1 GCA_025936205.1 Polyangiaceae bacterium | reverse complement strand
GTGTCGCAGGCAAAGGACAGATCGTAGCGATCCTTGAGCGCGATCAGCCGCCCCATCGCCGAGGGCGACGACGGGTCCATGCGGATCTTGCCGTCCCAGTCCACGGTCATGAAGCGGAAGGTCGGGTCCACCACGTCCTCGACCACGCTCAGGTTCAGGCGGTGGCGCTCGGCGATGCGGGCCCAGTAGTGTACCCCCGCGCCGCCCAGAGGATCGACGCCGAGCCGCAGCGTGGAGGCGCGGATCGCGTCCAGATCGATCACGTTGCCCAGATCCTCCACGTACGCCTTCACGTAGTCGTGTCGATGGGTCGTGCCGGCGCGCACGGCCCGCGCGTAGGGCATGCGCTTGACGCCCTCCAGCTTGGCCTCCAGGAAGGAATTGGCCTGACTCGCGATCCAGTTGGTGACGTTCGTGTCGGCGGGGCCGCCGTTGGGCGGGTTGTACTTGAACCCGCCGTCGCGCGGCGGGTTGTGCGACGGCGTCACCACGATGCCGTCTGCCAGGCCTTCGCGCCGCCCGCGGTTGTAGGTCAGGATCGCGTGCGAGACGGCCGGCGTCGGCGTGTACTCGTCGCCTTCCGAGATCATCGCCTCGACCCCGTTGGCCGCCAGCACCTCGAGCGCGCTGGCGAACGCCGGCGCGCTCAGCGCGTGCGTGTCGATGCCGAGATACAGCGGCCCGGTGATGCCCTGACGCTGCCGGTGCAGGCAAATGGCCTGCGTGATGGCCAGGATGTGCGCCTCGTTGAAGGCCCGGTTGAACGAGGATCCGCGCTGGCCCGATGTACCAAACGCCACCCGCTCCGCCGCTACGGACGGATCGGGAGACTCCGTGTAGTAGGCCGTGATCAGACGCGGCACATCGACGAGCAGGGAGAGCGGCGCCGGCTTCCCGGCAAGCGGACTGGTGGTCATGTCAGGGGCTCCTCGAGAAGCCTCCACTCGAGCACAGGCGTAGACCGAGGGCAACCGGCAGGCGCCCCGAGGCGCCGGGAAGCGCTCGCTCGTCGGAGGCCCGGCCCTGATCCCGGCCCTGTTTCGGGAGTTTTGCCGGACTTGGTGCGTTCCGCCCCGCGGCTCAGTCGGTGAGCTTCGCCCCGGCCGTGGCCAGCACGATCTGCTTCACGCACTCCGCGCGGTCGGGCGTATAGGCATACGTGAGCTCCCCCGCCGGGAAGCTGGTGGTGCTCTGCCAGCGGTCCGCGTTGGCGAGCGTATCGCTCTCCGTGGTCCAGGTGATGCCCGCCCCAACGTGGTTGCTGCGCAGCTCCCAGAAGCCGGCCTCGTCCGAGTAGCGCGAGGTGACGGGATTCGCGGCGTTCTCGAAGAAGTTGGCTTCGATCAAGGCCACGCCGCCCATGCGCACGTTGATGCCGCTGCTCAGGATCCGGCCGAAGTAATTGTTGAACAGGTGGGTGAAGCCGAAGCGCTGCAGCGGCGTGCGCGAGACCACGTTCTCGTAGCGGTTGTGGTGGAAGGTGATGTAGCGCTCCGTGTCGTCGCTGTCGCTGAAGCCGAGCAGCCCCGTCTTCTGGTGGTCGTGCAGGTAGTTGTAGGAGACGGTCACGCGCCGGGCGCCCTTCTTGATGTCGATCAAGCCGTCGAACTCCGTGTCGCCGGCGCCGTCGCAGTCGTCCTTGGTCGAGCTGAACAGCTCGTTGTGATCGATCCAGACGTTCTCGACGTCGCCGTTCGTGCCGTTGCCCTCGATGGTGATGGCGTCCGAGGCGTCGCCGCCCGGCAGCAAGCCGATGGTCATGTTGCGCACGATCACGTTCTTGGCGCGGTTGATGTGCAGACCAAAGTTCGCGCTGGAGCCGGGAGCGCCCTCGAAGGTGACGTTCTCCATCTCCTTGACCTCGAGCGTCTGCGCGTCTTTGCTGTGCTGCGCGCACACGTCCGTGATCGCGCCATAGTCGAAGCTGCCCGTGTAGCGGACCACCAGCGCCTGCTGCGTGCCGTCCTTGAACGCCTTGCGATAGTCAGCCAGCACGGCCACGGCTTCTTCAAAGCTGGCCACGAGCACGGGGGTGGCGCTGCCGCCGCCGGTGGTCGCGGCGCCGTAGCCGATCGGGGTGTTCGAAGGCGCCGGGATGACGCAGTCGCTGGGCTCGACGACGTTGCCGATCGGGTCGCCGATGGTGGGGACGCCGGTGCTTCCGGAGCCTGCCGCGCCCATCAGGGGTCCGAGCATCGTCGTGGGATTGCCTTCCATCACGCGACCGCCGGGGTCGCCGAGGTCGTCGCCCACGGCGGGCGTCGAGCTGTTGCTTTGCGAGTTGCTCGGGCTCTGTGAATTGCCGGGGCCCTGCGCGTTCCTCGGCGCTCCGGACCCGGGAGCCTCCGCGCCGGACATGCCGGTCGGCGCCGGCGAGCCACCGCAGGCGACCCACACACCGGCCGCGATCACCACAGCGAGCGAACCGAGCGACGTTTGCTTCACGCCCGTTCATGCGCGAGGGCCGCTCGCCCATCACGAATTGTTGATCCAGACCTAGAAAGGCCCTTGCGATCCTGGCGATCGCCCTGCCGCCTCGTGCCAGCATGAAACACCCTGGCAGCAGAAACGGGGTTATCCGATTTGAGTGAAAGCCGGGCCGGGGTTCCTGCGCGACATCGCTGAGGTCAGCGCCCGGCCGGTCTGCTGTGCTGGCGGCCAGCCGCAGGTGTGCCCGCGAGCGCCGCGCGTTTCCTGTCGGTAACCGGGCACGCTTTCCGCCGCCTTCCGCGCGCCGACCTGCTGCGTTTCGGGCGCTGGGGAGAACGCTGGAGCTTTGTTAGCGTGCGATCGCGAACGAGGCGGGGGTTTGAACGGCGATCGATCGGGAGATCGATCCCGAGAGGGGGCGCGAGCATGTCGAATACACTGACTCCGGAAGCAGCGCGGCGGATCGACGCGTACTGGCGAGCTGCCAACTATCTGAGCGTGGGGCAAATCTATTTGCGCGACAATCCGTTGCTGCGCCGGCCGCTCCGGCTCGACGACGTGAAGCGTACGCTGCTCGGCCACTGGGGCACGACGCCGGGACAGAACTTCATCTATGCGCACTTGAATCGCGTGATCGTCAAATACGACCTCGACATGATCTACATCTCTGGGCCAGGCCACGGCGGCCCCGCGCTGGTGGCAAACACCTATCTGGAGGGCAGCTATGGCGAGCTCTATCCGCAGATCACCAGCGATGAGGTCGGGCTGCAGAAGCTGTTCCAGCAGTTCTCCTTTCCGGGTGGCATCCCGAGCCATGTGTCGCCGGAGTGCCCCGGCTCGATCCACGAGGGCGGCGAGCTCGGCTATTCGCTCAGTCACGCCTTCGGTGCGGTGTTCGACAACCCGGCGCTGATCGTCGCCTGTGTGATCGGCGACGGCGAAGCCGAGACGGGTCCGCTCGCCACGGCCTGGCACTCCAACAAGTTTCTGAACCCGAGGAACGACGGCGCGGTGCTGCCGATCTTGCATCTGAACGGCTACAAGATCGCCAACCCTTCCGTGCTGGCCCGCATCGGTCGCGACGAGCTGGAGCTGCTCTTGCGCGGCTACGGCTGGCAGCCGTACTTCGTGAGCGGGGACACGCCGGCGCCGATGCACGAGGCCATGGCGACGACGCTGGAACGCAGCGTGGAGCAGATCCAGGCCATTCAGAAGGCAGCGCACGCCCACGCCGAGGTCGCGCGCCCGCGCTGGCCGATGATCGTGCTCGATTCGCCCAAGGGCTGGACGGGACCGAAGTTCGTGGACGGCAAGGCTGTGGAGGGCACGTCCCGCTCGCACCAGGTGCCACTCTCCGATCCACACTCGCACCCCGAGCACCTGCAGCAGCTCGAGCAGTGGCTGCGCAGCTACCGACCGGAGGAGCTGTTCGACGAGCGTGGGCGATTACTGCCGGAGCTGGCGGCGCTGGCACCCAGGGGCAACCGGCGCATGGGCATGAACCCTCACGCCAACGGGGGCCGGCTGCTGCGCGACCTGGAGCTGCCCGACTTCCGCCGCTACGCCGTGGAGGTGGCGGACCACGGCGTGCGCGGCATCGGCGACACGCACGTGCTGGCGCGCTTCCTGCGAGACGTGACGCGCCAGAACGACGCGGCGCGCAACTTCCGTGTCTTCGGTCCGGACGAGACGGTGTCCAACCGTCTCGACGAGCTGTTCGAGGTCACAGCGCGGCAGTGGCTGGGCGAGATCAAGCCCACTGACGAGGCGCTCGCGCCCGAGGGGCGCGTGCTGGAGATGCTGAGCGAGCACCAGTGCCAGGGCTGGCTCGAGGGCTACCTGCTCACCGGACGCCACGGGGTGTTCAACTGCTACGAGGCCTTCGTGCACATCGTCGATTCGATGTTCAATCAGCACGCCAAGTGGCTGAAGGTGACGGCGGCGCTGCCCTGGCGCAAGAAGATCGCTTCGCTCAACTACCTGCTCTCGTCCCACGTCTGGCGCCAGGATCACAACGGCTTCACGCACCAGGACCCGGGCTTCATCGATCACGTGGTGAACAAGAAGGCGGAGGTGGTGCGCGTGTATCTGCCGCCGGACGCGAACTGCTTGCTGTCGGTGATGGACCACTGCCTGCGCAGTCGCCAGTATGTGAACGTGGTGGTCGCGGGCAAGCACCCGGCGCCGCAGTGGCTGAGCATGGATGCCGCCGTGCAACACTGCACGCAGGGCATCGGCGTGTGGCGCTGGGCCAGCGACGACGTCGCGCCCGACGTGGTGCTGGCGTGCGCCGGGGACGTCCCCACGCTGGAGACGCTGGCCGCCGTATCGATCCTGCGCGCGCACCTGCCTGGCCTGGCGATCCGCGTCGTGAACGTGGTCGACCTGATGAAGCTGCAGCCGGCGAGCGAGCATCCACACGGCCTCTCGGATCCGGAGTTCGACGACCTGTTCACCATCGACAAGCCGGTGATCTTCGCGTTCCACTCCTACCCCTGGCTGATCCATCGCCTGACGTACCGGCGCGCCAATCACCGCAACATCCACGTGCGCGGCTACAAGGAGGAGGGCACGATCACGACGCCCTTCGACATGACGGTACTGAACGATCTCGATCGCTTTCACCTCGCAATGGATGTGATCGATCGCTTGCCGCAAACGGGGGCTCGCGGCCACGCGCTGCGCGAGCGCCTGGTGCAGAAGCGCGCCGAGCACCGCAAGTACATCTGCGCGGAGGGCGTCGATCTGCCGGAAGTGCGCGACTGGCGCTGGCCAGCGCCGGCACTGGCGGCGGAATCCAGCTAAATCGAGGGCGCTGAACGCGTATTTTCATCGGCACGTCCTGGGCGCTGCAGGATTCTGTGGCGCCCTGGGCTGGTGCGATGCCTCGGATCACGCCGATCGCTGGCAGGCAGCGGTAGAGCTTCATTGCTGATGCAGGAATCTCGTTGCCGCGGGCGGCTGGGCGGCCCTACCCTTCGGCCAATGTGCGGCACGTGCGCCCGCACTTCTGGAGCGTGAACGAGATGAGCCAACGAAATCTGGGGACCTGCGTAGCTAACTTGGGAATCGTCATCGCGTGGATGGCGGTCGGCTGTTCCTCGCCGTCGGGGAGCAACAACAACACGGTCCCGGGCTACAACGGCTCGTTCTCCGGAGCGGCGGGCACCAGTAACAACTCCACGACGCCGGGCGGCACCAGCACTCCGGGCGGCACCAGCACTCCGGGCGCCACGAGCTCCATGCCGGGCGCGAACGTCGGCGGTCAGCCCACGAACGAGGGCAATCCCAACGTCGGCGGGGTCAGCACGCAAACGCCGGACGGCACGACGCCGGGCGGCACGACGCCGGACGGCACCATGGCGATGACGCCGGCCGCGAACGGTACTCCGCCGCCCCCCGTGAACGTGGGTGGCGCGCCCGCCGACCTCAACTGCGGCACCTTCACCATCCCCGCCGCCGACGTGATCAGCGACTTCAGCACGCCGACCCCCGTGATGTACGCCAGCACCGGCCCCAGCGGCGCGCGCGGCGGCACCAGCTGGCTCTCCTACGCGGCGACGGCCCCATCGGACCCGATCAGCGCCGGCAATGCCTTCGCGATCGACGCCGCTCAATCGGGCCCGTGCAACAGCGGCGGCTCGCTGCACGTCTCCTCCCCCGGCAACACCGGCTACGGCGTCGGCTTCGGCATCAACTTCAAGCCGGACACGGCCGCGGGCAATCGCGACCTGTACAACGCGGCGGCGGATGGGGTCACAGGCGTTGGCTTCTTCGCGCAGTGCAAGCAAGAGGTCGAGTCGGTGTTCATGAAATTCTCGGACGACGCGACGGAGTTCGAGGTCGACGTACCCCAGTGCTCGTTCGACGGCGTGGCTCCCCTCACCCGCCTGTGCCGCCAGTACGGCATCAAGAACGCGGTGCTGATGTCGAACGGCTGGACCCACTACGAGATCTACTTCGCTGACACGCTGCTCGACACCGACGCCACGGTCGCCGGCACGGGCCTGCACACCAACGCGCTCACGGCCTTCCAGGTCCAGATCAACTCCAAGGCCAACAGCCAGCCCAATGGCTTCGACTGCTTGATCGATGACGTGCACTTCCTGCGCACTCCTCCGCCTGCTACGCCGCCTGCCGGCAACGTGACGACCGTCGCGGGGCATACCATCGCACCGGGTGGGTTCTACACCGAGGGCAACAAGATCTTTGATGCGGCGGGCAACGTTCACGTCTTCAAGGGGCTGGCCAGGCCGTCGATGGAATTCGACCCGGCAGGTCAGGGCATCACGCGCGATGACGTCCAGCGCATGTGGGCTACCGGCGCCAACGTGATTCGGTACTCGCTGAGCGAGGGCTACTGGCTGAGCACCCATCCGCAGTTCAACGCCAACTATCAAGCCTACGTCGATCGCAATGTTCAGTGGGCGCTGCAGAACGAGATGGCGGTCATCCTGGATCTGCACTGGTCGGGGAATCCGGCGGCGCAGCAGCAGATGGCCGACCGACAGGCTCTGACCTTCTGGCAGCAGGTCGCGAACAAGTACAAAGGCGATGGCCGTGTGATCTTCGAGATGTACAACGAGCCGCACGATATCGCGGCTGGTGTTTGGCGAAACGGCGACGGCACCTACGCCGGCATGCAGCAGATGTACGATACGATCCGAGCGACTGGCGCCAACAACCTCGTGCTCGCGGGTGGCCTGGACTTCGCGAACGATCTCGACAGCCTGCTGCCCGCGCAGCAACTGACTGGCGTCAACATTGCCTACGTCACTCACCCCTACCGCTGGAAGAATCCGCCGTCGGGCTACGACGCTGCCGCCGCGACCTTCCCGATATTTGCGACCGAGTTTGGCGACGCCGCAGCAGGCAACGACGGGGCGGAGGGCTGCGGAACCGCGGCCTACAGCAACGCCATTGCAGACTTCACTCGGCTAGGCGCGTCCTGGACGTCTTGGGCGTGGGTTGTGGCACCTGAACGTTGCGCCTTCCCCGCCCTGCTCGACAAGTACGACGGTACCCCGACACCGCCTGGGGCGGTGGTATTCGCGGCCTTGAAGAACTGACGTTCGGCCGCCGATGTGGCGCCGCCCACGCGCCACATCGGCTCACGGGGACTCGCCCGCAGGCACGCAGACGAAAAAGGTCGCATCTACGAAATTCAGAGATGAACCCAGGCACCGTGCGCCTGCCGGGCACAAGGGATTGGAGACTCTGCACCGCAGAATTGTTGGTCTAACAGCAGACCTGGGCTGGGCAATCGCTTGGACCATCGCATAGAACGAAGGCGGGTCGGACAATTCGCGGCGACACTCCGGCAAGCGCCCGGCGGAGCAATGCCGTCCGCCTGGCAGCATTGCTCGCTATGTCTCTCATCGGCGGCGCATAGGGTCGCTTCTCTCCCTCACGGCCGAGCACCGTCAAAAGGAGGCCGAGCACTGCAGCACCCCCGCGCGGGCTCGCCGACCACGACCACGACCTCGACGCTGTCTGCCCGCTCATCAGAAGCCTGCCATTTCCAGGCCGCTTACGGCCGCGCGAGTACCATGCGCATGCAACCGTCCGCAACATGACCCCGCCACCTCGGTCAGTCGACAGGCGCGTTGCGCACTATCCGCTGCGCGGATCACCCCTGCAGGCTGTGCACGGCGAGCACCACCAGCTTCCACATCGCCACCAACCCTGCACTGCGCCGGCTGCACTTGTCGCTGCCGGCGCTTCGCCTCTTCTGGACGGCCCGCATACTCCGTTGTAAGGCACGCCCAGAGCGCTCCGGCTGGCATCACGGATTCCAGTGTCGAGGGAAGGGGCGTGCTCCAGGGGAAGGCCCCCAAAGAGAGGCAAGCATGGCCGCAGCGGTCCGAAGCATCGGAATTGTAGGGTTCTTTTTGGGGGTCGGGCTTGCCTGCACGCAGCTGTTCGGCGAGCGCCAAAACACGCTGGCTCCCGCCACGGCCAAGCCTCCGACCGCCACCGCGCCGGCGCTCCAGCCGGGCGGGCCGCGTCCGGCGGAAATCTGCACGGAAGGTCAGATGCGCTGTGAAGGCGCGCTCCTGCAGACCTGCTCCGATGACCACGCCAGCTGGGTAACGGTGCAGCGCTGTGGCGCGGCCGCCTTGTGCCAGAGCAATCCGGCGACCTGCCTGGCCGCCACCTGCAGCGCGGAAGAGATGAGCTGCGCGGGCGCCGTGTTGCAGAAGTGCAACGCCGACCGCACCGGCTGGGACGTGTTCGACACCTGTCTCTCGCCGGCCCATTGCAACGCAGATCTGCGCCAGTGCATGCCGGAGGCGTGCGCGCCCGGCGCGCGCCGCTGCGATCGCAGCGACAGCGATCAGTCGCCGGTGCTCGAGGTCTGTAACGACGACCGCACTGACTGGGCGCCGCTCGACCCCTGTGTCACGCGCGAGCTCTGCGATCAGACGCTGACCAGCGGCGGCGCTCCCGGCGGCCTGGTGCTGGGCTCGGACGGCAACGTCGAGGTGCAGCAGCCGACCACGCCGGCCACCGTGTTGAAGTGCAATCTGCCCGCCTGCGCGGTGGGTGAAGTGCGCTGCGAAGGCTCGCGGCTCGAGTACTGCTCGGAAGGCCGCACCGGCTGGATCACCGCCGAGGAGTGTGCCTCCGAAGCCCTGTGCACCGGCAGCCTGAACAACGTCACCGCTGCCGGCGTACCGGCGTGCCTGCCGCCGGTGTGCGCCGCCGGCCAGCACCGCTGCACGGACACCGGCGTGCTGCAGGCCTGCAGCGAGGACCGTACGGGCTTCCGCGATCAGGAGCAGTGCATCGGCGCTCCCTTCTGCAACTCCGTGCTCGCCGATCAGGGCCAGGCGGGCTGCCGCGACGCGCCGTGTGAAGCGGGCCAGATGCAGTGCAACGGCGCGCAGATCCAGGTGTGCCGCGACGATCGCACGGCGCTCGACGACACGGGGGCGCCCTGCGAGAGCGCCGCGCTGTGCAACGCCGATGACCCCACGAACGCCTTCTGCGAGCCGCCGGTGTGCCATCGCGGCGCGACTGCCGGCGACGAGTTCCATTGCGAGGGCGCGCAGCTGCAGCGCTGCAACGAGTCGCTCACGATCTACGACACCATCCAGACCTGCGTCACCGCGGCGCTGTGCGACGCCAGCCAGCGCTTCAACGGCTGCAAGACACCCGCGTGCCAGCCGGGCCAGCACGCCTGCAGCGGCGGCTTCCTGCAGACCTGCAACGCCGACCAGACCGGCTTCGACAACACCGAGAACTGCGGCTCGCAGGCGCAGTGTGACGCCAACGCGGGCCGCTGTGCGGATCCCTGCGAGCCCGGCACGAATCGCTGCAACAACGCCACGGGTGATCTGGAGACGTGCCGCGATCGCCTGGTGGGCTGGCAGCCGATCGCCGACTGCCCGAATGTCGCGCTCTGCGATCTGGCCAGCAACCGCTGCGACATCTGCGTCGGCGGGCAGTTCAGCTGCGCCGACAATCAGCTGCGCCAGTGCTCGGCCGATGGCGGCACCTTCTCGCGCCAGAACATCCCGCCCGAGTGCGCTGCGTTGCCCAACAATCAGGGGGTCGGCATCCGCGCCTGCCAGAACAATCAGGTGGTCGTGAACCCCTGCCCGTTCGGCTGCACGAACGGCCGCTGCAATGAGTGCCAGGGCAACGAGACCCAGTGCGTCGGTACCAACCAGATCCGCCGCTGCGTGAACGGCTTCTACGCCGCTCCCACGAGCTGCAGTGACGGCAACGCCTGCAACGGCGCCGAGGCCTGCCAGAACAACCAGTGCACGGGCAGCCCCGCCCCGACCTGCAACGACAACAATCCCTGCACCAGCGACACCTGCGTCGCGCCGGGCGGCTGCCAATTCAATCCCTTTTCCGGCGGTGGCCAGTGCATCAACAATGGCGCCCAGGCGCAATCCTGCGTCAACGGGCAGCTGCAGACCACGAACTGCTCGCAGGGTTTCGGCTGCACCACTGGGCGCTGCAATACTTGCAATCAAGGCGCCTGCGCCAACGGCACCCAGTTCCAGACCTGCGACAACGGGCAGCTGAGCGCCGCCAGGAACTGCCCCACCGGGCAAGTCTGCCAGGGCGGCGGCAACTGCGTCTTCAACTGCCAGCAGCTGAACTGCAACGACAACAACCCCTGCACCAACGACAGCTGCAGTGCACAAGCCGGCTGCCAGCACTCGAACGTCAACAACGGTACGAACTGCGGCGACAACAATGCCTGCAATGGCACGAATACGTGTCAAAATGGCCAGTGCATCGCGACCGCAGCAAGCAACTGTAACGATAACAACGCCTGCACCAGCGACAGCTGCAATGCGCAGACCGGCGCCTGCCAAAACACGCCGATCACCTGCCCCGCTGGGCAGACGTGTAGCAACGGCAGCTGTGGTTTCAACTGCCAACAGCTCAACTGCAACGACAACAACCCCTGCACCAACGACAGCTGCAGCGCCCAGACCGGCTGCGTCCATACAAACAACGCGGTCAGTTGCGCCGATGCCAACGTGTGCAACGGAGCGGAGACCTGCGGCGGAGGTACTTGCAACCGCGGTGCTGCCGCAGCCAACGGTACCGCATGCGGTAACGGCAACGTCTGTCAGGCAGGCCAATGCGTGGCGCCACCGCCGCCACCGCCACCACCGCCGCCGCCGCCACCGCCGCCGCCACCCCCTCCGCCGCCGGCATGTAACATCGGCGAGACCCGCTGCAACGGCAACACCGCGCAGGTATGCAGCGGCTCTCCAGCAGCGTTCTCGACCCTCGCGATTTGCAGAGCTCCTACTCCCTTCTGTGACCAGGGCGCCTGCGTACAATGCATCTCGTTCAGCGACTGTCCCACCGGCGAGGGCAATCGTGCCTGCGTGAGCGGTACCTGCATCATCTTTTGACGTAACGTGGACTGGCCGGTGCGCGCCCTTGCTGGGCGCTGGCCGCGCGAGGAGATGCCCATGGCTCGCTCGGCCTGGGCAATGGCCCGTTCAGGGCTGGCTCGCGCGTCCCACCCTGGTGCGCTGAAGCTCCACCCTGGAGCGGTTCAGAAAAGGAGTCTCACACCTACACGCAGCGACTTGCGTGAAACTCTGCAGCCCAGCGGAAATATGCCCTGCGGCGGGGCGGCAAACTGAGCGAGAACCTGCGGGTCCAGCGGGTTTCAGCAGAGTCTTTGACCCGGTTCGTTTGCTATCGTGTCGGCATGAACTTTCTGCCTGGTGCGCGCGGGCGGTCCACCCGCCAGCCTCGCCGCTCTTTCGCTGGACTCGCCCCGGCCCTGATGGGTCTCTTCGTGGTCGCCTCGCAGGCGAACTGCGGCGCTGGAGGCGACGACAAGGATCCGACAGCGGTCGCTCAGAATCTGCCGCCCATGGGCGGCGGCCCCAAGGGGGATAGCCAGGCGACGGGCGGCACGTTCGTGCCCGACGACTGCACGGGGCCCAACTGCGACATCGGCGACGCCGTGACGTCGCTGCCGGCACCAGCGGGCTGCGGCAACGGCACGCTCGACAAAGACGAGGCCTGCGACGACGGCAACAAGGACGCCGGCGACGGTTGTTCCGCCAACTGCCTGGCGACGGAGAAGGGCTTCAGCTGTCCGACGCCGGGCAAGGCTTGCCGGCAGATCGCCGTCTGCGGCGACGGGGTCAAGGCAGGCAGCGAGCAGTGCGACGACGGCAACGAAGCGAACGGCGACGGCTGCTCCAGCCGCTGCCGGGTCGAGCTCGGCAAGAAATGCACGGATGCGCCGGGCGCGCTCAGCGTGTGCACGAACACGGTGTGCGGCGACGGTATCGTCGAGGGCGCCGAGTCGTGCGACGACGGCAACACCCTGCCCTTCGACGGCTGCTCTTCCACCTGCCTGAGGGAGCCCAATTGCGCGAACGGCGCCTGCACCTCGACGTGCGGCGACGGCCTGGTGCTGAACGAAGAGTGCGACGACGGCAATCTGATCG
>JAICTU010000142.1 GCA_025936205.1 Polyangiaceae bacterium | reverse complement strand
GCCGGCAGCATCGTCGACGAGAGCGGCCGCCTGCTCCCGCAGTATCGCGCCGGGAACTCGAACAGCGTATCCAGCGACGGAGTGCTCGCAAAAGATCAGATGGCCCGGGCCGTGGCGGGTGGGCTCGGAGTCGACGTCGCGTACAGCAATCGCCGTTCGAGCTTGATCACGCTCAGAGGGGTGAGAAACGCCTACTACTCCGGTCTCACGCTGCGGAACCCCGCCTTTCACGGTATCATGAACTTCGACTCGGAGAACATCGTCGTCAACGGCGTGGCGATCGAGACCTTCGATGTCAACAACGGGGACGGCATCGAGCTCGGCAACAGCGACGGCGCCGTGGTGTTCAACAGCCTGTTCGACACCGGGGACGATTGCATCAACTTTGCCGCCGGCATGGGCGAGGAGGCGAGCAAACAGCAGTCCGCGCAGAACGCCTGGATTTTCGACAACTACTTTCGCGAGGGCCACGGCGCGGTCGCGGCGGGTAGCCACACGGGCGCGTGGATCCAGCACGTGCTGGCCGAGGACAACGTGATGTTCCATACCGACGTCGGCCTGCGCATGAAAAGCAACGTTCAAACCGGAGGCGGAGCGCGCGACGTCGTGTTCCGCGACAGCGCGATCCAAGACGCGACCCACCAGGCATTCATCTTCACGCTGGCCTACACGGCCAACAACAACGACTACGTCTCGGCGCCGGTACCCGCGCAGTTTCGTGACGTCGTGGTCCGCAACGTCAGCGTCGACGGCGCCACGACCTCGCTGCGTGTGGATGGCTTCGACGCGGCGACTGCGGCGCAGAACGCCGAGGGTTACCCGGACGTCTTCCACGAGAACATCCGATTCCAGAACGTGAGGTTGAGAGCGGTCGGCGCGACGCGCATCGACCACCTGAGGAACAGCAGTTTTGAAAATGTCGTCTTCACGGCCGTGGTCGGAGGCGCCGCGCCGTGGGGCATCAGCAACGCACCGGGCGTGACCTTCCTCGGGACGACGACGGCGCCCTGATGGTTCTCCCCTCCAACTGCTGCCCATCTTGTTGGGGTGGTGGCTGGCTGCGTGCGCCGATGCGTCTGGAGGGTCGGCAGGAGGCGCTGCCGGTGCGCCGGCGGGCGGGACATCGAGCGTCGCAGCTGATCCTTCGGCGATCGATTCGTCTCGAGTGGACGGAGTCTGGATCTTCGTGAATCAGCCCACCGTCGATCTCGACGCTCGTCTCGCCGGCCAGGCCGAGGCTGCCTTGTCGGCGGGTCGACCTCGACCCCATCACGGCCAGCTGCGGGAGGCCCTCGTCGATCGCGAGAAATTCGTGGGCAATGGTAGCGCCGCGGAGGCTCATGCAGGACTACTTGCGGCTCGCCTCCAGCCCGGAGCCCTTGTCTCCGAAGCCAGGTTGGACATTCACGACGCCAAACAGCCGATCGGTCACCTCGGTGCGGGCGGCCATCATCCAGATGAAGTTGATGCTGTGACCCGGCGCGGCCACATTCGGATGATAGCCGGACGGCATGAGCACGGCGTCTCCGTCGCGCACGATCTGTGCGCACTCTGCGCGCCCCGTGCTCGAGTACACCAGCTGCACGCCGAACGCCGGCGCGGGCATGTCATAGTAGACGTAGGCTTCCTCCAGGATCGCGGCGTGCTCGTGCGGGGGCCAGCTGGTCCAGTTGCCCGGCGCCGATCGTGTGAAACCTGCGACGATGCGCCCCGCCTTCACGTTATTGCCGAGGACGATGTTGAGGTCACGCCGGCAGGCCTCGCCTCCCGCCGAAAATTTGAGCCCCGGCCTCATCGCCACGTCTGCGTAGCGCACGATCTGTAGCGGGTACTCGCCACTCACTTCCGCGGAGCACTCGACCAGGTCAACTTCGCTGTCCGTGCTGACCTCCACGACGCTGCCGCGCGGGATGTACACGCCGTCGTGCAGCCCCAGCTCGATCTGTTCGGCGGACGTCTGCTGGCCAGAGCTGCTCGGCAGGGTGACGCGCAACCGGCAGCTGCCCTTCATGCACAGCAGGCCCGTTTCGCGCGGCCCAGTCTCGAATTTCGTGGCCAGCGAATCCGCGTCCAGCCGGAGCCGGGCGTAGTGAAGATATTCGAGATCGCTGTTCTTGGGAGACACCGCCAGGTGCCGGCCGCGCCGTGAGGCGGTATCGGGAAAATAGAGGCGTCGCGGGTCCAGTGGGGCAGTCGGCACGGAGCTGAAATGCTCGAGGCGGATCGCTCGATCCCGAAATTCCCGCCCCGAATGAGGGCGAGAAATCCTGATCCGAAGGCGAGCCTGGTGCATTCAGCCAGACAGGCTCTCCTCCAGAGAGCGTGGTCAACGAGACCCCATCCGTGGCGAGCAGCGTCGAGCTGAAGGCAGTCGAGAAACGGTTCGGCACGTTCGAGGCCGTCCGGGCCGTGAGCTTGGCTATCGAACCGGGTGAGTTCGCGGTGTTCGTGGGGCCGTCGGGGTGTGGCAAATCGACGCTGCTGCGGCTGATTGCCGGCCTCGAGGCGCCCAGCAAGGGGTCGATTCACATCGGCGCTCAGGACGTGACGCACGTGCACCCGTCCGGGCGCGGCATCGCCATGGTGTTTCAATCCTACGCGCTCTATCCACATATGAGCGTCGCGCAGAACATGGCGTTCGGTCTCGAGATTCGCGGCCTGAAGCGCGACGAGATTCGCGCCAAGGTGGCGCGTGCTGCCGACATCCTCCAGCTCACGGAGTTGCTCGACCGCAAGCCGCGCGCGCTGTCCGGCGGGCAACGTCAACGCGCCGCCATCGGCCGCGCCATCGTGCGCGAACCCGAAGTGTTCTTGCTGGATGAGCCGCTCAGCAATCTGGACGCTGCGCTGAGGGGACAGGTGCGCGTCGAGCTGGCGCGCCTCCACGCCCGCCTGGGCGCCACGATGATCTACGTCACACACGACCAGGTGGAAGCGATGACGCTCGCCAACAAGATCGTCGTGATGAACGGCGGCCGCGTCGAGCAGGTGGGCGCGCCCCTCGAGCTGTATCATCGTCCGGCGAACCTGTTCGTCGCCGGATTCCTCGGTTCTCCCCGCATGAACTTCCTCGAGGGGCGAGTGAAGTCCGCCGGCGCGCAGCAGGTCGTGGTCGCGCTGACGGGCGGCTCCGTGCTGCTCTCGCGCAGTGGCGCCGGGCTCGCCGCGGGGGATCGCGTCACGGTGGGGTTGCGCCCGGAAGGCCTCCGTCTATCGAGTGACAGTTCGGTCCAGTGCGGAGCCCTCGAGGGGGTCATCGCGGGGCGGCTCGTGCTGGCGGAGCGACTCGGGTCAGAGACGCTCGTGCATGTCGCCCTGGACGCAGCCAGCGACGCAGCACCGGTCATCGCCAAGGTCGGAGGGGATCTGCCGGCAGCGGCGCCGGGCGCCCCGCTCCGCCTCGTACTGGACCCCGACAAGTGCCAGCTCTTCGACTCCCGGGGGCGGGCGATTCGGGGGGCGCCGCTCGTGGAAGCGGCTCAGTCTGAAGCGAGCACGAAATTGCCGGTGAGCGCCTGATGTACACGAGCCGCGCTGCAGGGCTGGCGTACGTGTCGCCGTTCCTGATCGGGCTGGCGCTGTTCCTGCTTTTTCCGTTCCTGGCCTCGCTCGGGCTCAGCTTCACGGACTATCATCTGCAGGATCATCTGAGCGAGGCGCACTTCATCGGAGCCACCAACTACGTGGAGATGTTCGCGGACTACACGTTCCTCGAGTCGCTCTGGACGACCCTGATCTACGTCGCGATCACGGTGCCCTTGAAGCTCGCGTTCGCGCTCTTCATCGCCTTCGTGTTGAACTTCAAGCTGCGCGGCATCCACTTTTTCCGCACGGCCTTCTATCTCCCGTCCATCCTCGGCGGCAGCGTCGCGATCGCCGTCGTGTGGCGCTATGTGTATGCCGGCGATGGGCTGATCAATCAGGCCCTGGCGCTCGCAGGCTTCGCTACCGTCAATTGGCTGGGTGAGCCATCCACGGCGCTGCTCACGGTCATCCTGCTGCGGCTCTGGCAGTTCGGTTCGGCGATGGTGGTGTTCCTGGCGGGCCTGCAGGGGATTCCGCAGGACCTGTATGAAGCGGCGAAGCTCGATGGAGCAGGGCCCTGGCGCACCTTCAGCCGCGTGACCTTGCCACTGCTGACGCCGGTGGTGTTCTTCAACTTCATCATGCAGGCGGTACAGGCCTTCCAGGAGTTCAACGGGCCGTACGTGGTCACCGGCGGCGGGCCCATCAAGTCCACGTACCTGCTGCCCTTGATGATCTACGAGGAGGCATTCAAGTACTTTGACCTGGGGTACGCGAGCGCCATCTCTTGGTTTCTCTTCGTGCTGATCGGGATCATCACCGCCGTCGCATTCCGGTCTCAGCGCTACTGGGTCTTCTACGGGCAGGACCGGGAGCAGGCGCCGTGAGGCTACTTGCGCTGCGCTACGGTGTGCTGGTGGGCGTGGGGCTGCTCATGCTCTATCCGCTGTTGTGGATGATCACGGGGGCGCTCAAACCGAATCACGAGATCTTCTCCGGTATGGGGCTGGTGCCGGAGGCGCCCACGCTGGAAGGGTTCGCCAAGGGCTGGAAGACCTCGACCGAGTACACGTTCACCACCTACTTCGCAAACACACTCCGGATCGTCCTGCCCAAGGTGATCCTGACGGTGATCTCGTCCGTGCTCGTTGCATTCGGGTTTGCCCGCTTCCATCTGCCCGGTCGGCGGCTCCTGTTCGGTCTGCTCATCGCCACGGTGCTGCTCCCGAAGAGCGTGCTGCTCATCCCGCAGTATCTGATGTTCCGCGAGCTGGGCTGGCTCGACACGTTTCTGCCGCTGTATGTGCCCTCGGCGTTCGCCACCGAGGGCTTCTTCGTGTTCCTGATCGTGCAGTTCATGCGCAGCTTTCCGCCCGAGATGGAGGAGGCGGCGGTGATCGATGGCTGTAACAGCCTGCAGGTGCTCTGGCATGTCGTGGTGCCCGTGATCCTACCCGCGGTCGTCTCGGTGGCGCTCTTCCAGTTCATGTGGTCGATGAACGATTTCCTGGGTCCTCTGCTCTACCTCTCCAGCGTGGGCAAGTACCCGATCTCGCTGGCGCTGAAGATCTCCATCGACGTGACGGAGGCGACCGCCTGGAACGAGGTGCTGGCCATGTCGACGCTGGCGCTCCTGCCCTCCGTGTTGGTGTTCTTCCTCGCGCAGCGCTATTTCATCGAGGGCGTCACCATGGGCTCGGTCAAGGGATGAAACCCCGCCTGACCAAGCGGCAATTTCTGGTCGGGGCCGCGGCGGGCCTGGCCGCGCCGTACGTTGGCGCCGCGGCTCCTTCGGCGGGGACACGCCGCGCCCCGGGCGTCGAGTTGCGGATGAGCTGGTGGGGCGGCTCGGACATTCACAAGGTGCAGCTCGGCGCGCTGCGCCGCTTCGAGGCTCGCTACCCCGATATCCGTGTCCGCGCCGAGTACACCGGCTGGGCCGGGCACCTGGAGCGTCTGACGACGCAGATCTCCGGCAACACCGCGCCCGATCTGATGCAGATCAACTGGAACTGGCTGGTCCTGTTCTCGCGCGACGGGAGCGGGTTCTACGATCTGCGCAAACTGGCGGAAGTGGAGCTCGAGCAGTTTGACGCGGATGCGCTGGCCTTTGGCACCATGGCAGGCACGCTGAACGCGCTGCCGATCTCGATGGCGTCGCGGCTCTTTTACTACAATGCGACCACGTACGAGCGCGCGGGCGTGCCGCTGCCGAGCACATGGGAGGAGCTCTTCGCGGCGGGGCCGATCTTCTGCTCGCGGCTGGGGCCAGAGTACTACCCGCTCGATCTCAACCTGCAGGACGTGACGGCCGTGGGGCGCACCTGGCTCGTCCAGCGCACCGGTCAGCCGCTGGTGGACGAACAGGGGCGCAAGCTGAATGCGAGCCCGGGCGACCTGCAAAAGATCGCGGCGTTCTACCGCCGGCTCGTCGACGAGCACGTGATCCCGAGCGTGCAGGAGCGGGCTTCTTACGGCAACGTCGCGCCGCACGAGATGCGCTCCTGGATCAATGGGCGCTACGGCGGCGTCCATCAATGGATCACCGCGATCGGAAAGTCGGCGGACACGCTGGCGCCGGGCCAGCGCGTCGAGCTCGGTGCCTTTCCGTTGCGCGCCGGCGCGGTCGACGCAGGATTGCTGTTTCGCCCCGGCATGATGTTCGCGATCAACGCCAACACGCCGCATCCGCACGAGGCGGCGCTGCTCCTCGGCTTTCTGCTGCAAGACGCGGACGCCGTGCGCGCGATGGGGCTGCGGCGCGGACCCCCCGTCAATGCGCGTGCGCTGCAGGTGCTCGCCGACGATGGTCAGCTCACGGGAATTGCCTGGCAGGGCAGGGAGCAGGTCAGCGGCCTACCCAATCATGTTCGCGAGAGCGGCTTCTATGATCATCCGCGCGTGCGGGATGCTTTCATGGATGCGTTCGAGCTCCTCGGTTATCAACGGCTCGATGTTCCTGCAGCCGGCGCGCGCATGCACGAGGACGTGAACCAGATCCTGAAACGGGTGATCCGCTCATGAATTGCAAGCCGCAGCTCGCTCAGCTTCTGGTCACGCCACGCAGCGCCTGTTTCGAGGTCTCGAACGGCGAATGTTATCGCTCGGTCGAGCCACACGAAGCAGTGCTCGGGGGGTGCACGGTTTGGCGGGGGCGCGAGAATGTCTTCACGCTGAACGATCTGCAGCCCAAAACGGCGTATCAGTTGCTCGTGCGCTCGGGGGGTGAAGAGCTCCATGGGGATTTCACGACCGCGACCGAGAGCGGGACGGCGGAGCCCCGAGCGTTCGGCGCAGTGGGCGACGGCCGTGCCGACGACACGAGCGCATTGCAGCGGGCGATCGACGCCTGCCCTGCCGGCGGGCGGGTGTTCATCCCCGAAGGCACCTGGCTGACCGCGCCGCTGTTTCTGAAGAGCGACATCGACCTGCACCTGGCGCGGGGCGCGCGGCTGCTCGGGCACCCCGACATCGAACGCTGGCCGGTACTGCCCGCAATGCGCGGGGGTGAAGTGCTCGCCACCTGGGAGGGTGAAGCCCTACCGTCGCACGCGGGGCTCATCACCGGTATCGAGGTGCAGAACGTTCGCATCTACGGCGAGGGCGTGATCGACGGCAACGCCAGCCGAGAGACCTGGTGGAGCCGACCCAAGGCGATGTTTGGTGGGTGGCGGCCGCGCACCGTGCACTTGATTCGGAGCCGGAACATCGCGATCGAGGGGCTGACGCTTTGCAATTCGCCGGCCTGGACCTTGCACCCTTTTGGCTGCCAACAGCTGACGTTCGCCCGCCTCGAGGTGCGGGCACCGATGACCTCGCCCAACACCGACGGCATCAACCCGGAGTGCTGCGAGGACGTGCGCATCGCCGGCGTCCAGATCTCGACCGGCGATGATTGCATCGCCATCAAGTCGGGCAAGATCTCGCTGGCCCAGCTCGGGCTGGTGCCCACGCGGCGCGTGCGCATCTCCAACTCACTGATGCAGGATGGCCACGGCGCGATCGTGATCGGTTCGGAGATGGCCTGTGGGGTCTACGACGTGGAGGCGCGGGATTGCCTGGTCGTGGGCACGGACCGCGGGCTGCGACTCAAGACGCGGCGCGGGCGTGGCAAGGACGCCATCGTGGACGGCATTCGCCTGCAGAATGTGCGCATGGAGAGGGTGGGCACGCCCTTCGTGATCAACAGCTTCTACTGGTGTGATCCGGACGGCAAGGCGCCTCACGTCGGCGACCGGCGGCCGCATCCGGTCGACGCCGGGACGCCGAGCTTGCGCAACATTTCGCTCGAGAACGTGGTGTCCACCCAGGTGCAGCACAGCGCCGGCTATGTGCTCGGCCTACCCGAGCAGCCTGCCGAGAACTTGCGGCTGCAAAACTATCGCGTCGTGTTCGATCCGCAGGCGACTCCGGGCGAACCGGACATGGCGGAAGGCATCATGGCGGTGGCGCGCGAGGGCTTTCGCGTGCTCAACGTCCGGGGCCTCACGCTGGAGAACGTGCAGATCGAAGGCGCAGAGGGCCCGGGTTTCATCGAGGAAAATGTATGCTGACGAAGCAAACCGCGGAGCTGGGCCAGGCGGTGGCGCCCTTCATTCACGGGTACCTGGAGCGCTGGCGGCCCTACAAGCCCGGCTGGGTCTACGAAGATGGCATCGTCTTCAAGGGCGCGCTCGACCTGTGGCGGGCGACGGGAGAGGCCGTATTTGGGGACTTCGTCCACGAACGGGTCGTGCCGCGCATTGCGCGGGACGGGAAGATCGACGGCTACGATGGGTTGGAGTTCAACATCGACAACATCTGCGCCGGCAAGGTGCTGTTCACCTTGCTCGAGAGCCGCGGCGAGGCGCGCTTTCAGCGCGCGATCGAGAGCCAGATGCAGCAGCTGGCTGCGCACCCCCGCACGCAGTCGGCGAGCTACTGGCACAAGCAAAACTATCCCCACCAGGTCTGGCTCGATGGGCTGTACATGGCGCAGCCCTTTCAGCTCGCCTATGCCGCGCTCGTAGAGCGACGTGACCTGGCAGACGATACGCTGCGCCAGTTCGCGCACGTGGCTCGCGTACTGCGGGACCCAAAGACGGGACTCTGCTACCACGGTTGGGACGAAAGCCGGAACGAGCGCTGGGCCAACCCGGAGACGGGGTGCTCGCCGTGCTTCTGGGGACGAGCGATGGGGTGGTACGTCATGGCTCTCGCCGACTGCCTCGAGTTTCGTGGCATCCTGGGCAGTGAGGGGACGCGCGCGCTCGGCGAGCAGTTGCAGCAGGCGATGGAAGCACTGCTTCGAGTGCGGAGTGCAGCGGGGCTCTGGTACCAGGTCCTCGATCGCACCGACGACGAGGGCAAGGCGAGCGGCAACTACGAGGAAGCCTCGGCCTCGCTCATGATCGCCTACGCACTGATGAAGGGGCAGCGCCTCGGCGTACTGCCCGCGAGCGCAGGTGAGCAGGGGCTGACGTCACTGAAGGCGGCAGTGGGGAAGTTCTTGTCGCCCCAGCGCCTCGACGGCATCTGCGGGGTAGCTGGACTGGGGAACAAGCCCTACCGCGACGGCAGCTTTGCTTACTACCTGTCCGAGCCCATTGTGGCGAACGACCCCAAGGGCGTGAGTGCCTTGCTGATGGCGATATCCGAAGCCCTGCGCCGCGTTTCATCCTGAACCACGTCATCCTGAACCACGTTGCGAATAGACTGATCCATTGCGCTCTGCCGTGCATTGAGCGGCGTCCGCGGCGCGGGCCCCAAGTGGGGCCCGGGGCGGTGACGTCTATGATGCGTAAATCGGCCAGACCCCAGCTTTCATTTCTGCCCTTGCTCGGTGCGATCGCGTGCGGCAGTGGAGATCCTCCTGCCGCGAAGGGCGACGGGCAGACCAGGCCCACGTTCAGTCAACCCGGAGCTACGGGCGGGGCGTCCTCCACCACCCCGGCTGCCTCGGCGAATCCGTCCGGAACTGGCACGATGATGTCCCCCACGGGCTCGAGCAACGAGCAGCAGGCGCCGGTCGGCCTGGCTCCGCCTCCGGACGAGATGCCCGGAGCGTCGGGAGGGGATGGCGCCAAGCAGCCGCCGCCGGCGGAAACACCACCCGCGCAGACACCGCCTGCTCAGCCCGGCAACTGCGACGCGCCGCCGCCGGCGGATCCGGTCATTGGCTGGGCAGCGGTCAACGGCAACGGGGTAGCCACCACCACGGGCGGTGGCAATGCAACACCCATCACGGTGACCACCCTCGCCGAGCTTCAGGCGGCCGTTCTCGGTACGGACCCTGCGGTCATCTTCGTCAAGGGAGTCTTGGCGCCGGGCGTGCTGCGCCCGGGTTCGAACAAGACCATCGCGGGCGTCTGCGGCGCAGAGCTCCACGGTCACATCGAAGTCAACCAGTCGGTGAACGTCATCTTCCGCAACATCAAGATCGTGGGCTACGGCGTCGGCAATTGCGCTCTGGACCCGGGCTTCGATCCCGCCACGGGCTGTTCATCGGGAGATGATGCGATCACCGTTCAGCGGAACTCGCATCACGTGTGGTTCGATCACTGCGACATTTCGGACGGCACCGACGGCAATCTCGACGTGAGCAACGGCGCCAACTTCGTCACCATCTCGTGGACGAAGTTCCACTACACGCCTCGCACCGACGACGTCGGTGACGACTCGACCGGCGCCGCTGGGCACCGTTACAGCAACCTGGTCGGGGGCAGCGACAACACGACCGCCGATGCCGACGCCCTGAACGTCACCTGGCACCACAATTGGTGGGCAGACAACGTCGTCGAGCGCCAGCCCCGCGTGCGGTTTGGCGAGAACCACCTGTTCAACAACTACTGGGCCTCTCCCACCACCAACTATTGCGTTCGAGCGGGTATCCAGGCGCACGTCCTGATCGAGAACAGCTACTTCGACGGCGTCAAGTCGCCGCACCAGTTCAACAACGCGACCGATCAGGAGACCGCCAATATCGCCGTCAACGGCAACGTCTACGATGCCACTTCGGGCACGCAGGCAACCGGTGGCGGTGGCCCGGCGTTCACGGACCCACCGTACGACTACACGCTCGATGACGCCGCGGCGGTGCCGGACCTCGTACAGAGAGGCGCCGGGCCCAAATAGCCTTCGCGCCGCCCTCGCGCCGCGCTCGCCTACAGCTCGCTGGTCGCGCCGCTGAGCCCAAACTCCAACAAGACCATCGACATGGTCGAGTCGACGCTCTGCGAGCGCACCATGCCGCCCAGCGGCACCACCGGGTGCGACCAGTTGCGCGTCTTCTCCGTATTGCCGAGGAAGCTCACGGTCGAATAGGCCTGGTAGCACTTGCTGAACACGCCGGCGGGGACCCGCATGTCGTCCTGGTCCTTGCCCTGCCAGTCCACGACCATGTTCTCGACCATGGGCTTCCACAGGTGTTTCATCAGGCTCAGCATCGATCCAGGAAACTCGGTGGGCGAATGGTCGTCGATCTTTTGCTTCATGGCACGCACCTCGACGTCATCGAGACTGCGGCCCTTGCCCAGATCGAGCAATAGCTGCGTGACCTGCTTTTCGTAGTACGTCTCCCGCACCGTCTCGAGCCAGAACGCGCCCGAATCCTCGCCGATCACCTTGTAGGTCATCAGCGCGGGCTTGCCCTCCTTGTCCATCATTTTGTAGCGAGTCCACTGCCCGACGGCGAGCGCCAGCGGCGTATTTGTTTGGGGCGCCTCGTAGACGTTGTCACTGAACTCCTTGAAGGACAGCACACGCTTGTCGATGCTGGACTGCATCTCGGGGTTCACACTCTGACTACAGGCACAGAGGCCGCAGGCACAGAGGCAGGCCGCGGCGATGAAAATGAGCAGGGGACGGGGGACCATGGGTGCGCAGCTTAGTGATGCGCTCCGGCCCTGACAACCGCGGGTGGATGACGGAGGACGTCAGGGCGCTCGTCCCCGGGTTCGGGAGCCCTTGGCTTTCACCGCCGCGGCCTCCACGCCTTGCGTCGCACCGCCCGTACGCAACGCCGTGAGCTCGCTGGCACGCCAGAGCTCGGTACGCTCGCCCAGCGACGCGCGCACCTTCTTCACCAGCGCAGCGTCCACCGCGCTCGCGTTGTTACCGAAGTTGCTGCGCGCGTACGTGATGGCTTCGGCGATCCGGGCGTCGTCGAGGCCCGGCGGAGGCGGCATCACCAGTTCGAACGTCGCGCCATTGACCTGGACACGACCGGTCAGGCCGAGCAGGACGATGCGGATCGGGGTCTCTGGGTCGCCCGTCATCCAATCGGAGCCGGCGAGGGGCGGGAAGGCAGCTGGGATGCCCAGCCCGTTGGGTTGATGGCAGGGGCTGCACACCGCCTGGTAGGGGGGCTTCGGCGGCTCGGGAGGGCTCGGCAGGAATGCGGGGTCCACCGGGTTCAGGGACGCCAGGGTGGGCACCAGCGCATGCCCCGTGCGGACGTTGACGCCCACGTAGATGGCGACGCCGATCGCCGCACCGGCGAGTCTGGCAACCAACTGGGCGCTGCTCATGGCTTTGCTCCTGGCAGAGCGGCCGCGGTACGTGGAACATACACCTTGAAGCCGGGTCTGTGCATCCAGCCGGACATCGCCGAGAGGTCGCTCGAGGGCTTGGCCTCGAGCCGGGGGAAGGCATTGCGGCCCCGCTGCGCCACGGCGGCCATCGCCTGCGCGATCGGCATCCTGCCGGAGGTCAGCTTGGTCTGCTCTTCGTTGCGTACGGTCTCGAGCTTCGCGTCCATCGGGGCTGCGCTCAGGTCACCGTGGATGACGTGCACGTCGAGGTAGCTGGAGTACCAGAGCTGCAGCGCGAACAGGCCGGCGACCGTCGCCAGCGCCGTGCGCAGAGCCACCCAGAGTTGATTGCGCAACTTCATCGCAGCTCCCGAGGTCAGGCGTTCACGAACTGGATCGCGCGCTGCAGCCGCGGATCGCGTACGGGGATCACGGGGTGGCTCAGCATGCGGCGGAAGACCACCGCGAGGTACAGGCCGACGTTGGCGAGCACGCATCCGGCGTCCGTGATGAACCCGGTGAAGGAGAACGCGATGCCGCCCTCCTGGAAGCGAGGCATCACCCAGTAGTACATCTCGACCAGGTGCAACGCGACGATCAGCCCCGCGCCCAGCCCGAGCACTCCGAGGTTGCGCTTTGCGTTGCGCGACAGGAGCAAGAACAGCGGCAGTATGAACTTCACCACGACCAGCGAGATGCTGACCACGCGCCAGGAGTCGGTGTCCCAGCGGCGGTGGAAGTAGACGGTCTCTGCGGGGATCGCCGCATACCAGATCAGGAAAAACTCGCTGAACGAGATGTAGGCCCAGAACACCAGGAACCCGAACAAAAGCTTGCCGAGGTCGTGAAAATGCTCGACGTGGATGGCGCCCTTGCTGATCCCCGCACGGGAGAAGCCGAGCGTGACCAGGATGTTGAGTGCGAAGGAGAGCAACGCTGAGGTTGCAAAGAGGCGCACGCCGAACATGGTCGAGTACCAGTTAGGCTCGAGGCTCATGAACCAATCGAAGGCAGCAAAGTTCAAGGAGAACGCGAACAGGAGAGTGGCGAGCGGCGCCATTCTCTGCAGCTTGACCGTCCAGCTCGGGTCACCGCTTTCATCTTGGTTGATCGAGTAGCGGAACAGGCGGGTGGCCACCCACAGCCAGACCGCCAGGTAGAGCACGGCGCGGACGTAGAAGAACACTGGCTGCCGATAGCCTGCCTGCGGATAGCCGAGCTTTGCCGGGTGAAGCTCGTGCCACCAGGGGTAGAGCTCGCTGGAGCCGAGCAGGTTGGGGACGGCAAGTACCGGGAGAATGATGGCGCCCGCGACGAAGAACTCCGACGTGCGCCGCACGGTGACGCTCCAGCCCGCGCTGGTGAGGTGCTGCAGCAACACGAAGAAGGTCGAACCCAGCACCATCGTCAGCACCGTCAAGAAGCCCATCAGGTAGGCGAACGCGAAGCGGCGGTGGTCGGCAGCGTGGCCTGCGACCGCGCACACCGTACCGAGCCCGCCGGCGCCCGCCGCCATCTTCCAGGCGTGAGCCCAGGGACTGCCGCCGGGAATGCGGTACTGGCTATCGGGTTGCGAAGCTCTCTCGTCGCTCACGGCGCTACTCTTTCTGCGGGGGCACCCCGCTCCTCGGTCGCTCCTTGGGACAGTTGCAGGGCGCGCACGTAGCTGACGATCGCCCAGCGATCGCTGACCGGGATCTGCGCGCCGTACGAGGGCATAGTGCGAACGCCGTGCGTGATGGTGGCGAAGAGCTGCCCGTCCGGCATCTGGCGAATACGGTCCTGGTGAAAGCTGGGCGGTGGTGGCTGCCAGCCCGCGCGCGTGATGACCGTGCCCTGTCCGGAGCCCGTGCCGTCGTGACAGGGGCGGCAGTAGATGCCGTAGCGGTCCTGCCCCCGTTCGACGAGCCCCTGCGCTCCACCGAAGCGCTGTGCCAGCGCCGGCGGTACCTCCTGCACGTAGCCCGAGTCGTCTTGCAGCCTGCCCTGGCCGATCTCCGGATCGATCTCGCGTTCCCGAGGGATCGTGCCCTCGACGGGCATGCGCATGGCGCGGCCGTCCCGGAACAGCTGGCTCTCGGCCTGGGCGTTGTAGCGGTCCTGGTTGAACATATTCCGCAGCAGCACGATGGGTGGATCGCTGCTCGTCTGGCCGCGACAGCCCAGGGCAGGCAGTAACAGCAGACAAGCAGCGAGTCGTGCGCGCAGCTTCACCCCGCCTCCTCGACGAGCTCCAGATGGCTCGGCTCCAGCCCCTCCAGAAACGCCCGCGTCGCGCTCGGATCGAATTGCTTGTCCTCTGCCTCGATCGAGAGGAAGAATTTGTCGTTCGAGCAGGCCTCGAAGCGCTCGGAATGGAACACGGGGTGATGGTGGCGTGGGATGCGGTTCAGGGCCAGCATGCCGAAGGTCGCCCCGAACGCGGCAATCAAGACCGTCAGCTCGAACATGATCGGCACCATCGACGCATAGGCCTCGGGTGGCTTGCCACCAATCACCAGCGGATAGTCGTAGCCGTTCATCCACTGCATCATCGCGACGGCGGCGAGTAAGCCGGTCAAGGCCGAGGCCAGCACGATCCAGCCGAGCCGCGAGTCGCCGAGACCCATTGCCGCGTCCATGCCATGCACCGGGTAGGGCGTGTGCACGTCCCACTTCTCGTAGCCGGCGCTGCGCACGCGCCGTGCGGCGCCGAGGATCTGGTCTGGGGTCTCGAACTCCGCCAGCAGGAGCGCGGGTCGCGGATTTTCTGCGCTGGTCGACATCCGCTCAGGCCTCCTTGGTGACGAGCGCTGGCTCGCCGCGCAGCTCGCCGCCGTCCTCGTCTGGGCTGGATTCTCTCGAAGATTCAATGGTGGGGTGCGTGGCGGGTAGGGGCTCGGCGGGGTGCTGATGGTGGCCGGGCTGCGCGCCGGGCAGAATGGCCTTCACCTCGAACATCGCCACCTGGGGGACCCAGCGGATGAAGAGGGCGAACAGGGTGAAGAACAGGCCGAGCGAGCCCACGAAGCAGCCGATGTCGACGATTGTGGGGCGGAAATAGCCCCACGAGGAGGGCAAGTAATCGCGGTGGAGCGAGGTCACGATGATGACGAAGCGCTCGAACCACATGCCAATGTTGATCAGGATCGAGACCACGAACATCACCGGCACACTGGTGCGCAGGCGCTTGAACCAGAACAGCTGCGGCGAGAGCACGTTGCAGCTGATCATGATGCAGTACGCCCACCAGTAGGGGCCGGTCGCGCGGTTGAGGAACGCGTAGCGCTCGTACGCATTGTCCGAGCACAGCGCCACGAAGAACTCCGTCGCATACGCGAAGCCGACCATGCTGCCCGTGACGAGCATGATCTTGTTCATCAGCTCGAGGTGCTGGGTGGTGATGAGCTCCTTCAGATCGAAGACTTGACGGGCGATCAGCATCAGGGTCAGGACCATCGCGAAGCCGGAGAACACGGCGCCCGCGACGAAGTAGGGCGGGAAGATCGTGGTGTGCCAGCCGGGGATGACGCTGGTGGCGAAGTCGAAGCTGACGACCGAATGGACCGAGAGCACCAGCGGCGTCGAGAGCCCGGCGAGGATCAGATAGGCGCGGTCGTAGTGGCGCCAGTGGCGGTGGCTGCCGCGCCAGCCGAGCGCCGCGAAGCCGTACACGCGTTTGCGGAGCAGTGACTTCGCGCGATCGCGCGCCGTGGCCAGATCCGGGATCAATCCGACGTACCAGAACAGCAACGAGACCGTGAAGTAGGTGCCGACCGCGAACACGTCCCAGAGCAGCGGGCTCTTGAAGTTCGGCCACATGCCCATCTGATTGGGCAGCGGCAGCGTGTAGTAGATGTGCCAGGGGCGGCCCACGTGGATCAGCGGGAACAGCAGCGCGCACAGGACCGCGAACAAGGTCATTGCTTCGGCGAAGCGGTTGATCGAGGTGCGCCAGCGCTGGCGGAACAGGTACAGGATCGCGCTGATCAGGGTGCCGGCGTGACCGATGCCGATCCACCACACGAAGTTCGTGATGTCCCAGGCCCAGGCGACGGGGCTGTTGTTGCCCCAGACGCCGATGCCCTCCCAGAAGAGGTAGGAGACCGAAACCCCGAGCACGCCCAGAAACACGAGCGAAGCTCCGAAGTAGAGCCACCAGCCGAGCCGCGCGGGTTGCTCGGTCACGCCCGTCACTTGCTCCGAGATCAGCGCCGAAGTGAGATGAGCGGGGAGCAGCCGCGTCTCGCCGATCTCGGCGATCGGCTCGGCACTGGCCTCGGCTGTGAGATGAGCAGGCAGCTCGACGTTGAACTCGGTACTGGGGCCCTCGGCGATCATCCCTTCAGCTCCGGGTTGGGATTGCGAATCTTGCCCAGGAAGCGGGTGCGTGGGTGGGTGCCCACCTCCGCGAGCAGCGCGTAGTTGCGGTCGACGGCGCGCGCCCGGGACACCGCGCTCTTTTCGTCACGGATGTCACCGAAGCTGATGGCCTGAGCCGGGCATGCCTGCTGGCAGGCGCTGACCACGTCGCCGTCTTTCAGCGCGCGCCCCTCGCGCTGGGCCGCAATCTTCGAGCTCTGGATCCGCTGCACGCAGTACGTGCACTTCTCGACGACGCCGCGGAAACGCAGCGTGACGTCGGGGTTGTAGACCAGCTTTTGCGTCTCGGGGATGTCAAGATTGTAGTTCAGGAAATTGAAACGCCGTACCTTGTACGGGCAATTGTTCATGCAGTAGCGCGTGCCGATGCAGCGGTTGTAGGCGATGTCGTTCAGCCCTTCGGGGCTGTGCGAGGTGCCGTTGACCGGGCACACATTCTCGCAGGGCGCTTGCTCGCAGTGCTGGCAACTGACGGGCTGGAAGGCGACCTCGGGCTCGTCGGCGTCTTCGCCCACGTAGTAGCGGTCGATGCGCAGCCAGGCCATCGCGCGACCGCGGGCGACCTGTTCCTTGCCCACGACCGGGATGTTGTTTTCAGCCTGGCAAGCGATCACGCAAGCGCTGCAGCCGACGCAACGGTTGAGGTCAATGGCCATGCCCCACTGCGGGCCCTGTGAGTAGTCCTGCGTCTTCCAGAGCGGTGCAGCGGCAGGATCAGGCGAGCCCGCCTGCGCGAAGGCTGGCTGCGCGCGATAGGCGTCGAGCGAGGCGTCGAGCGCGAGCGGGCGCCCCTCCATCACGTCGTGCTCCTGCGTCTGCGAGAGGGGATAGCGCGTGCCGAGCTTCGTCAGCTTCACGCCGGCGGTGAAGTGCGGGGCCTCGCTGGTCCGCAGCGGATAAACGTCGAAGCCGGCGCCCAGCGCGTGCTTCCCGCCGCGCTTGCGTCCCCAGCCCAGCGGGAGACCGATCGAGTGTTGCGCCTGGCCGGGCTGCACCCAGGCCACGATCTCGATCGAGCCCGCCTTCGAGGTCAGCCGCACCAGGTCACCGCTGGCGACGCCGAGCGCCTGGGCGGTGCTCGGCGCGATCAGCGCGGCGTTGTCCCAGGTCATGCGCGTGATCGGATCGGGCAGCTCTTGCAGCCAGGCATTGTTCGCGTGGCGGCCGTCGAGCAGCTTGTTGTCCGCGAGGAACACGATCTCGAGCGCGTCGGAGCTCAGTTGTGCGGCTTCCGGCAGCGCGCGAATCGCTGCCGCGATCGCCGATTCTCGTAGTTCGAGCCCGGCCGCGGGCTGCGCTGCGCTGCGCGGTCCGACCCCCCGCTGCAGCAGCCGCTGCCAGCTCGCTTCGTCGGCGGCCCCGTACGCTGCCGCGGTCGTCTTGACCAGCTGGTGAGGGTCGAGCTGCGTGTCGGCGCCGAGCGCGGCCAGCATCACGGCTTCCGTGCGACCCTTGAACAACGGCGCGATCAGCGGCTGCTGCGCGGAGTAGGCGCCGGCGCGGGAGACCTGATCTGCCCAGCTCTCGAGCGCGTGGGCCTGCGGCACATGCCAGGTGCACAGCTCACCGGTCTCGTGACGATGGTCGGAGAGGCAGATGCTCAGTGGGACCTTGGCGAGCGCCTCCTTGAACTGGACGTCGGCGGGAGCATCCAGCACCGGGTTCCCGCCCAGCACGACCAGGGTCTGCACCTGTCCCGAGGCCATATCGCGCGCCAGCGCGGCGACGTCGGCGAAGGGGTCGGGCTCCTCGGGGTCGACCGGCGGTAGGTAGACCACCGTCTTGCCCGCGTTGCCGAGGGCCGCGTTGATCGCGTGCACCAGAGCATGGACGGCTGCAGGCTGGCGTGAGCCGGCGATCACGAGCGAGGCCCCCTTGTGTGCGGCCAGGTCCTTGGCCACGGCCTCGAGCCAGGGCGGGGCGACGCCCGCGAGCTCAGGACCGCGGATCATCGAGCCGCGGACCATCGAGCCGCCGGCAATAGGGCCGCCGGCAATAGGGCCGCCG
>JAICTU010000035.1 GCA_025936205.1 Polyangiaceae bacterium | reverse complement strand
GCGGCTCATAGGTAGGATCTTAGCCGGGCAGGCTTTCGTAAGGCGCCGATCCATCATGGATTTTCAATAGGTGAGCACTGGGCTACTTCCGCGGGTGTCTAGACCAAGGAGGAGCCCAATGCTCGGTTCGCAGATTACGAGAAGTGCCGCCCAACTCAAGCGGGCTCTGGGTGACAGAGACCTATTCGTTCTGGGACGGGAGACCGGTTTTGAAAAGCGGACGCGCTCGATCACGACGCTGCGGTTTGTGACGAGTCTTCTGCAGTCGCTGGGAAGCCGGCGCGTCGAATCGATTGCGGACTTGCTGCGAGACTTCAACCGGGATCACGACACCGAGATCTATTACAAGCCGTACTACAATCGGCTCGACTGTCCCGGTTTTCCCGAGCTCATGCGGCACCTCTTCGAGGCGATGGTGAGCCAGCTCTGTGCACCGGTGTTGAAACCAGCCAAGGATGGGCCTTTTCGACGGTTCAAAGACATCGTCATCCACGACGGAACGTCGTTTGCGCTGCACGATGGCTTGGTGGAGTCGTTCCCGGGCCGATTCACCAAGGTGAGTCCTGCGGCGGTGGAGTTACACACGACGCTGTCGCTCTTCGGCGACAACTTCATCTGTGTCACGGCCGCCGCCGACAAGGAGTGCGAACGCCATTTCCTGCCCGCGCCGAGTGAGCTTCGCGACAAGCTTTTTCTGGCAGATCGCGGTTACGACAGCACCTGGTTCATGCGAGACGTCGAGGCAGAAAAGGGTCATTTCGTCATCCGACTCCGTTCGAACCTCAATCCACGGGTCAGCAAGATTCATCGACGTGGCTCGCGTTACCGTGCCTGCGAAGGTCGGCTTCTGAGTGCGGTGCTCCGGCGGCTACCAAAGGGAAAGCGGCACGATATCGACGTGGAATGTAAGGACGGTTGGCGTGCGCGGCTGGTTTTGAAGTGGGCAGGCCCCAAACACGGCTGGATCCGTCTGATCACCAACCTCGACCGAAACGCCTTCGATTCCGCGGAAATCCTACAGGCCTATCGCCTGAGATGGCAGGTCGAGCTCTATTACAAGGAGCTGAAGTCCTACGCGAACCTGCACGCTTTCTGCACGAGCAAGCCGCACATTGCCGAAGGGCTCATCTGGGCCGCCCTCTGTGCTGCTTTCCTGAAGCGCTACCTCGCGCACGCCTGCCAGCGAACCAGCGGTACGGCGATCTCCACTCGCCGCGTCTCCATGTGCAGTCACACCTTCTTGCAGGAATTCTTTCGCTGCCTACGCAGAGGCTTCCGCGGCCTTCGACCCCTGCTCGAGCGAATTTTTCACTTCCTGGGCGTCAACGCCCAGCGCTCCAATCTGCACCGCGAGCGCCACCGGGGTCGACTTGCCCTCGGGCTCGACCTGGTCGGTCTGCCCGGGCGCCTGGCTTAAGGGATCACCTATGAGCTGCGGCTAGCGGCCTCATTCCGTATCGAACGGCACGATCCGCTCGCTCGCGAGATTGGGGATCGCTTTCTTCACGTCAGCGCCGATCGCAGAGTGCGTGCCCAGCACGACCACCACAAAGTGCTCGAGCGAGATCCGATGCCGCACCGCCGCGTTGGCTTGCTCCAGCGTCACGGCCTGTATGTGCTCCACGAAGCCGTCGTGGTAGCCGTCGGGCAAGTCGTTGAGCATCTCGTCGAGTCGCAGCCCGATGCGTTTGGTTGCAGTGTCGCGCGCGAAGGCCTGTGACTGCACCAGATAGCGTTGGGCCCACACGAACTCCTCCTCCGTGATGCCGGACTCCCACCATTGCTGCAGCATTTCGAGCTCCAGCTCGATGCACTGAGCCGCGTCTTCCGCTTTGGGGAACGTCCACATGCTGAAGGCCTGTCGCTGCCGGTCGTAGCCCAGCGAGGAGTACGCGCCGTAGGACCAACCCCGCTTCGCGCGCACCTCCTGCGTGAGCCGAGCCGTGAATGTGCCGCCAAAGACGGTGTTTGCCAGCAACAGCGCGAAGTGGTCCGGGTCGCGCGGATGGCTGCCGATGCCGCCGATCAGGATCTGCGTCTGGGTACGCTCGGGCTTGTCCACGAAAACCAGGCGCCGGCCCCCCGACGCGGAGGGCTCGGGAGGCGGAGGCGGCACGCTGCCGCCGTCGGGCAGGCGCTGCCAGATGGCGCTCGCCGCGCGCTGCGCCCGCTCCGCATCGACCGCTCCCGCGAAAGCGAACACCAGACTGTCGCGGCGAAACTCCCGCGCCAGGCAGCTCCGAACGTCTTCCACGCCGATCGCCGACAGGCTGCGCTCGGTACCGATCACCGTTCGACCGTATGGGTGCCCTTGGAAGACGCTGCGCAGGAACCAGCGCTGGGCGAGCTGCTGATCGCTGTCGAGGATCTCGACCAGCTCCGCGCTCGTCTCGCGCTTGAGCCTCTCCAGCTCGTCCTGCGCCAGCCCGGGCTCGGTCAGCGTCTCTTCGAGCAGGTTCATGAAGTCCGTAAAGGAACGCTCCAGCACCACACCGCTCAGCGCTACTCCACCGTGACCGGCATCCAGCCCGAGCGAGGCGCCCATGCGATCGACGCGCGCGTCGATCTCGTCCGGGTTCTTGCCACCCGCCGTGCGCCTCATCAGGCGCCCGGCGATGCGCGTCAGACCCTCGAACCCCTCCGGGTCTTCGTCAGCGCCGGAGCGGGTCGAAATGCCCGCATGGACCAACGGTAACGAAGCGTCGCGCTCCAGGAGCACGCACGGACTCGAAGCACTCATTCGCCATCTCCTGCCGCGGCGAGACCGGGCTGTGGCTCCACTCGGATCACCGTCCGTGACTTACGGCCGAGATAGCGAACCGCCAGCTCCCGCAACAGCTGTGGCCGGATCTCGCTCAATGCCTGCAGACGATCGAAGCCGGCCGCTGGATTGCCCAAGACGACCTCGTAAAAGCCGATGGTGGAGGCTTTGCCTTCATTCGTTTGCAGGCCTTGCAACAGGCCGAGCTCGATCCTCGCCTTGGCGCGCTCCAGCTCGTCCGGGCTAATCGGCTCCGCCAGTACTCGATCGATCTCGACATCCACGGCGCTCTGCAGCTGGTCGGCGCGGAAGCCTTCGCGACCGCTCACGAAGATCTCCAGCAACCCCGGATCGCGCAGCGGCGACAGAGAGCCGCGCACGTCACCCGCCATCTCGCGGTCCCGCACCAGCGCCTTGACCAGCCGCGACGAGCGGCCTCCGAACAGGACTTCGGTCAATACGCTCAGTGGCAGATGGTCGGGATGCCCGAGCGCCGGGCTGCGATAGCCCAGATTGAGCTTCCAGGTGGGGGTCATCTTGGTCAGCGCGCGCACCCGCTCCTCGGTTTGCTCCGGCTCGGCCTCCAGAGGTGGGTCGGGAATCGCTGCCGCGCGATAACCACCGTAGCTCTCCTGCAGCTTGGCCAGCGCGCGCTCCGGGTCGACGTCACCGACGAGCACCAGCGTCGCGTTGTTCGGCGCGTAGTAGGTCCGATAGAACTTCTCGCAGTCCTCGACGGTGAAACCCTGGATGTCCGCCATCCAACCGATCGTGGGCCAGCGATAGGGATGCCGCTCGAACGCGGTCGCCCAGAGTTGCTCCCCGACCGACCCTTCCACGTCGTCCTCGACCCGATACCGGCGTTCGTTTGCGACGACCTCTTTCTCACTCTCGACCTGCGGCTCGCGCAGCACCAAGTGCTGCATGCGCTCCGACTCCAGCTCCGCCACCCGCTCGAAGGCAGAGGACGGGACGGCGATGTCGTAGTGAGTCCAGTCGAGCCAGGTGGAGGCGTTGCTCTCCGCGCCCAGCTCCTCCAGCTCGCGATCGAATTCGCCCGCTGCGAGGTGCTCGGTCTCGTTGAACATCAGGTGCTCAAACAGGTGCGCGATGCCCGTCTTCCCTGGCGACTCGTGGCGGGACCCGACGCGAAACCAGGTGTGATAGGCCACCGTGGGGGCCGCGTGGTCCTCGACCAGCAGAATCGAGAGCCCATTGCCCATGGCGTAGCGCTCGATGCGCAGCAGCGGCCCGAAGGCATACCCGCCCAGATGATGAACCTGCCGGTCTTTGCTCGCGCCCTTGTTCAGGCGTTGCGTCAACAGTGAAGGCGGAGCATTTTTTGTGGCGTTGGGTGAGGACATGGCGGCTCCGATACTCGGGAACTGGAGCATAGGGGCACGCCCCCGGCCGCACAACTGTTCATCACCGCCGCTCAGGGGCCGGCGCTGCCGCCCAGCGCCGCAGTGCGGCGAGCGCCGTCGCGAAGTCTTCCGGTGGCTCGCGCTCGAAGCGCAATGTCTGGCGCGTGACGGGATGCTCGAAACCGAGCACCCGCGCGTGCAGTGCCTGGCGCCCGAGGGCGCCCGCGATGCGCGCCACTTCCGCCGCTGGCACGCCAGAGTGCCCCGCTCTGGCCGCGGGCGCACTCTTCGCGTAGAGCGTGTCACCGAGCAACGGGGTGCCGGCTTGCTCGGCCAGGTGCACCCGGATCTGGTGCGTGCGGCCCGTCTCCAGGCGGCACTCGACCAGCGCTGCGGCGCCATGGAAGCTCTCGATCGGCGCCACGTTTGTGATGGCTCGCTTGCCCTCCGCCAGGCGCGAGGTGAAGCGCAGGCGCGAGCGCGGGTCGCGGCCGTGGAGCGTATCGATGCGCGCCGCTCGCGGTACCCCCAGGGTCAGCGCCTGGTAGACGCGCGCCATGCTGTGCGCGGCCAGCTGGCGCTTGAGTCCTTCACGAGTGGGCGCATCTTTCGCCACTACGAGCAGCCCGCTCGTATCCTTGTCGATGCGATGCACGATGCCCGGGCGCAGGTGACCCGATGGATCACGTTCATCGCTGGGCGCCACGGCGAACCCGGGCCGCGCGAGCAGCCCACTCACCAGTGTGCCCGTGCGGTGGCCCCGCGCCGGATGCACGACCACGCCCGCGGGCTTGTCCACCACGATCAGATGCGCATCCTCGAACACCACGCTGAAGCGCACCGAGGCGTCGGGCTCTGCCGCAGAGAGCAGGTCCGGCCCAATCTCTACCTCCAGCACGGCTCCGCCCGCGACCGAGTCACGCGCGCGACAGGGCACACCACCCATGGTGACTCGGCCCTCGCGAATCCAGCGTTGCACGGTAGCGCGAGAATGCGGAACCAGCAGGCGCGCCAATACCTTGTCGACGCGCTCGCGTGCTTGGCCCGCCGCGAGCACGAAGCGCTCGCGGCTCATGCTCGACCCCTCGGATCAGGCGTGGGGATAAGTATCGGCCCGGGCAATCGTCAACGCCGACCCCCTTACCACATCAGGCTTTTGATGTGTCCCCGAGAGCGAACCAAGATATCCACCAGCGCGCGATCGTAGAAGTTATGCGAGTAGAGGTCGGGAGCCACACGGCTCTTGTACAGGGCGCGACCCTCCTCGATTTCTTCGCTGAGCTCCTCGAAGAGGCTGTCGCCCTCGATGCCCCGAACGATCTTTTCTTCATTGTACAGCGACAGGTCGCTGGCGATCGCCCGCGCCAGGCGGCGAGCGGCTTCTTCGGTATCAATTAGCGCCATGGCTTGATTATCCCCCCGAGGACGGGGGGCTGTCAAAAGCTGCGGGAAAGAAGCTGTCCGGAAACGCCGGTAGGACACCAAGCCCTCGCAGATCGCTCACCAGCTCGCACACGGGCAACCCCACCACGTTCGTGTACGAGCCGGCGACCGACTCGACCAAGAATGCGCCGAGCCCCTGCGCTGCATATGCGCCTGCCTTGTCGAGCCCCTCGCCGCTCGCCGCGTAGCCGCGCACCTCTTGATCGGTCGCCGCGCGCAAGGTGACCGAGGTCTCGACGGTCCTCGCCAGCAGCGGCGCGGCCGTGGCCTGGGCCGGATCAGCGCCGATCGCGTAGCGCGTGAGCACGGTGTGGGTGCGACCGACAAGTCGGTGCAGCGTGCTCACCGCCTCCTGAACGTCGGCCGGTTTGCCGACGATCTCATCGTCGATCACGACTGTCGTGTCCGCCACCACCACGGCCGCGATGCCGCCAGGAGCCTGCGCGGGTCGGCCCTCGCGCTTCAGCCGCTCATAGACCGCGGCCAGCTTGCCCGCGGCGATGCGCTCCAGGTACGCGCGCGGCCGCTCCCCGGGTTCGACATCTTCGACGATGTCCGCCGGCAGCACCAGGAATGGCAGGCCCAGGCTGGCGAGCAGAGCACTGCGGCGCGGTGACGCGGAGCCGAGCAACAGAGGACGAAAGCGAGTGATCACGGCGCCGAGCCGTACACTGGTCCGCGCGCGCGCACAACCACCCGGCGGCTTCAGCCGCCCTCAGAACACGCGCTCGTTGACGAAGATCTGGTCGCCGGCCTGCAATGGAAGATCCGGAGACTTACCGGAGGTGATGGAGTCGAAGCTGAGCACGACGGTCGTGGCGGAGCCCTTTTCCTTGCGCGTGAGATTCACGCGGTCACCGTTCGCAATCGCGCTCAGTCCGCCCGCATCGCTGATCGCCTGTACCAGGGTCATCCCTGGGCGCAGCGGAAAGCTGCCCGGCTTCTTCACCTCGCCGAGTACGGTGACGCGCTTGCTGTTGTATTCCTTGACCGAGACGATCACGCTGGGATCGGTCAGGATGCGCAATTCGATCAGCCGCTCGCGGACCGTGCGGGCGAGCTCCTGTGGTTCCAGCCCCTGCACCTCCATGCGGTGCACATAAGGGAAATCCACGGTACCATCGGACGCTATCTGGAACTCCTTCGGCAGGTCTTTCTCTCCCACGACCTCCAGCGTGAAGAGATCGCCAGGACCGAGCGTGGTGCTCTCCACCGGCTGCGGCAGCTTGACCCGCGAATTGTCCACCTTCGGGCCACAGCCCGCGCAAAACGCCGCCAGCCAGGCGCAGAACAACAAGGCCGTGAGCTCGAGGGCTCGCCGCACGCGGGCTGGCAACGAAGCCGGCAGCCCTGCGGCGACGGACTCAGATGTCATAGGAAGTAGCGTACGCCGACCCAAGCTTCGAAGCGATTAAAACCGAGATCATCGAAGCCGTCCGCCGGGGACTCGCTCACCGGTATGATCTGATCGGTGATGTTGGCGCTGTAACGCAGGGTGGTGTTGATGCCGAAGGTATCGCTCGTTCTGTACTCAGCGAAGCCGGTGACGTTGACTCGGTTCTCCGAATAGGGCGACGACTGCACCGCCCCGCTGGAGAAGTAGCTGGCGGGTCGCTGCAGATGGTCGACGGAGCCCTCCAGTGTCACCAGGAACATGCCCGCCAGAAAGAGCGACGTCTTGGCGTAGCCGCCGTCAGATTGCGCGTAGTTTCCAAGGTAGGACGCGGTAGCGTCTCGCCGGTAGCCGACGCTGATCGCAGACAGGCCCACCGTCGCCGCGTCGGGCGCCAGATCCGGGCGCGGCAGCGGGTACCAGGTGAGCTCCACGTTGCCGACCACACTGTCAAAGCTGTCGTTGCGGCTGAAGAACATGCTCTTCCAACCCGCGGCAGCAAGCAGGCCGAAGTGGTTTGTGATCAAGCCGTTGATGCCCAGGCGAGAGCTGAGCGGTGAGCCCGGCGGTTTGATGTTCCCGCCGTCGGGGTAGGTCAACACGCCGTACTCCCCGGAATAGAGGAGCGCGGTGCGCGGCAAGAACAGCCAGCGCCCCTTCAGGGCGGCGGTGTGAGAGACGCTCACGAAATTGGAGAAGTCGCGGCTCTCGAAGCCGATGTAGGCCATGTCATAGCCCAGACTCCATTCGAGCACTCCACCCCCCGGGCGCCAGTTGACTGCTGCGCCCGCATGCACCGTGTCTCGGCCCCCGCGCGGCGGTGCCGTCGGATCGTTGACGGGCTGCACCTCACGGCTGTACGCGGCGTTGAGCGCCGCGCCCCAGGGCCGCTGCGGCAAGAACTCCGCGTTCGCGTTCGGGTCGAGCGTGAAGAAGCGGTCATCTGCGACGTAGTCGGAATAGGTGGAGTCGGTCGATCGCAGCTCGTTGTAGCTGCCGGAGGCTTCGGCGCTGAAGTTGACCTTGGGCGGTGTCGTTCCGCCCTCCTCGCTGTCGCTGCGCTGCGGGCCGAGCGTCTTGAGCGTCAGCGAGGGCGTGACGCGAAAGCGCACGACGCCCACATCGGGCTCGTTGAAGAAGCCGACGCCGAAGCTGCCGGGCGCGCTGACTCTGCCCGCGGATTGATAGAAGTTCGAGTCGTAGCCCATCTCGCCCGCGATGGCCGGGTGCAACTCGAAGTTGCCCGTGCGCACCCCGATGCCGCCGCCCACACGCCGATCTTCGAGCCACGGCTGCGTCTGCGCGCCCGCGCGCGGCGCAACGAACGCCACAGCGGAGAGCAAAAAGATCGCAGATGAGACGCGCATCGGTAACAGAGTAAGCTCCGCGCGCGAGCTCGGCGGAGCTGAAGGTGGGCTGTGAAAACTGAAAGCGGGCTGACCCGCGGCGACTACTCGACGGGACTGCTGATGTTTGGTGGAGGCGGAGGAGCGCTCGCGGCGGCGCTGCCCGTGGTGTCGGCGTTCGGCAGGTTCGGATCGACGGAGACGCTCACTTCGGCCTCACCGATGAACCCCGTCTCCTCACCCACGCACTGATTGGACTCGTTCACGAGCACTCGCACGCGATCGTTGAGCACCTCGAGCACCGTGTATTCGTGCTTCGAGCGATCCACATCGGCGCGCTCTGCTGCGGTGCGCAGCGAGCCCAGCCGGTCCTGCGCAGAGCCGAGCGCCACGTCCACCTGGTTGAGCTTGTCGTTCAGGCACAGCACGCGCACCACGTCGCGCTCTTTGCGTGCCGCCTGCAGCTGGCGGGAAATGGACCCCGAAGATTGCTCGATACCGGCGACGAACTGCTTGGCCTTGGCGAGCATTTCATCGGGCGAAAGGTTGTCCTCGCCCGAGCCGGAGTTTTGCGGGGGCCCGAGGTCGGCGGCGCTCATACGATCGGAGGGTAGCGGAGCGGAGCTCGTGTTCTGCGCGAACGCTTCGCGCATCCCGGCGCCGGCCGCCACGAGTGTCAGGGCCAGCAGCGCGAACGTGCTCAGCCGCCGCGAAGCACGCGCGGCTTGCCGACCTTTCCCCCGCGGGCCCATGCTGCTTTCCCTCGTCAAAAATTGCATGCCCTTTAGTCTGATCTCGCGCCCTGCTGATGTCAAAGAAACAACTTCAATGATTTTGAGCATTTGTCGGTGTGGCGCAGACCGACGCGAAGCGGAAGGCTGGGCGTTTTGACCACCCCTGGCCCGGGCGCGCATCCAGCTTGGATGCCGTGATTGCAGCGCGCATTCAGGGGCCAGCCCAAGACCACCTCAGCCCCTACTGTTTCACGAAAGATACAGGCACCTGCACCACCGCGGCACCGCCCTGAGGTGCCGAGAAATTGGCCGAATTCGCGCGGGATTTCACGCATTCCACGACGGAGTCGGGCAGGTTGCCCGTCTTCGTTGCCGTGACGCCGGCGACCTGCCCTGTCGGGCCTACGCGGATGTTGAGCTGAATCTTGCCTTCGATGTCCGGGTTCTCGGCGAGGCCGCGGTTGTAACAGGCGCGGAAGCCGGCGCGCATTTGTGCCACGACCCGGCTGGCATCGCTGACCGAGCCACCCGCGACGGCAGCATCACCCATGTTGGCGCTGCCGTGGGGCCCTTTGACTTGCTGGGTCGTACCACTGCCGGCGCCGCCGCTCTTACCCGTGGCACCGATGCTCGCCAATCCACCGCCAGCTGCACCCGGGCGCACCGTGCCGCCGGCGCCGCCGAGCTTCAAGCCGCTGCCGCCTGCTGCCGACACGCCAGCTTCCGAGGCGGCCGCCGCATCCAGGGCGCTGGTGGGGACCTCGCCGCTGCGCAGCACGTTCGCTGTCGCCGGACCGACACCGGACAGGGCCGCGAGTGTGGCCATCTCGAGCGAAGCGAGCTCGTTGCTGATGGCGGCTGCCTGAGCTTTGCTGACGTGCTCTTTGCCTGCGGGCGTTGGAGCAGCCTTCACCGCCTGCTTGGGCGCCTCTGCCTTGGGGGCGTCCTGCGCCTTCTTTTCCTCGGGCGCGGGCTGCTCGGGCTCTTCCACGGGGGGCGGCGCTGGCAGCGACTTCACCGACTCCACGAGCCCGCTGACGTTGACGTCGTAATCGACGACCGGGTCGAGCCAGTCGGAGTAGATCGAGCCGATGGCGCAGAAATGCACCAGGAACGAGAAGGCGGCGATGACCGTCGTGGGCCAATCGACGGACGCAGCGCCACGCGTGACCGATACCGGCAGCTGCGGCCGCGGTTGAATCGGCGGCGGCGCAACAAACTGGAACAAGAACGTGGTGTCTCCGACCACCACCTTGCCGCGCGAATCCTCGGTCAGCTGGATCTGGTGACCGCCCTGCCCGCTCGCGCGCGCCTGTCCGCGCAAGTTGTTCAGATCGGAGAGCCCCGTTGGCAGGGCCAAACGGCCCTTCATCGAGGGCGTAAAGTTCAGATGATAGTCGCTCCCGACCAGCTCGAAGAGCCGGAAACTGGCGGGCAGCTCGCCACCCGGGATCACGAACATGTTCTTTTCGTTCGGACCTATGGTGACGCTGGTGCGCTGCTTGATGATGCGCTCTTCGACGACGCGCCCGCCCTGAATCAAGCCGATCCGCAGCACCTTCGGGCCGCTGCTGGCGACCGCCCGCATCACGGCGGTCATGTTGCCTGCTGGCTGGGGTCCCGAGCCCGCTCCTTCGGTGTTCGACGACAACGGCGACTGCTGCGTCATGCGTGTGCTCTCAGTGCTCTTTCACCCAGAGTGGACTCAGCGTAGCTGGCGGTTCCTGCAACGTCCATGAATCTGGCCCCAAGCTCTAGGTCCTGACGTCCCGGGTCGATCGACGGATAAGAGCGTTCCATGCTTCGCGGAGCCGCCGTGCCTCGGTCTCGGCCGTGCGCCCGATGAAACTGCAACCCAGCGCTCCCGCGCAGCCAATGGCCAAGCTGACGACCGGTGCGACCCAATCGCGCGCATCGCCCTCGCCGAGCTGCCGGGCTGTTTGCATAAGGGCAGCCGCAGCGCCGAGCCAGAATGCCGCTTTCGCGCAGCCGCGCGGGACCAGCGACGGGGCTCTCAGCTGCCAGCGGAGCTCGCTGGTCGCTTCCTCGAACTCCTCGCTCGAGGTGCCGGGCGCGCTCCGGCGCGCGCGCTCGAGCAGGGGCGCCGCCCAGCGCTCGCAGCGACGCAACGTCGCCAGCCGCCGGTAACTGAAGAAAAGCAGCGCAGCGACGCTGCACAAGCACGCCACAGTCCAGATCAACGTCACGCTTTCGACCGGTCATGGGTCACTGCCGCTCCGCTCCTGCGCTCAAAATGGCGAACGGTAGATGGCTTCCTCGATCTTTTGCAGGAACGGCTGGCGCAACTCGGCCAGCGTCAGCTTCGGCTGGATGCGGCTGACATCCACGGCGGCGATGGGTTTCTGGATGCGCCCGACAATCGTGACTTCGCTGATGGTCACGACACGGCTCTTGCTCCCCGATTTCTGAGCGAATGCCGGCGCGCTCGCGCTGAGCGCGGCCAGCAGTGCCAGCCAGTGCCAGTGACTCATCCGCTTCCTCCTGGGGCCGGGGCGGCGGGCGTGGCGGTCTGTTTCATCGCATCCATGATGGCCTTCTTGTTGCGCGCGCGCGCGATCAACTCGTCCACGTCATCCCCCGCACCCCGAGCGGCGCGCGGCTCTAGCTTCTTGAAATGTTCGAACGATTCGATCGCACGAGCGACGGCCTGCTCCTCCGTCACGCCCGGAACGCTCGCCGAGAAGAGATAGACCAGGCCCTGGTTGTACGCGGCCTGGGCCATCGAGGGATCCTTGCGTGAAACCCAGGTCAGGTGATCGAGCGCGTCCTTCGGTTTACCGAGCAGGCGGTAGGCGTCGCCCAGGTTCAGGTGCACGAGCACGTTGGATGGATCGTACTTGAGCGCATCCTCCAGGAGCGGACGCGCCTCCGCGGCGTTGCCGGCTTCCAGCATGAACGTGGCCAGATGCAGCCGCGCCTCGACCAGGTCCGGACGTAGCGTCAGCACATTGCCCAGTTCTTCGATCGCTGCCTTGCGCTTCCCCTGCTCCTTCAAGATCAGCGCGCGCAACATGTGGGCGTCTGCGTTGTTCTTGTCGCGCGGCGGGTTCTCGGGACCATAGCCGTCCAGGATGGCCGTCAGCGTATACAGCGCGAGATCCAGCCGCCGTGATCGGTAGTGATCCCGAGCCAGCGTGACCATTGCCGGCCGATAGTCGGGGTCCTTCTTGAGCGCTCGCTGCGCCAGTTCTTGCGCCGACGGCGAGTCGCCCCGCGCCGATGCGACCTCAGCCTGCCCGGCCAGCACCGCCGCGCTGTCGGGAAACTTCGCCGCCAGGCCCCGCACGAAGGTGTCGGCGTCCGAGGCGCGGCCCATGGCCAGGAGCAGGTGCACCTTGGCCTGGATCGCGGGACCAAAGTCTCCAGCCACCGCCAGTGCCGCGTTGTAGGACTCGAGCGCGCGCGCCATCTCGCCGCGCCGCTCCTGCACCACGCCGAGCGCCACGTGGGCCGGGTAGGCCCGCGGATCGCTCTGGATCGCCTTGGTGAACTGCTGGCTGGCACCGTCCAGGTCGCCGCTCTTGAAGGCCTCCATGCCGGCGGCATAAGCGCTCGCCGCGGCGCCTGCCATGGCAGGGCCAGCGGGTGTGCGCGTCGGTTCTGCCTCGGCCGCAGTTTCGTTGCCGGGGCTCTTGGCTGTCTTCGCTGGCGCGTTCGCCGTGGAACCCGAGCAAGCTGCCAGCAGCCCCAGCGCCAGCGCCCGCAACAACCCGGGGACACCCCGCACCCCGAACACCGAAACCATCGCGCGCATCGCCCTACTCCTTCTTCTCGGTGGGCAACACGGGAGGCGCCGGAGGCACCATGCCTTCTGCCTTGGGGGCTGTGACCAGGCCCGGACGCAAGCGCAGGAACAAGCCCGGGTTGTACTCCAGGCTGGGCACGCGACCCGTGTATTGCTGCAGTTTTGCTTCACCGATCACGTCGGTGAAGAACGCCAGCCGTGCGGTAGCGCGAGCCACAGCGGGGTTCGAGATATTGTAGCGGCGCGCGAGGCTGATCGCATTGCCGTAGCGATCGACCATCACCTGGTCGGCGCTGTCGAGCTCGCGATCGCGCGCCTCACGCCAGCCGGTCTCCACTTTCATGCGCACGGCGTCGGCCTGCTCTTGCAACTCGGGGCTGTCGCTGTTCTCCGCGCGCTGCAGCAGCGCTTCGGTCTTCTTGTCGAACATCTTCAACGCCGGCGGCTTCACATTGTATAGGCCGCTGCGCAGCGAGTCGTAGAGCGAGCCCTGACGCGCGATCGCGGCCGTCGCCCACTCCGGCGAGGCATACTCGTCGACCACCTTCTGCAGCGCATCGTATTGCGCCTGTGCCAGCGCGGCGCTCTTGCGGTACTGATCCAGGACCTCGACCGTCGTGCCGGCGAAGCGCTGGTGGCCCGTGTCGTAGTCGAGGTTCTTGCTGATCAGCTCATCCAGCTGGACATACGCCGCCTCGGCGGCGAAGCCCGCTTGACGGGATCCGAGCGCAGCGCTCGTGCCGTCGGCCTTGGCCCCCGCGTTGGCCCGGAACTGCTCGAACGCCTGCTTCGTGCTATCCCACCACTGCTTTTCGCGCGGATCGTTGGCCGCGCGCTTGGTCTTGGCCACCCAATAGGCGGCCTCGACGTTGAATTCTGCCGCGACGGGGTTGCGCGAGTTCTGGTCGTAGTAGGCGCGCATGGCGCGCTCGGCCCGGTCGCGCGCGTCGCGATTGCTGCCGCGGTCAGGGCTCTTCGGGTCCCATTGCTTGAGGGCCGAGCTGGCGATCACGAAGTCCGCTTCCGCGATGTCGTGCGGCGCCGCGCCCAGCCGCGCAAAGTTCTGGCGTGCTCGGGTCATGCCGGACTCGTCGCCCAGGCTGGCCGCCAGCGTGAGCGCCTGACGGGCTGCCTCACGCCGCTCTGCCTCCGGGAAATGCTCGGTGCGGCTGATCTTTTCGAACGTGCCGGCTGCCTGCGGATAGTCGAAGAACAGCACGTACGAGCTGGCGAGCGCATCGTACGCCATCTTGAGGAACTTGACCCGCTCTTCGTACTTGGCGCCATCCGCTTCCACCGGCGGCGTCGCCTTCGGATCACCGTTCTTCACCAGCGCCAGCTTCTGGTCATTGCCGTAGCGGGCGATGAACAGCTGGTACATCTCGATCGCCTTGTCGTACTCGCCGACTTGTTTGTAGGCGTAGGCGCCGTTCATGGCGGCTTCCGGCGCTTCGTCGCGATCAGGAGCAGCGTCCAGCGCCACCTTGTACGCGGCCGCGGCCTGCCGCCACTTCTTGTCGCGATCCGGGCCTTCCGGCATCTTCTCGGCTTCGTCGTAGATCTTGCGCGCATCGAGGTACGCGACGCCCTGGCGCACCGGCTTGCGCAGCGCCTCTTCCGCCGCCAGCGTCTCTTCGTTGAAGGCGCAGCTCTTGCCTTCGGCGAGCTCCCGGCTGCGCGTCGCGTCGCCCTGGAAGTTGCTCATGCTGATGAGCTTTTCCCAGGCCTTGTAACCCCACTCGTTCTTGCCGCAGTTCTCCTCCATCATGGGCTCGAAGCGCTTGCGCGCATCGTCGAACTGGCCATAAACGAAGTAGTAGTCCGCAGCCTGAAAGGCATACAGCGGGCCGTTGTGCTGAGGGTCTTCCTCAAACACGATGGCCTGGTTGTAGCCGTCGCGATCGGAGATGGCGTTCTCGACCTCCGGGGGCAACGTGTCGCGGACCGGCTTGCGGTCCCCGCCGGCCCCGGTGAACTGCACTGCCTCGCGCGGGGCGATACCGCGCGAACCGGCGCTGTCGCGATACTCGCGATAGGCATCGTCGAGCAGCTTGTCGGACATGCTCACGAGGTAGTAGGCCGAAGGCTGTAGGTAGCGGTTGTCTTCGGTCGAGTCGCGCTCGTCGATGGCGGCGGCACGCGCGGCCGTCACTTCCGCCGGCGTCGGGCTGCGGCCGAGCGTCACCTGCAGCACCACGATCCAGTAGCGCGCGTCCGCGAGCCAGAAACGGCTCTCGTAGCTGTCGAGGGCAGCGGGATCTTGATCGATGTACGCCCCCCAGCCCGTCTCCGCCATGCGATAGCCGGCGATGGCCTGCTCGAGCAGCTTGCGCTGTTCGAGCTCGCTGCTCGACTGCTGAGCGCGCCCGACCAGCGCACGCGCTTGATTGGTGTGATCCGCGGCCGCGCGCTGGAGACCACGCTTGGCGAGGGTCTCCGCCTGCGTGATCGCCTCTGGATCGTCGCGGTTGGCATTGGTCCACTCGGTCGCGCCGACGTAGGCCGCCAGCTTGGTGCGCGAGTCCAGCGCCTTCTTCGAGTATTCGGCGCGCACCGACGAGCCGTCCGGCGCGAGGCGCGACAGCTGATCATAGAGCGACGCCACGCGGTCCTGCAGCTTCGGCGCGTCGCGGTCCAGCGGGAAGCGCTCCAGCGTGAGCTCCATCACCGCGATCGCGTTGCGATTCTGCGTGATGTCAGTGAACTCTTGGCCCAGCGCCTTGTAGATCTCGACCGTCCACTTCTTGTCTTGCGGGATCAGCGCAGGGTCCTGCACGCGCTGGATGGCGATCGCCATCTTTTCTTCGGCGCGCACCGGATCGGTCTCGATGTCGAGCACGTCGCTGCGCGCGATGTTGGGGTCGTGCTCCCCGGGGCCGTCGAAGTCCACGTAGGTGAGCGAGCCAGCGATGTACGTATAGGCTTCCGTCCGGAAGTCAGCGCCGTTGTCGCCGGTCTCCGCCTCTTGCTGGTCGGCGTAGCGCAGCAGGTTCACGAACCAGTCGACGGCCGTATGGTAGCGTTGCTGCTTGAAGTACGTCCAGGCGCGTTTGTAGAGCGCCACGCCGTAGAGCGGCGGCTTCTTGAACTCCATCGAGCGCTGATAGGCACTCATGGCGCGATTCAGGCTATAGGGGCCGCCTTGATCGAGTTGATCAAAGTGATAGTTACCGAGCTGCCACCAGGCTTCCGCCACATAGCGCGGCTCTTCTCCGCTGGCGATCTGCTGCGGGATCGGCTCGCAGCCGGCATACGGATCTTGAAAGTTCAGCTCTTCCCGTTTTACGCCGACACCGCCGAGGTTGCGCTGGTGCTCCGGCAACTGATCGAGCGGCACTGGATTGCGATTGTACCAGTTCGTCCAGAACTGCTCGGGATGGTCCTGGGGCAACGCAGCCACGACGATCTGGCTCGGGTCGTTGGGATCGCTCACGATCGGATAGCGGTTCTTGCAGACCAGGGAGCGCCAGGCTTGCTGCCCTTGCTCTAGGCGTCCCGAGTCCGTATAGGCGTGGCCCAGATAGTAAGCGACGCCGGCCAGTTCCTCGTATTGTGGAAAGGTCTCGATGATCTTGCGATAGAGCGCCATCGCGGGTTGCAAGCCCGTCGACAGGTTGGCGTCCTGATCAGTGCGCGCGCGCTCTTCGTACAAGGCAGCGAGGCGGAACATCGCGTCCGGCGTGGCGCGCGGGTCCGCGTTGCTACCGGAGTACTTGGCCACGAACTGCTCGAGCCGCTCGATGGCGTCCTCGCGCGTGTCTTTGACCTGGCGCTGCCCCTCGTGGATTTCCTGATCGAGGGCTTCCAGAATGCGGCGGCGCTGCTCCTCGTAGTGGTGGCGCACCACCAGCGTCAGCGTGGAGCGATAGTCGCGCGCCGACTCCTCGTACTCCGCGGCCTCCTGCTGGAATTGTTGCAGTGTTTTGACGGCGGCGTCGCTGGGTGGCGCGAGCGGCGCGACGCGATGTGCGCGACGTGTCGCCGAGCGCATATCCGGCGCTGCAGCGATCTTCTTGTCTTCCGGCTCTACGTTCTTGGCGGCTGCGTCGGTTCCGGAAAGCGCACGCGACGCGGGCGCCGCGTCCGACAGCGCAGGCCCCGCGCTGTCGGTGCTGGCCGCCGCGAGTTTGCCATCGTCGGCTCGCGTGCGCGGCGCGATGAGGCTGCCCAGCAAGGCCACGGCAAGGCCGAACCGCGAGGCGCGCGGCATCAACGCTCGGCTCACAGCGCCTCCCCTGCGTCGTCGAACACCTCACGCAGTTCATCGTCCAGGTTCTGTTCCTCCAGCGCGCGCTGACGCTGCAGATCTTGCAGACGCTGCTGCTGCTCCTCGCGCAGTTCCCACGCTTGCTGCACGATACCGACGTCCGCGCGCAGCACGATGCCTTTCAAATGATCACGCACATTGGCGAAGCTGCGCATTGCGACCTCGCCCACCAGCAGGCGCGCGTGCTGATCCAGGGCGTCCAGTTTTTGCGTGTACTGCTCGATGTGCGAGCTCTCCTCGTCGACGAGCCGCTGCAGTTGCTCGGACTGAGCGGCGACATTGGCCTCGAGCGCCGCGAGCTTTTCGCCCAAGGTCTGCTCCAGGGCGCGCGCGTCGGCCAGAATGGGCAGGACCGAACGGATGTACCCGAGCGAGTCCTCGCCCACGTTCATTTGCTGCAGCAGCACGATCTCACGATCGAGCAACTCACTGAACCGGCGCCGCACCCGCTCGTCCTCCGCATAGCGGCGGTCGCCGAAGCCCACCTGGACGCGCCCGGTTTCGACGTCTTGCCGATACGACTCGATGCGGTTGCGATAAACGGCCAGATCTCGTTCGTTGGCTTCGACCTCCGCCTGGAAGCGCGCCCGGCTCGCGGGGTCGCGCGTGACGCCATGCTTGTCCGCTTCTTCCAGGACGCGCCGCAGCCCGTTGATCACCGCCTGCAGCCGATCGGCTTCCAGGGTCACGCGCTGCAGCGCCTGAGACGCTCGGTTCCAGCTGCGGTTGCCCTGCTCTTCCCGGCGCAGGAAGTCTGCGGGGGTCACGGGAGCGGTGCTCAGGCGGCCCATCAGCTCACGCCGCTCCGCGCGCACCTGGCCCAGCTCACCGGAGAACGGGCGCTCATCGACGTCGTCGAGGCCGGTCGCGACGCTGCGCCGCACCTGCGCCAGCTGGTTGATCAAACCATCGGTCCGTTCGAGCGTGGCCTTCAGCTCCGGGAAGGCACGAGCGCGGCTCGGCGCGGCCAGTACCGCATTGAGTTTGCTGGCGAGCCGGCGCGAGCGGCGCAGCACGTCGCGCGCGTGGGTGACATCCTCGATCACCGCAAACACGCGTTCGCCGCGGGCTTCCTGGCGCACCCAGTCCAGCACGACGTCCGGCAGTTTGGCGCCGGTGCCCTCCATGCCCTCTTCGACCAGGCGGTCGTAGTACACTGCCGGGTCGGTCGTCGCTGCCAGGAAGCTGTCCACGCGCTCGCGCGCGGGGTCGAAGCGATCCCGAACCTCCTTGTAAGCCTCGAGCGCACGATCGAAGCGCCCCGAGCGCAGCATCAGATCTGCGCGCAGGAGCGCGCTGTCCGCAACATCGAGCGTGTCCGGGGCGGCGACGGACAGGATCTCCAGCGCGCGCTCCGCGCGCTGATAGTCGCCGACTCGCACGTAGACCCAAGCCAGCTCGAACAGCATCTCGTAGTACACGGGCGAGGTGCGATCGATGCGGATGTACGCGGAGGCAGCGTCGAGATAGGCCTCGGTCTCGTAGTTGAGGCGGCCGATCGCGAGCCAGGCGTCATCGATCACTTGCCGGTGCAGCGCGCTGTCCGCGGGTAGCTCGGTCACACGCCGGAACTGTGCCAGCGCGGGCTCGAAGCGCTGCGCCGCACCGGGCAGCACCAGCCGCGCCTGTGCCTCGGGACTGCTGCCCGCGCCCGACTCGACCAGGGCCTGTTTCATCAGCATCGTGCCGAGCACGTACTGAGCCTGGTGATAGTAGGTGGACTGCGCGTCGAGGCCGCTCAGCACGCGCCGGGCTTCGCCGAAGTCCCCCTGCGCGAAGCTGAGCTTGCCCAGCGCATACTCGAACGAGCCGGTGGCGTCGCGCGCGCTGATCTTGCGGGCCTGCTGCGCGATCGCCGGCAGAGAGTCCATGCGCCCGGTGTGCAGCGCCACGTCCACCAAGCGCGCGAGCGCGCGGCCCGCATAGGCATCGTACGGCGGCTGATTCGCCAGGTCCAACAGCTCCGCGTATTCGCGCCGCGCCGAGAGTAGCTGGCCCGACTCGAAGTACGCCTCGCCCAGCAGGAACAACCCGTCGGCATGCGCGTTGCGATCTGACTTGCCCTGCCGGAACAGCTCCACCACCTGGCTGAAGGTGTCGATCGCCTGGTCGTAGTCCTTGGTGCGCAGCGACAAATCGCCGGCGGCAATCAGCTGCTCGGGCGGGTGTTGGGGCTTGTCACCGGCGGTCGGGTTGGTGCTCAACCGCGCCAGATCAGCGCGCACGCCGATCACGCCTTGCTGCGCCTCCGCGCGCGCTGCCTCGGCGTCGCGCGCATGGCTGGCGCGCGCCAGGCACAGCGTCAACAACGCGCCCGAAAGCACGTACGCGCGGCCAAGCCCCACCCTTGGGCGCCCAGCAAGGTGACGACGCATCTTACCTGTCTTCTCCGGCGGCCGCGGGCGGCGCCGGCTCGCTATCGGGGCTGCTCGGCCCTCCGATAGTGACATCCCGCAGCTTCTCCAGGTAGCGAACGGCAGGGCGCTGCTCCAGCGGGGTCGTCACACCGCCCTTCTCCCAGGCGATCACATCCAGATCCACTTCCTTGCCTTCGGTGACGCTGAACGAGTGGGTCTGCTTGACCTCGAATTGGTAGCCCCGCAGGTAGGAAAAGACGCCGTAGCCGTGACCGCGCAGGCGCAACAGCACTTGCAGCGTGTGGTCGCCCGGTGTGATGGACCCCTTGAAGATCGGGATCTCTTTTTGCCCGGCGAGCGCACCCGTATCGTCCTGCTTGTTGTACTGGACCGCGCCGTCGAGCACGAACAGCGCGCGCGTGAGGCGGAATGCACCGCTCATATCATTCTGGAATCGGATCGACGTGCGCGCCCCGCCGACGCCGCCCGAGAGGATCGTGTCGCTCAGCAAGCTGAGCCGGGTATGGCTGCGCCGGATCTGCTCTTTGAGCTCATCCACGCGGGCCTCGAGATCGCGCAAGCGCACGGAGTACGTGGCGCCATCCATCTTGCCCTTGGCGGCATCGGTCGCGGGTGCTTTGCCAGTTGCTGGCGCAGCGGGCGCAGCGGCGGACGGCTGTGGTGCAGGCACAGCCGGCGCAGCGGCGGGCTCGGACGCGGCAGGCGGAGCGCTTTCCGTCGCCGTTTTCGCGGGCGGCGCCGCATCGTCATTCGATGCAGCGTAACCATCCACTGCGAGCAGCGGTGCGATCAGGGCACAAAGCGCCACGGCGCCCCTCGAGAGCTTCATCCATCAACCTCCAGACTGCATTACGTGCCGTGCGGTGACAGCCTTAGGTGGAAATAGCCAGACATAGTCCAATTTTTACACCGCCTTGTAGCGTAGCCCATTCGGGAACACAGGCGAGCTACATCGGCTACGAACAGCGACGAACGGCGTCCAAAAGACGCGCTGACGGGGGCCTCGCCACCTCCAGTCGCGGCTTCGTCACCGCACGCGAGCCAGCAGATCGCGGTCGTCTCGCGCACATCCGTCTACCCTGCCATTTGCCCCCGAGGGCGTCTGCTCGCCCCCATCACTCTCGTTCGCGTGGCCGGGCCGGGGCTCGAGCAGCGGGCGACGACGTGCGCACCCTGTTCCGGCGCGCCTACCCAGCCGTACTGGCGTCGTCGAGGCACTCGAAAGGACGGATGGATCGATTTTTGCGCGGCGCGTCGAAGGGCCTGATTGCGGAGGGGGAGACGGAACCATGACTCCAACCAGCGAACGAGAGGAAATGAGCGATCAAGCGCTGATGCTGCGTTACCAGCGCGGCGATCGGAGCGCTTTCGTTACGCTGCTGCGGCGCTACCAGGTTGCAGTCTACAATTTCGTGCTGCGCCAGCTGGGTTCCGCTCTTTCCGCGGATGAAATTGCGCGTGAGGTATTTCTAGGCGTCGTGCGGGAGGCGCCCCGCTTCGACTATGAGACGCCATTTTCGACCCGTCTGTTCTCCATCGCGCAGCAGCTGGTACGAGACGAGCGCACGCGCATGCCCGCTCGGCAGCTGCTGCAGCCGGAGCCTGCGGCGCCCGAGAGCCGTCGTGTCGGCGCCGCTTCCGCCTCGCTGGACCAGCGCGGTGGGCCCGCACTCGAAGACTCGATCGTGAGCGCCGTGGAAGCGCTGCCGGACGATCAGAAGGATGTCTTTCTGCTGCGCGAAGTTGCGGACCTGCCTTTTTCCGAGATCGCGACCGTCACGCGGCAGTCAGAGACGGCCGTAAAGATCCAGATGCAGCACGCTCTGCAAAGGCTTCGGCTCGCGCTGCAGGACTTCGACGAGTACCGGCGCGCGCTGCGTTGAGCGGCTGCCGGCGAGAGCTCATGGACAGTGACAAGTTCGACCGCATCGTGCTCGACCTGCTCTACGGAGAGCTGGACGAACTGACCACGGCAGCGGCCCGACGTCACATGGATCAGTCGGCGCGCGCGAGAGAGATCTACGCGCATTTCCGCGCCACCCGGCAGCTGGGGGTGTTGCCTGCCCACGCGCCGCCCCCTGACTTCGAGCTGACGCTGCTGGCTCGCGAAGCACGGGTCTTGGCTGAGCTCCCCGTGCGTCATCGGCTCGGCCGAGTGGTGTCGATGCTCGCCGGCTATGCGATGCGGCCTCAATTGATCATGGCCGCGCTGCTGCTCCTGATGATCGGTTCGAGCCTGATGTTCGTGCGGACTCGGCCGGCGTTGCACAGTGCCGTACAGGTCACCGAACGCGGCGCGCCCGAAGACGATATGGACGTCGTTTTGCCCCTGACGCCGCCCCCGCCGAGCGCACCCCTGACACCCCCGCCGGGGCAGCCGCGCGCCGCCGTGTCCGCGGGCGGCGCTGCCGCGGTTCCCGCAACGGACGCGCTCAACACACGCATGGTGTCAGACTCGCTGCCCAGCGACGGTCAGGATGCCTTCGACCAGGCCCTGCAGATCTACCGCGCGCGTGGCTACATCGAAGCGCAACGCCTGTTCGAGCGCCTGAGCCGCAGCGGTCATCCGCGGGCGGCGGAGGCGGCATTCTATGCCGCGCTCTCGATGCGCAACATCAAGGGTTGTGCCGCCGCGCTGCCCGCGTTCGCGCGGGTCGCGGAGCGTTTTCCGAGCTCATTGGCTGCACATGATGCGGTCTGGCGCGGCGCCAGGTGCCAGCAGCAGCTGGGTGACGCTGCGAGCGCCCGGCAGGGGTACGAGTCGTTGCTGCATGTGCCGAGCCATGCGCGGCGCGCGCAGCAAGCCCTGGCCAGCCTTGCCAGTGAAAAGCCCACCGAAGGCGCCGCGGCTCCCTGATTGGGCTGAGGTCACTGCGGTGGGACGATCTCCGCAGCACACAGCGCCACAGGATCCTCACGATCTTCCGCGCGTGCCCGCAACACATAGGCACCATCGACCAAAAAGCCTTCCGTCCGCAACCTCTCGCCGGGCCAGATCGGCTTGCGAAACTGCGCGTGAAACGCTCGTAGCCGCGTCGCATCTCCAGCGAGCTCGGACTGAATCAAGGCGCGGGCACAGTAGCCGTACGTGGCGAGACCGTGCAGGATCGGCCCCTCGGGAAAACCCACCTGCGCCGCAAAGGCAGGATCCGCGTGCAGCGGATTGAAGTCGCCGGACAATCGATAGAGCAAGGCCTGTTCGGCCGGCACCAGCTCCTCCACCTCGAACACGGGCTGCGCGCCGCTCGGGATCTTGGGCACGGGGCTCTTGGGCGGGCGCGGACCACCGAATCCGCCCTCACCAAGGAAGAACATGCTCCATTCGGTCTCGAAGACCGGTCGTCCTTCGCAGCTGGTCCGAGTCTCGAACACCATCTGCGCGAACTTCTTCATGTCGTACAGGGCGACGATCTTGCCGCGGGTGCTGAGCTCGCCGGCGCGCGGCAATGGGCTCAGCACGCGCACTGACTGCGTGGCGTGTACCACCTGCAGCAGGCTGCCCCCCGAGCGTCCGAGCAAATCGAACAGGACCGGGTAGCCCGGCACCACGGCAAACGTCGGAAACACCTTCGGGCCGCGCGCCTCGTACAAATAGTCGAGCTCACTTCGCTTCGCGCCAATGCCGAGCGCATAGAGCGCCAGGGTCTTCCAGTCGAAGCGCAGCGTGGACTCGCTGCTCTCCAGGCCCACTGCTTGGGGGTTGAGGGTCATGCCGGCGCAAGCTATCACGCGCTGCATGCCAGCCAGTGTCGAGAATGCGCCCGAGTGGCTCGCTCCCTGGCTGGTGGAGCTGGCGCATGCAGGTCTGGACGCCGAAAGCTGGCTCCGCGGGGCACTGAGGCTCGTGCCGAGCGTGCTCTTGGTGCCGGCCTTCGGCCTTCGGGCCTTGCCTTTTCCGGCTCAACTCTTGTTTGCCTTCGTGCTCGCCGGCGCGACGCTGCCCACGTTGGCAAGCCCCTTGCCGCCACTGGAGCAGCCCTGGATCTACGCGGCGCTGCAAGAATTGCTGTGCGGTCTGCCCGTCGCCGTCAGCGCGGCGGCGACGATCTGGGGCGCGACGATGGCGGGCAATCTGATGGACGAGCTGCGGGGCGGCCCCGAGCCGGCCGATTTCCCCGTCGTGGACACGCCCTCCGGGCCGCTCGGGATCCTGCTCTCGCTGGCCGCCAGCATCGCCTTTCTCGAGTTTGGAGGCCCAGCGCGGCTGGCACAGGCGCTGGCGTCTCCCGTGCCGGTGCCGGCGAGCTTGCTCGCGGATCTGGTGCGCAGGCTACTGGCGGGGGTGCAGCTGGCGGTGTTGATTGCCGCGCCTCTGCTGGTGGTGTTGCTCTTCCTCGAGGTGTTGCACGCGCTCGCCAGCCGCGCGACTCGATCGGGGCTTTGGCTTCCCCTGTTCGCACCGCTGCGCGCGCTGTCGGTGCTGGCCATCGTGGCACTGCTGCTGGATCGACTGGTCGAAGGGCTCGCGCTCTGGATGAGCTCTGCGCTGCGCGTCTGATCCGCGCCCGAGCCATTCAGCGCGCGTGATAGGCGACGACGATCGCGGCGTTGATCATGGTCACGCGATCGGCGAGAGACGCTTCCTCGCCGAAAGAAATCCGCTCGTGGCTCGAAGGTAGGAACCAATTGGCGACACGCAGGGTGCCTCCGATCTGGAGCGTTTCGCTGAGGCCGAACGTGACCCCCGCCGCCAGGCCCAGCGACAAGCCCTCGGTTGCGATGTTGGCGCTGTCGGAGCCGATCAAAGTGACGTCTTCACTGCCGCCCTTGGTGCGAAAGTTATCGCTGACTACGACCAGCCCCGCCGACAGCCCCGTCCACGCCTCCAGGCCCCGCCCGTGCAGTAAGTAGTAGCGCCCGATGCCTTCCGCCTGGAAGTAGCGCCGCGAATGCTCGCGCGGGAACAGCTGATCCCCCTGAGGTACATCCTGCGTCGGTGTAAGTGCGAGGGTGAGCCCGGCGCCTACCGCAAAGCTCGGGCTCGCGCGAAAGAGCGGCCATGCGTCAACCTCCAGGCTCACATCTCCACGATCGCAGCCGGCCTCACCGCAGACGCGCGCGTCCGGTAGCGCTAGAATGCCGATTCCGAACTCGACTGCGCCGTAGGGACGCGCGAATTCGCGATCGCGCCCGGCCAGGGAGCCCCCCTGCCCTGCGGGCACGGAGCGGGGCGCGGGCGAGCTCTCGGCGGGTTCTACCGGCACCGCTGGCGGCTCCTGCGCTCCGGCAGTCCCCGTGAGCGCGACCGCGACGCAGAGCAGCGAAACGCGCGACGTCAACGGACCGGCCATAGCTGCGAATCTAGCATCGCGAATCGAGTTCGGCATATAGCGCGAGGGCGCGGTGCCGCGCAGCCGGTCAGCCCGCTACGATGAAAAAAACGAGGCACACGAGCCTCGAGAATCGCGGTATGAGCCGAGGCTTGCAGGCCGAAGACTCCGCGCTCGAGCGTATGACCCCCGACCCTGAACGCTCTTCTGCACGTGATGTTCCCGCAGGCAGTGCCTCCGGGCCGGCTGCGGGCGCGGCGCAGGAATCGGCGGGAGCCCCGGCCGAAGCAGCGGCGGAATACCGGGTCCGGCTGCCCATGTTCGAGGGGCCGCTCGACCTGCTTCTGCACCTCGTGCAGAAGCACGAGCTCGACATCCTGAACATCCCGATCGCGTTCATCACCGAGAAGTACGTCGAATACATCCAGCTTCTCGAAGAGCTGAACATCGATCTGGCAAGCGAATACCTCGTGATGGCGGCCACCCTGGTCCACATCAAGAGCCGGATGCTGCTGCCCAATTCGCCCGCCGACGAGAGCGAAGACGGCAGCGAAGAGGACGCGCTCGATCCGCGCGCGGAGCTAGTTCGGAGGTTGCTCGAGTACCAGAAGTACAAGCTGGCCGCCGAGCAACTGGGCGATCGCAGCATACTTGGCAGAGACGTGTTTGGTCGCGGCAGTAGCGACGCGTTCATCGGTGGTGAGGCTCCGCTCGAGCAAGTCGAGATGATGAAGCTCCTGGATGCTTTTCAGAGCGTCCTCGAGCGCACTCAGCGCACGCGGGAACACCAGATCGATTTTGAGCGCTTTTCGCTCTCCGAGAAGATCAGCGAGCTCAGCGACCGCTTGCGCGAGTGTCGGCGTCTGGTTTTTCACGAGATCTTCGTCGATCGCGCCAGCCGGGCGGAGTTGATCATCACGTTTCTCGCCCTGCTCGAAATGACACGCTTGAGGCTCACGCGGCTGCGTCAGGACGGGCCGATGGAGCCGATCTACATCGAGCTCACCGTTGCGGACGAGGAAGCCGGCGCGTCCGCGGACGCCGCTGGGGAGGATGCGGCCGTGGCGGACGAGGACGAGGAAGCCGTCACCGCGGAACTTTCGAACGAGGAAGCCGTCACCGGCGAAACAGCCCTTGCCGCCGGCGTCGCGAACGAAGAAGCCGTTGCGGACGAGGGTGCCCTCGAGGACCAGGGTGCCCCTACGGACGAGGGCGCCCTCGCGGACGAGGAAGCCGTCACCGTAGCCCTCTCGGACGAAGAAGTCCTTGCCGCAGCTGCCGCCGTCGCGGAGCACGCCGCTGCCGTCGTCCCCCCCGCGGACCCCAGCGATCCTACTACTGCCGATCCTGCTGCCAGCGATCTCACGGCCCATCCCGCGGACATTCAGCTCGACCCCCCCGATCGAGGGGACCTCGAGGAGTATGAGTAAAGTCAAAGGCCGGAGGAAACCCCTCCACAGCGAAATCACGAGCTTGCGGCGCTCCAAGAAGGCAGTGGTCGTCGAGGCTCCCGCGCCCGAGGTGCCGGAGGCCGACGCCAGTGCCGAGGCGGCCAGCCCGGAGATCGAACTGAACGCCGAGGCCCCGCCCGAGAGCCTTGCGGATGTTGCTCCAGCCGATGCCCCCGAGGCGGTCGAGGCAGCCGAGCCGGTCGATTCCCACGTCGAGCCGAGCAGGCATGGCGAGAGCCAACCAGAGAAGGCGCCGGAAAGTGCTCTTTCTGGGGACGAAGAGCTCGACGGCCTGAGCATCGACATGCTGGCGAGCGTGGACGAGGAACCCGAGCTCGCGGAGACACGAGATCCCGAGCGTGACAGCGCGCTGTCCGACGCCTTCGAGACGAACGAAGACACGCGCGTGTCATCCAACGTCGTCTCGATCGACCGCGATGAACCCGATGACATGGAGATCTTTCTCTCCGGGTTGATCGAGGCGCTGCTGTTCACGAGCCAGAAGCCGCTCCCGCTGAAGGATCTCGCGCGCTCCGCAGGCATCGATCGGCCGCGGGCGCGCGAGCTGGTGGAGCGCCTGATGCGGAACTACGCCCCGCGCGGCATCAATATTGAAGAGGTAGCGGGCGGCTACGTGCTCCGCTCCTCGCCCCGCTATGCGCCGCAGATCCAGAAGTTCCTCTCGCTGCGTCCGGTGCGTCTGTCTCGCGCCCAGCTGGAGACGTTAGCGATCGTCGCCTATCGTCAACCGGTGACGAAGCCAGAGGTGGATGATATCCGTGGCGTAGACTCGGGGCAGGTGCTGAAGGGTCTACTGGAGCGAGACTTGTTGAAGACGCTGGGTAAGAAGGACGAGCCGGGCCGGCCCATGCTGTATGGAACCACCAATGATTTCCTGGAGCTGCTCAATTTGCGCTCGCTCGGCGAACTGCCGACGCTGCGCGAGTACACCGAGCTGAGCGAGGAATCGAAGCGCAAATTTGCGGAGGAAACCGGCGAAGAGGCGCCGGATGAGCTGCCGACCGCCGAGGCTGTCGCCGAGGCCGCGAGCGGTGCGATGGCTTCGGACGCCGCCTCCGCCGCGGAGGGATCGCCGACGGAGGGGGAGCCGATGCGCGAGCCGCGCGCCAGCGAAGAAGCCGAAGTGGCGGCAGCCGCCGGCGAGGGTGAGTCGGTCGCGTCCGAGGGCGACTCGGAGGCAGCGCTCGCTGGCGAAAGCGCCGACGGAGAGCCTTCGTTGGAGAGTGACACCCTCGAGGCGGGGCAGGCCGACGAGGACGAAGAGGAAGACGCGGACGAAGACGACGACCTCGATGACGACGACCTCGACGAGGATGACGAAGACGACGTGGACGAAGACGACGTGGACGAAGACGACGTGGACGAAGACGACGCGGACGAGGACGACGTGGACGAAGACGACGTGGACGAAGACGACGCGGACGAGGACGACGAAGACGAAGACGACGACGAGTGAGCAGAGACAGCGCCTCGCCGCACGCGAGGCGCTCGGCTCAAACGGCCCGCGCGACCGATTCTTCAGCGCCGCGGGCCAGGCCCGTCTTGATGACGCCAGAGTCCCCGAAGGCCGCCTCCAGGCGCTCGGGAGTGCCGCAATCGCTCCAACCCGCACCCTGCATCGGCGTGACCCAGAGCCCGGATGAGCCGGAGACCAGATCGCGGCTGAAATCGGCGCTGGGCAAGTCTCGATACGTCTCTGCCAGCCGCAGCGGAGCCCTGGGAGTACCTACCGCCTCGGCGTAGTGCGCGAAGCGATCCGCGATGATCGGCAGCTGCCGACGCGCCAGCGTCCAGAGCGCCGCCGCCGGAGTCACCGACAGCATCGTGTTCCAGAGCGCCCCCTGCGCGAACAAGCGTGCCGCCAGCGGCGGAGCGGGCTTCTCCACGAACTCCGCGATCAACCCGACGGCAGAGCGCTGCAGGATCCGCTGCGGTACGATCCACCCGAGGTCACTCGCGGCATGTTCGGCGGCCGCGCCGAGCAGTACCATCCCCTGATAGTGCCGCGCCGCTCGCTGGGCCCGCACCAGCGCCTCCAGCATGCGCCCGGGGGCGCGAAAGTCGTGATCCGAGGGTACGAGGGCCACATCCGCGCGCGGATCGCGCGAGAGCACGTGCATGAGCGGCAACAGCACGCCGGGGCCCGTGCCCAGATTGCGCGGCTGCGCGACGATCTCCACGCCGCGGTACTCCATCAACTGCTCGCGAGCGACCGTCTCGTACTGCGACGCGACCACGACCACCGTGCGCTCGGGCGGAATCAGCTCTTGCAGTCGATCGAGCGTCACCTGCAGGAACGTGCGCGGACGCCCAAAACTCAAGAACTGCTTGGGCAGACAGCTGCCGTACATGCGCCGGCTCGTTTCCGCGAGCCGCGAGCCTTCTCCACCAGCCAATACGATCGCCCAGAGTGGTCTTCGCTTCATTCTCGATCTTCCCAGTTCACTCACCCAAAAGTTGCCAACTCGCTGCGTCCCCGCCCGACGCTGCTTGGCGAGGCTAGCGTCTCGAGTGCTCGCGCGGGCGCGCTCGCGGACGCCATCCGCGTGCTTGCCGCGGATTGCCCCAGCGCCGAATTGCCACGACACGATCGCCACGCGAGGCGCGCTTCCTCACGCCGCAAGGTCGCGAAACACATGCGCTCTCCGCAGCGTCGACGAGCTCGCATGCCTGCGCCAAGCCCTAGGGTTAGCGGCATCCCCCTGAGCACTCTTTATGGCTGACTCACGATTGTTTTGTCAGTGCGTCGCGAGCACTTGCGCCCCCGCCCCGAAGTGCGGCAGAAGCGGAGCGATTCGGGGGGGACGCTGGAGTGTTTCGGTCGGGTGACAGCTGCTCAGGGCAGACGTCTCTCTCGTTGTGTCGGCCCGGATTCGTGATGCGGGGAGCCCGCGGGATGTGCCAATGTACGCCCCTGTGGTTCAGGCGAGTCTGGACTCGAAGTTTCGAGCGGAGCACTTCCCTCTACTCTCTCTGGCGGCCCCCATTTCCAAGCGGACAACTTCCTAGCGGAGAACATGGTCACCGAATACAGCACCCGTTCCGTGGACGCCCTCACACTGGACTCCGATCTCTCGGTCCGTCCCTCCTCCGCGCTGCCGCGCCAGATCCCCTGGGGCTACAACCGGGATCGGGTCACCTCGGTCGCCGTCGATCCCATGATGCTCTTCACCTACTGGGAGCTGAGGGACGAGACCCTGGAAGCCGCGCGCAAGCAATTCGGGAACGTCGGATCGGACGCCACTCTCACGCTGCGCATCTACGATACCAGCGACCGAATCTTTGACGGCAACAACGCTCACAGCTACTTCGATCAAGACGTGCACCGCACGGATCGGCAGTGGTTCTGCCGGGTGGGTAAACCAGCATCGACCGCCCACGTCGAGATGGGTCTGCGCGCTCGCGACGGCCGCTTCCTGCGCATCATGCGCTCCGGGCGGGTCGACTTTCCCCGCAACAGCCCGGCGGCGGGCGGCGGCGCAGAATGGATGCGCGTGGTGCCCCATACGGGCGAAGTGGCCCATCGCGAGCGCCCCGCTTACTCGCCTCCCGTCGTCGACAACGCGCCGCCAGCCACCTTCGTGACTCCGCCTGACAACGGCGCCGGCGCCAACGGCTCGTTCGGGGATGAGCTGAGCGACTCGTACGAATACGGAGAGACCTCTTCCGAGTTTGATCACGCTTCCAGCGAGTCCTGGGAGTGGTCCGAACGCGAGGCGCTGCGCTACGAGAGCGATACCGGTTGGGTGCTGGACGAAAGCGATCCGAACCAGGGCTATCGAATGATCAGCCAACGCTGGGAGCAGTTCGGGCTGGCAAGCTTTCAATAGGAATCGGGCCCTGTCGAGAGCG
>JAICTU010000366.1 GCA_025936205.1 Polyangiaceae bacterium | reverse complement strand
GTCGCCGTCGCCGCAAATGCGAGATCCAGTCCCATCGCTGCTCCTCGCAACCCTATGGAGCAGACTTCGAGAGCGATGGAAAGGGTGGCTTTGATTCTAAAATAATATCGACCACTTATGCGCTTAAGCGATCGGCATTGGGGCTAACCCCTTCCCTGCTCGTGGGGGCAGGCAACTACTGCTCCGCGCAGCGCCCACGTCGGCGTCAGCGTGTGTCTCCCCCTGCCACGCGCAGCGCGCGCTGCGCGCGCGAGCATGGCTTTGGGGGAGACCGCGCGCCGCAGGCGCGCGAGTGGGGGCATCACGATCACCAGACGAACGGATCGCAGTGGATGCGTGCCGTGGGGGTGCCGCAGAGGTAGACGCGCTTGCGCAGGCGTTGCACCAGGTCCGGGTTGCCGCAGAGGTAGACGCGGGACTGGAAGCTGTCGAGGCTGTCCGCGAGCAGCAGCTTGTCGATGGGTTGGTGCGACAGCTGGCTGCGGCCTTCGCTCGTGGCTTCGGTCTCACCGGGTGCCAGGACGCTGCCGAAGACGCGCAGTTGCGGCGAAGAGCGGGCGAGCGCGACGAGCTCGTCCCAGAGGTACAGACCTGCTCGGCTCGTGCTGCCGTGATAGAGGTGGATGGGGCCGCGGTGGCCGCTCGCCAGCGCCGCGCGGGTCACGCCGAGCAGCGGGGCGAGGCCGGTGCCGGTGCCGGCGAGCAGCAGCGGGCGTTCGGGTTCGTTGTCGAGGTAAAAGCACTCGCCGAAGGCGCCGCGCACCGTCACTGCCTGGTTGCTGGCGGTGTGCAGCCACTCGCTCATCGCGCCGCCCGTGCGCAGGGTGACGTGCAGCTCGATGCGGTCCGAGCCCGGGATCGAGGCGATGGAGAAGGGGCGCGTCACGCCTCCCTCGCGTTCGAGCTGCAGGAATTGCCCCGCGCGGTACTCGAAGCCGTCCGGCGCCTCGAGCTCCACGCGCAGCACGTTCGAGCACAATGGCTCGACGCGCAGCACGCGCGAGGCGCAGGTCTTGATCACGTCGCAGGGCTCGACCTCGAGCGGCTCGGTCGGGACGCACTGGCAGGCGAGGAAGCAGCCGCGCTCGACCCAGGTCTCGCGGAGGCCCACCTGGCTGTTCGCTGGCGGGCGACCGCTCGACGCGCGCACCAGGCAGGTCTGGCACACGCCGGTGCGACAGAACGACGGGATCGGGACGCCCTGGCGCTGCAGGCCGGCGAGCACCGTCTCGCCGGGGAGCAGTTCATACGGGGTGCCCTCGTAGTGGATGCGCAGCTTCATGCGGGGTCGGAGCTTCAGTGTAGCGTGGGGCGCCCGGCGTTTCGCAGCGGATTTTCACTGCTGCGCTCCGCGGTCAAGCCGCCGCTCCGGCCACCGTTGCCGCCTGCGGCGGGCGACGATGCTTTTCATACAGGCGGTCGCGCCAGGCGATCAGATCGGCGTAGCTCGCGGCCAGCTCCGTCTGCGTCCACGCCCGGCGCGTGCCCGGGCCAATGCGCAGGTAGCGATCACTGACGGGCGATATGCCCTGCAGCAGCGACGCCGCGATGATGTCCGCGTAGCTGAAGCGGCCGAGCAAGTAGTCCGAACCGCCCAGCTCGCGGCGCAGGCGATCGAGCGCCTCGCGCACGGGCTGCGCGGCAGCGGCCGCTCGCGCGGGGTCGAGGTCGAGAGCGTATTTGCGCGCGAACCAGCGCATCGCGTAGCGCCCAATCGGCCGCAGCAAGGGCCTCACGAAGCGCGGCGCCACCACCGTCTCGTCCAGCGCCTGGTCGCTGGCGAGTGAGCGCGAGATGGTGAGCGCGCGGCCCGCCACCATGGCGTGCTCGGCCAGGTCGTGCCAGCGCCGCACGTTCGGCTGTGCGTCGCCGATCAGCGGAGCGCCGTGGCCGACGCGGTCGGCGTACAGCGCGATCTCCCAGCTGTCTTTCAGCAGCTGGCCGTCGGCGATCAACAGCGGCACCGTGACCCTACCCGCCGGGTTGCCCAGCACACGGCGCAGGCGCGCTTCACCGAGGAAGGGAATGTGCTCGATCTTTCGGTACGGCAGCGCGTGGTGCTCGAGCACCCAGCGCGCGCGCTCGGACCAAGGGGACAGGAACAACGAGTAGAGCTGCAGCTGGGGGCTCGCCATGATGGCTTCGACTTTGACGTGCGGCGTCCGGCCGTCAACCCCCGCCCTTCCGCCGCGACAAAAAGAGCACAGGGCGCACCCTTCAGCGCGCCCTGTGCCTGCACCTTCAGGAAGGCGCTACTGGTCCGCTCACTCGGCGGCCGCCGAGCACTCCTTCGGCGAGCCATCGGCGGGCACGCACGCGCACACGCTGGGGGACGCATCGAACACGAGGCCCTGCACGCACAGCGCGCGGATGTTGCACTCGCAGATGCCACCGCAATCGGCGCCGCCGCGCTCCGGGTCGCAGTCGTCGGCCGGGTTATCGACGCAGCTGCCCGACCCCGGACAGGGGAAGGCGGCGATGCCACCACAGAACGTGGTCTCGATCGGGGTGCAGACCCCCTTGCCGTCCACGACCTCGCAAGTGCTCAGAGCCGGGCAGAGCACGGCCGCGCACGGGTTCACGGGCTCCTGCGGCACGCAAGCGCACACGTTCGGCGATGAGTCGAACACCGCACCGCGCACGCACAGCGCACGCACGTTGCACTCGCACAGGCCACCGCAGTCGGCGCCGCCACGCTGCGGGTCGCAACCGTCATTCGGGTTGTCCACGCACGTGCCCTGGCCCGGGCAGTCGATGCCGGCGATGCCACCGCAGAACGGAGCCGGATCGAGCGATGTGCACACCGCCTGCCCGTCCACCACGTCGCAGCTGGTGTTCGTCGGGCAGCTGGCAGCCGCGCACGGGTTGACCTGCTCGTCGACGATGCATTGCGCGCGGTCGTCGATCACCTCGCAGTGCGTGCCGGCGCGACAGCGCACGCTCGCGCAAGCGTCCACGGGGGGCTCCTGCGGGACGCAAGCGCACACGTCCGGCGATGAGTCGAACACCGCACCGCGCACGCACAGCACGCGCTCGACGCACTGGCAGATGCCCCCGCAGTCCGCGCCGCCGCGCTGCGGGTCGCAGCCGTCATTCGGGTCGTCGACGCAGGTGCCGGAGCCCGGGCACTCGATGCCCGCGAAGCCGCCACAGAACGGCGCCGGCTCGAGCGGCGTGCACACCGCCTGACCGTCGACCACTTCACAGCTGGTGTTGGTGGGACAGCTGGCAGCTGCACAGGGATTGGTCGGCCGCGGGCGCCGGCGGCCGCGCAGCTCCTCTTGCAGGGAGGCCGTCGTGGTCTGGCCGCTGAGAGCGTCGCTGCTTGCCGCCGAGTCGCTGCTGGAACCGTTGTCGGTTGGCGTGTCGCCGCGGCCCTCTGCCGCCGAGCAGCCCGCCGCAAGCGCAAATAGGCACGCGATGAATGTGGCTTGGAGTGCTGTTCTCATTTTCTCTTGTCCTCCTGGGGCGCGAGACGGGGTCAGCGCGCGCTGAGCACAGTGCAGGCTGCGTGCCAGGGGTCGCTCTCCGCTACGCCGCAGCCTGCACAGGCCTGGATTGCAGGCGATAGGAACAATACTTCCTATCGCTCCGTTAAGCGCGTCAAGGTGTGTTTGGCGAGCCCCGCGTCAGCTGCGCCCTGACAGTGGGGTCAGAGTGTGCCGATTCGTGGCTCAGATGGGCACAATTGTTCCTGTCGGCGGAGGGCGGCCTCATCGCACTGGGCTGCCCGGTGCGACTGGAGCCGTGCAACAGCGCGAGACTCAGCGGGCGACGCAGTGGCCGCGCGGGACGAGGGTTTCCGGCACGGCCGCATCCGCACCCGCGTCGGGGCTACCAGCGCTTCCGGGCGCCGGACTTGCGGCCGCATCTACCTCGGAATCCACCGGAAACTCGCAGCGGCGGTTCTCTCCGCAATCAGCGTCGCTGCGACAGCCGGCGCCGAAGAAGTTCGTTTCCGTGGCGCTGGGCTGAGGCTCTCCACCGGAGGCCGCCGGCGGCCCCTGCACGGGCGGGGGATTTTCCTGGGGAAGCGGAGGCGGAGCGCCAGCCCCACCCGCCTGCGGCGAGGGCGGGGAGACTGCCCCCGGCGTGGAATCGCCGGGCGGGCTGCCTGGCATCGGGCGGTCGAGCATCGGAGTGCCTGTCAGCAGCCCATCGCCCGGTGAAGCAGCGGGATCGGCCGTATTCCCGTTCACCTGATAGGTGACGTCCGTGCTGTCCGCACAGGCAACGGCGCTGCCCCAGCCCAGCCCCACGAGCACGCACCAAGTTCGGAGGTTGCAGCCGCTCAGGTCCGCCATTGGCCTTCTACGTGGCTTGATAGCACGGGCGGAAGTAGAGTTCCATGTGACGGCGTCGTGTCTCAGATCAGGACCGCTCAGCTCCGGCTCGTGTATTCACTGCTCAAGCCGGCAGTGTCGATGGCCGCGCGGTTCCACGTGCCGATGCGCACCCTCGCCGAGCTGGCGAGGCTCAGCTACTTCGAGATCCTGCGCCGCGAGGGGCTGTCGCAAGCCGCGGTGGGGGACCGCCTGGGGCAAACCGCCCGGCACATGCGCACGCTGGCGCGCAAGCTGAAGAGCGATTTCTTCGAAGCGGAGAGCGAGATCGGCCTGGTCCGCGAGGTGGAGAGCGAGATCGCACGCTCGCGGCCCACCCTGAAACGCCTGCACGAGAGCTTGCCCGGCTGGTCCAGCGAGGAGATCGAGCAAGCGCTGGAGACGCTGCTCAGCGAAGGCCGGGTGGCGCGCGAGAAAAATCACCTGATCACGGCCACGCGCTACCTGGTGCTGAGCTCCGACAAGTTCCATCACCGGATCGACGCGCTGAACCATTTCCTGGGTGGCGTGACGCACGCGGTGGCGCAGCGGCTGCTGTTCGAGGAGCGCGAGCAAGCGATGATCAAGACGATCAGCTTCGTCGCGCGGCCCGAACGCCTTCAGGAGTTCTTGCGCGCGCTGGAAGCCAACCTGCGCCGCGAGATCGCGGCGCTGGAAGAGGACGCGCAATTCGAGGGCGAAGGCAAACGCTACGTGCTCGGGCTGTTTGCAGCGCCCGAGGCGGCCGAACGACCCGAAGCAGCGACCGGGGTTGACGCACCCTGATCACTCGAGCGCCTCGCGGATCTGCAACGCTGCGCAGCTGTCTTGAAGCCACAGTTGTCTTGAAGCCAGTTGCACGCGAGGCGACAGCGCTGGGTCACGATGGGGCGGCGCACTCGGCGCTGATCCACATCGAGCATTCCCTCTGACCGCGATCGCTCTCACGTGTCCTTCAGACGTGCGACGCAGAGCTTCGTCGCACGTCTTAACCTCGTATAGATCTGATCGCGTACTTAGCTACTCGCGAGCCGATCCGTAAGTTTGTGGCTTACTACGTTGGGAGCGTACGAACATATGAGCGGTGACTCGGGTGTCTGCGAGACGCGCAGTGGCAGCGTCTCGGTGGGTGGAGTGCGTCGTTATTTAGGAATCGTGTTGCTCGCCTGGAGCAGCGCGTGGGCGATCGGCTGCGGCTCCACGCAGCCGGAAAACGCCGCCACCGACACGGCTGCTCGCGATCTGCAGCTGGATCCAGACTACCAGCCCGACAATCCGCCGGTGCAGGCCCAACCTGCGAGCGACTACACGCTGTTCGAAGCGGATCCCGTGCGACCGATCGCGGTGCTGCCGAACAGCGGCCTGGTTGCTGTAGCGAATACCGCGGACGATTTTCTGGATCTCGCGCGCCCCACCGGGCGTGGCGTGCAAACTTGCGGTGCGATCAAGGTCGGCATGCGGCCGGTAGCGGTCGCGCTGGTGCGCGAATCACGCACCGACGCGGAGCTGTGGGTGGTGAACCACCTCTCCGACAGCGTGAGCATCGTGCACGTCGACCCCACGCAATGTACCGGCGAGGTGAGCGAAACACTGTTCACCGGCGACGAGCCGCGTGACATCGTCGTGGCCAAGAACCGCGACGGCCAGCAGCGCGTATTCGTGACCAGCGCCCATCGCGGGCAGCACCATCCGATCGCGAGCGCGCGCAGCGGCGCGGACCTGGTGCTGAGCGCGCAGAGCAAACAGAACCCGGGCCTCGCAGACGTGCTGGTGTTCGATCCCGAGGCGCCGACGGCGACACCCAAGGTCGTGAACCTGTTCACGGACACGCCACGAGCGCTCGCCGTCGGCGACGGTGTGGTCTACGCGGCGGGGTTCAAGACGGGGAATCGCACCACGGTGGTCGTCGCCGAACGGGTGCGAACACGTGGGCTCGAGCGCCTGCAGGCCCTGCTGGCGAAGGACTCGCAGGGTCGATTCATCGAACGTGACGGAGAGCTCGTGCTGGCGGGCGGCGTTCGTGGCGTCCAGCGCATGGAGGGCGGCATGCCTGCGGTACGCGGCAGCGGTCGCTGCCTTCCGGATCCGCGCCCGGAGTCGCAGGATCTGTTCCTGCAGCAAGTCTGCGTTCAGACCGACCGCCAACAGCGCGTGCAGGGTGTGCATCTGCAACAGCCGGGCGTGGTCGATGCTACCTGCCAGTGCACGAGCGGCGACGGCACGCCGCAACCGACGACCAGTGTGATCGTCAAGTTCTTCGACAGCGTGCGCGACTGCGGCAGGGACTTCACGTCTTTCCCTGACGGTACACGGGGCTGCTGGCTCGACGCCGATCCCGCGGGTGTGCGCACTCCGGCAGCCCACGCCAGCGAAACACCGCCGCCGATGGCCTGGAACGGCGACGTGAAGCTGAGCCTGCCGGACGAGGACGTCTTTGCGATCGGCGTGGATGATCTGAAGGTAGGCAAGGCGTTCTCCGGCGTGGGCACAGTGCTGTTCAGCATGGCGGTTCAGCCCGGGACGGGGCGCTTGTTCGTCACCAACACCGAAGCGCAGAACCTGACCCACTTTGAAGGCGAGGGCGAGAGCTCGAGCAGCACCGTGATCGGGCACCTGCACGAGAGTCGCGTCACCGTCATCGACCCCGGGCGCGGCCGCGTGGAGCCGGTGCATCTGAACAGCCACATCGACTACAGCCGCTGCTGCACCCGCCAACCAGGCGAGAACGAGAACAGCTTCGCCTTTCCCACATCGGGGGTGTTTTCAGCGAATGGCGATCAGTTCTACTTTTCCGCGCTCGGCTCGGACAAGGTGGGCATCGTCCAGGCCAGGGCCCTGAGGGCGGGCTTCGACAATCGCAGCGCGCGCCGGAAAAAGGAGCTCTCGGATATTGTGCTCGGTTCCAGCGTGGAGGCTCCAGCGGGCCCGGTCGGGCTGGCGTTGGACGCTGCGCGCGGGCGGCTGTACGTCAAGACTCACATCTCGAACGAGCTGGTGGTGATCGACACCAACCAGCAGCGGGTCGCGTCGCGGGTTGCGCTGCATACGCCGGAGCCGGTGTCGATCCGCAAGGGACGGCAGGTGTTCTACAATGCGCGTCTGACCTCGTCGCACGGCGACTCCGCCTGCGCCAGCTGTCACATATTCGGCGACTTCGACGGGCTGACCTGGGATCTCGGCAACCCGGACGGCGCGACCGTGCGCAATCCGGGGCCCTTTGCCCTGCCCACGGAGATCGCGGCCGCTGCCGGCATCGCGGCAGATCCGCTGGGCGAAGTAGCCGCCAATCGACCGCTCAGTCCGGACTTTCGCAGCAACAAAGGGCCGATGAACACGCAGACTCTGCGCGGCATGGCCAATCATGGCGCCGAGCACTGGCGAGGCGATCGCACGCGCAACTTTCAGGCTCAGAGCGGCGAGCAGCCAAACTTCGGCTCGCTCGACGAGAACAACTCGTTCGGGGAGTTCGATGGGGCGATCCCCGGCCTGAACGGCAACGACGCGCCGCTCGACCCGGCGGTCTTCCAGAGCTTCACGGACTTCGCCCTGCAGCTGACCTTGCCTCCCAATCCCATCCGGGCCCTCGACAACTCGCTCGACGTGGCTCGAGCGCGTGCCCGCGCACTCTACTTCGGTTGCGCCAGCATGACCGATGCGCAGTTCGAGCAGCGACAGTGCGTCACGACCGACGGCGCGCTCGTCGATCTGGACGACGAGACGCGCAGCTGCACCTGCGCCAACAATCCGCTGGTCACCGGCCTCCATGGTACCCCCGAGGTTCGAGAGCTCGGCCAGTTGCTGCAGGCGCTGCTCTCCAACGCCGACCTGCGTACGGCCTTCCTCGCTCGCGCAGCGGATCCGAGCGGGCTCGATGCCGCTTCGGCGAGCACCCTCCCGGCGCTGGTCGCTGCCCTGAGCGCTGGTGTGGACGAGTTGCTCGGGGCGGACCTCAGGCTGGGCGCGAAGGGACTGTTCTCGGTTCCGGCAGCGCAAGCATTGTCTCGTCTCACGGGCACGACAGTGCGCGTAGCGGCGCTCCGCCGTAGCCCCGCCTCGCCTTCTTTGTTCGAGCTGCTCTTCGCTGCGCTCCCGTCGGGCACCCCCTTCGCGGCCCCGCGCGAGCTCCAGGAGGCCGTCGCCTCGGCTTTTGCCGTGGCCAACTTCGACGTGCGCGCTGCGCAGGACGAAGCGTCGCGCGGCAAAGCCGGCTTTCACAACCTGTTGACGGGTTGCGACCCCAGCGCAGAAATCCCCGAGTGCCGCCTGCGCGCCAGCGACGGAACGCAGACCTGCAATGGCTGCCACACCCTCGATGCGCGCGGCAATGCCGAGTTGGATGTCTATCGACCCGGCTTCTTCGGTACCAGCGGCGAATACTCGTTCGAGAACGAGAGCCAGGTCTTCAAGGTTCCGCACCTGCGCAACCTCTATCAAAAGGTCGGCATGTTCGGTGCGCCGCAGACCCCGGCCACGCTCGGTGAATCCCTGCTCGGTCCGCGTCTGGGCGGCTTCTTCGCCTCCGAGTCGAGCTATCAGGGTCCGCAAGTGCGCGGCGCCAGCTTCCTACATGACGGCGCGATCGACACCGTCGAGCGCTTTCATGGGGCGCTGGTCTTTGTCGCGCGACCCGAGAATCCCGGTGGCCTGGAGGCGGTATTTCCGGCCTCGCAGACCCGTGCGTCCTGCGTCGCTGAGTTTCGCGCAGGCTCGCCGGACGTGCTCGGAACCATTGACCCGACGCTGCGCTCGGCGCTCGCGCTCTGCTCGTCCGCCAGCCCCATTCCGGACGTGTGCTTCCTCGATCCGAGCGCAACCGCCTGCCAGCAAGCACTGCAGGCGATCGGCGATGCCGTCGATCAACCCGAGTTCCCGGCCACGTTCGCAGACCAGGTCCTGCCGGCGTGCTTCCAGTTCGGCTCGATGCTGGAGCGAGGATCACCGGACGGCGTGTGCGCGCCGAGCGGGCTGCGCGAACGCGCCGACATGGAATCGTTCATGCTCGCCTTCGACACCAACCTGAAGCCCATGGT
>JAICTU010000541.1 GCA_025936205.1 Polyangiaceae bacterium | reverse complement strand
CCGTCGGACTGCGCGTGCGCCGTGTCCGCGCCCAGCAATCCCGTGGTGACTACGGAAAGCGATACCGCCAGACCCAGCAACGCTCGCCGGGCAGAGGCCGCGAGACTTTGTGAAATAACAGCCCGAGAAGTGAGGTGCGTCATCTGCAGAAACCCAATTTCGTCGATGTCACTCGCCTGAAGGTCGCGTCGCGCGAGGGCGCGGACGACCGATGTGAAGCGGGGTGTTCCCGCACGAGAAAGTCAGTGAACCTTCAGAAGGGTGTCTCGCGAATAATGCCACTTCCGCTCTCTTTGCGGGGCGTGTTTTGGCGCGTAGCGCGTGCTTTCGTCGCACGGACAGCCACGTCCGTCGCGCTCGCTGTCTGCTGGTTGTTCCCACGTTGCGAAGGCTTGCGCGGTGCGGCAACCTGCGCCCGCGCCTTGGAGGTCGTGCCAGCCGAGCGCGCGTCGCGAGCACCCGACTTGCTCTTCTTGGCACTGCTCTCGTCACCCCTGACCGCGGGCTTCGCCGAGAGCTGGGCGTTCTGAACGGGCTCGCGCGAAGCGCTGTCGGAAGCGACTACGCCGCGGGGGAGGCCGTCGTTCGGAAGCTTCGCGCCTGCTGCTGCCGCGCTCGAATCTTCTGCGATCGCGTGACCAGCCTCAGCCACGGTTGGTGTCATCTCTCGCCCGCCGGACGGAGCAGCGGCGGGCTCTGCTGCGGCTCGCGGCGCGGCGACCGCCAGCTCGAGCTGGGCCGTTGCTCGCTCGCTCGTGGAAGTGGGCGATGTGTCAGCGCTCGCGACGGGACGAAGGGCCCGTGCGGTGTCCGAAAGGGCATCCGCCTTCGGCTGCAGTTGCGCGCGGTACTCACTCTCCATCCAACGCAGCGCCTGTGTGCGCTGGCGCGGGGCCACGATGGCGCACAAAGCGGCCGCGGCAGCAAGGGTGCCCAGCCCCATCCACCGCCGGCGCGAGGCCGTCCGAAGAGCCGCCACTTCGGCGGAAACGTCGAGCGAACTCTGCGCGAGTGAAGGCCAGGGGGACGCGACGCGAGGGCGAGAACTCGGCGGAGCGCCTGCCTCCCACGGCAAGGACGTCCCTGCCAGGCTGGGGGCTTCGTCCACGCGCGGGCTCGCGCGCTCCGAACTCGCCCTGATGGAGGGAGAACGCCGGTGTTCGATTGGGAACGTTTCGTGGGTCCCGGAGCTCCCGTCGAGCCCCGCCAATTCGTCGAGCTCGGGGCTGCTGCGCGGGACCCCCATCAGTGTTTTGAAACGCGGACGACCCGCTTCATCGGACTCGTCCGTGTCGATGCCCAGGATCGGCGTGACGCTCACGGCATCCCGAACCAACGGGAGCGCGTCGGCTTCCGCGCTGGAGCCGCCGCCCTCCGCGGGGTCAATCCCAGGCTCTGCCCGTGACCAGCGTTCGTGGATGGAACCCAACCGTGCGGCGGCCCGTTCGACGCGCTCCCGCAACTCCGGAGCCAACGCTCCAGCACCGGCTACTCGGGAGGCGACATCTTCGGCCATTCGGGCCAGTCCGTTCCGCCCTTGACACACGACTCGGGTCGTCCGTCGCGGGGCTGCTCGAGGGGTTCGGTGGGAGGCAGGGCAAGCCCTGCAACTCGGGGTAGCGGGGGTGTCCCCGCGGTAAAGTCAGGCGATTTTTGCAATAAACCGCAGTTGATGCCAGCCTAACATCGTGCCGATTGTCCGTGCAACCGAGCCCCATCGGGAGCGTCCTTCCTCGCGCCCGTCCGCGGAACATTGCTCCCTGGCGGGACTTCAGCAGCCCGCCCGGAGCGTGCCCGAGGCGCGCGGAGATTCGTTGGTCAGGCCACGCGGTAGGGAATGCATTCGGCGCTTTGGCCGGCGGACATGGCGGCGCCCCATCCAGACGTTGGCCCTGGCGGCTCTGTGCTCGCTCGGCCTGCTGGTGGGGTCCCGCTCGGGGCGGGCCCAATCCCCGGCATCGTCGTCCCCGGTGGCGTCCAGCTCGCCCGTCGTCACGGACGTCGAACGCTACGCGTCTCGCGATGCAGCTCGCATCGTGCTGCGTGTCTCGGAGCCCGTGGGGTTCGGGCGCGGCAGTGCAGAAGGGGCGACAGAGGCGGGGCCTCGCCTGTACGTCGACCTGCCGGGAGCTGGGTATGGCGGCCAACGCAGCTTCGAGATGAAGGGCCTGGTGCAGCGCCTGCGGCTGATTCCCGAGGCAACACGGCTGAGGGTGGTGCTCGAGCTGTCCGATGCGGCGCAGCAGAATGTCTTCTTTCTGCCGCAGCCGTTTCGGTTGGTGATCGACGTCGCGCGGACGGCACCGTCGACCTCGATCGGCGCGCAGCGCAGCGTGAAGCGCATCGCCCTCGATCCGGGGCACGGCGGCTACGAGACAGGGGCGACCGGTCCGGGCGGGATCCAGGAGAAAGACATCGTGCTCGACATCGCGCACCGAGCGGCCCCCTTGCTGGCACATGAGCTCGGCATCTCTACGCTGCTGACGCGCGACACCGACGAGCGCGTGGCGCTCGAGGAGCGTGTGGCAAAAGCAAACGCGTTTGGCGCGGACCTGTTCGTCTCCATCCACTGCAATGCTGATGGTTCGAGGTCAGGGCGTGGATTCATCAGCTTCATCCTGGACGGCTCGCACGACCGTCACGCGACGACGCTGCTGGAGCGCGAGAATGCGGCGTCGGCCTCGTCCGAAGACTTTCGGCGTTTCCTCGAACAGTTCGATGACCGGCTCGCCGCCGAGCGCTCCAACCATTTCGCGAAGCTATTGCAGCGGGCGACCGGCGCGTCCCTGGCGCCCGGCTACCCGGATTCGATCGATGGAGGGGTGCGCGGGGCGGGCTTTTACGTGCTGGCGGGCGCGCGCATGCCAGCGGTGTTGTTCGAGACCTCGTTCGTCTCCACCGAGCTCGAGGGCAGGCGGCTCGGCACGGTCCGCTATCGGCAGAAGCTGGCCGATGCAATCGTCAATGCCGTCCGCGCGTACAAATCGGGCTACTGAGGGGAAAGCCTACAGACCCGGCCGAGGTGCCCATTATCCCACCTGTGGCTCGGTCGATTCAGTGGAGAGATTTCATGGTCCTGCGCCGACTCTCGCCGGCGATTCGATTGACGAACAGGCCCACCGTTCCTATGCTGAGCGACGGGCCGTGGGGGTCCAACGACAACGCGCGTGCTACGACGATGGACGCTGCGGCCGTAAGGGCGACCTTAGATGGACCTTTAGGTACATGGACAAAGTCGAGTTAGAAAAGTTCAAAGAAGCTCTCGAAGCAAAGCGGGAGGAGATCATTCGCCGGGCGGAGCAGACGCTGCGCCAGGACATGGCGCTGGACTCTGACGACTTTCCGGACGAGATGGATCTGGCCTCCAGCGAGTACCTGCAGGCGTTCACCTTTCGGTTGAGAGGCCGGGAGAAGGTCTTCCTGACCAAGATCCAAAAGGCGCTCGAGCGGATCGGGAATGGCACGTTCGGAACGTGTGAGGAGTGTGGCGAGCCGATCTCGAACAAGCGGCTCGAAGCTCGTCCGGAGACGACCCTTTGCATCCGCTGCAAGGAAGACCAAGAGCGCGTCGAGCGCGACTTTGGCTAAACGGGGCTGAAGTCAGCCCGGGTTGAAGTGCGGCTGGGACGCCGCTCGAGCCGCCCGGCTCGGGCGGCGCAGTCCGCGACGTGGAGCTCGTCAGCCGCGGCGCGAGCGCGTCGCGGTGCTCGCCTTTCGGGGCGAGGCCGCCGACGCAGGCGCTGCTGCGGTCGCGCGCGGCGCGGCCCGGGGAACTTCCGCGCGGGAGACATTCCGCGTGGATTCTTCGAGGAGTGGCCGCAGGTAGGGGCCTGTCTGGCTGTTTTCGGAGCGCGCAATCTCCTCCGGCGTTCCGACCGCGACGACCTCGCCACCTCCCGAACCGCCGAGTGGCCCCATATCGATCACCCAGTCGGCACGGGCGACCACTTCGAGATTGTGCTCGATCAGCACAACCGAGTTGCCGGCATCCCGCAGGCCGAAGAGCGAGGTGAGCAGCATCTCGATGTCGGAGAAGTGCAAGCCCGTGGTGGGCTCATCCATGACGTACAGCGTGCGTCCCGTGCTCTTGCGCGACAGCTCCGCCGCCAGCTTCACGCGCTGAGCCTCGCCACCCGACAGCGTGGTCGCGGACTGACCGAGTTGCAGGTAGCCCAGGCCGATCGTGCGCAGTGCATCGAGCCGCTGCCGGATGCGCGGGATCGCGTCGAAGAGCTGGGCCGCGTCATCCACGGTCAGGTCGAGTGCATCCGCGATCGAGAGACCGCGATAGCGGATCTCGAGCGTCTCCCGGTTGTAGCGCTTGCCGCCACAGGTATTGCACCGGACATATACGTCCGGCAGGAAGTGCATTTCCACGCGCAGGACGCCGTCTCCCTGGCAGGCTTCGCAGCGCCCGCCCTTCACGTTGAAGGAGAAGCGGCCTGGCTTGTAGCCTCGGGCTCGCGCGTCCGGCAGCGTCGCGAACAGCTCGCGGAGCTGCGTGAACACGCCCGTGTAGGTCGCGGGATTGGAGCGCGGCGTGCGCCCGATGGGTGCCTGGTCGATGCTGACGACCTTGTCGATCTGCTCCAAACCATCGATGCCATCGCAAGGGCCGACCCAGCCCGAAGCTCCGTACAGGCGTGAGCGCGCGGTGGCCAGCAGGGTATCGACGATCAAACCGCTCTTGCCCGCACCGCTCACGCCCGTCACGGCCGTGATCAAGCCGAGCGGGATGTCGACGGTGACATTGCGCAGGTTGTGCGCCCGGGCGCCGCGGATGGTGAGCACGTCGCGCTTCGAGCCCTTGTGGGGGCGTGCCATCGGTAGGCTGCGCGCTCCCGTGAGATAGGGCCCTGTCACGGAAGCGGGATCCTGCATGACCTCCGCGGGGGTGCCACGAGCCACGACCCGTCCGCCGAGCTTGCCCGCGGCGGGCCCCATATCGACCAGATAGTCCGCGGCCAGGATCGCGTCGCGATCGTGCTCCACCACGAGCACGCTGTTGCCCTTGTCGACCAGGCTGCGCAGCGCCTGCAGCAAGCGCTGGTTGTCTCGCGCGTGCAATCCGACGCTCGGCTCGTCGAGCACGTACAAGACGCCGACCAGCGCGGCGCCGATCTGCGTGGCCAGACGGATGCGCTGGCCTTCGCCTCCGGAGAGGGTTTGCGCCGGCCGATCGAGAGTCAAGTAGTCGAGGCCGACGTCACTCAAGAATCCGAGGCGGCTCACGATAGCGCGGATCAGCGGCTGTGCGACCACCTGATCGGTTTCGCTCAGGGTGCTGGAAGCCTGTAGGGACTCTAGCCGCTGCTCGAGCTCCCCCAGTGGCAGCGCGCACATGTCGCCGATGGTGGCGCCAAACACCTTTACCGCCAGCGCTTCGGGCCGAAGGCGCTGGCCGTTGCAGCTGTCGCAGGTGCGGGTGACGACGAAGCGGCCGATGTCTTCCTCGCCCGATTCTGGATACTCGCCGTCTTCCAGGTCGTCATCAGGCTCGTCCGGAGCGTCGCGATCGAGCTGGCGCTCGAGTCGTGCCACGATGCCGACATACTCATGTTCCTTCTTCCGGCCGCGCTTGACGCTGCCGCCTTGGAGAATGAGCTGCCGCTGTTCCTCGGGCAGGCGCTCCCAGGCCAGATCGGGGTCGACACCGAGCTCGCTCACGCCGGCGTGCACCTCGCTGGCCATGCGCGTGGAGCCGCGCCGGCCGAAGGCCACCACTGCGCCCTCCCGCAACGTTTTTTTCGGATCCGGGACGATGCGATCCGGATCCACCCGCGACACCACACCGAGCCCACCGCAGGCGGGACATGCGCCGTGAGGACTGTTGAACGAGAACAACCGCGGCTCGAGGG
>JAICTU010000297.1 GCA_025936205.1 Polyangiaceae bacterium | reverse complement strand
GCTGAGCCACGAACTCGTAGTTCTGCTGAGGGTTCAGCGGATCCTGGTTCTTGAGCTGCGCCACGAGGAGCTTGAGAAAGGCATCTTGGCCGAGGTTGTTACCTCCCAGGGCCTTGGTCAACGCGCCGTTGGCGATGCTTTTGCTGGCACTGTTGATGGGATCTACCATGCGCTACTCGAGTTGCGGGCTCAGGCCGTGAAGTCCACCCGATCGGTGTCGTCCTCCGGCTCCTCTTCGGGCTTGGCTCCGTAGCCTCGCCCCCTGGCGTTCAGCGTCCGCAGATTGAGGCTTCTGCTTCGCGCCAGAACCCTTTCCTGGGTTGCATCCTCTGGAGCAAGACCGGTGCCAGGCTCCAGTTGATCGGCAATGTGCAGGGAATCGACGCGAAGCCCGCTTCCTTGCAGGCTTTTTACGAGCAGCGCCTGCTCCGCCTGAATCAGCGCCTTGACACGTGCATCCGCCACGTTGATGACGATGCGCAAACCGTTGGCGCTACGAGCGACAGACAGCTCCATCCGCCCCAGGGTGCTGTCCGACAGCTCCGCCACCAGACGGTTGGGTAGCTCGGGCCCCTGGGTTTTCGATTCCTCGACAACCTCGCTGTTGCAGGACTCCACTCCGCTGGGCGTCGGGTTTTTGACGCCCTCGTCACGCGCTGCAGGAGCTCCTGCCGTGTTGCTCTCGGCCTCCGGCGCCGAGGGCAATGTGAGCTTCGGACGAGCCTCGACCAGCACTTGCGTGATCACGCTCGCCCAGGCGGCGCTGCGCTCGCGATCCTCGCGTTCGTGCTCGGCCGCCTCGCGCGCCGCTTCGCCCGGGTCGGCGCCCAGCGCCGTTCTGCCGATGGGGGAGGGGAAGCTCACGGCTGGCCTTTCCGCGCGCGATCGCTCTGTGCCACGCGCTGTCCGATCTCGTCCTCGACGGCTCGCTCCCGGCGACGTTCCTTGGCCAGCCGCGCCTGCTTCAGCCGCTCCTGCAACAGCTCCAGCTGGCGCAGCTCCAGTGCCGCTTTCTTCACTCGTTGCTGGCCTTTGTCCATTTGAACGCGAGCCTGGCGCAGGCGCAGGGCAGACATCTCTTCTTCGATGGCGCAAGAGCGCAGCCACTCCTCGGCCTCCATGAAGCGGAGGATGTCGGCTCCGGTCACACTCAGCTCGCGCCGCTCGCGCTCCGCGCGCTCGCGCTGGGACTGCGCCGAGTTAAACTCCGTTTGCATCCGGCGCTCCAGCGCGCGCATCTCTTCCAGGGCGCGCACGGCCAGCTTCAGCCGCTGGTCGCGCAATTGGGCGATGCGCTCGATGCGGGCCTCGCGCGCGCTCATCAGCGACCCTCACCCACGCGCGGCAAGTTCGAGAGCAGTGCCTGCATGCGGGCCTTGGATTGCCCGTACGGCGTGCGCTCGTTCATCGGCTGGCGCAGGAAGGCGTTGATTTTTGGCACCAGCGTCAAGGCATTGTCGACTCGCGGGTCGCTGCCGGGCACATACGCGCCCACCTGGATCAGATCCGAGGTGTCGCGGTACGTGCCCAGCGCCTCGCGCAGCAGCCCCGCCGTCGAGTGGTGGGTGGCGTCGGTCACCTCGGGCATCAGACGCGAGATGCTCTGCAGCACGTCGATGGCCGGGAAGTGGCCCTTCTCGGCCAGCGAGCGCGAGAGCACGATGTGGCCGTCCAGAATGCCGCGCGCGGCGTCGGCGATCGGATCGCTCAGATCGTCACCTTCGACGAACACCGTGTACAGCGCGGTGATCACCCCCTCACCCGTGCTGGTGCCGGCACGCTCCATCAGCCGGGGCAGGGCGGCAAAGACCGAGGGCGGATAGCCCTTGGTCGCCGGGGGCTCGCCCGCGGCCAGCGCCGTCTCGCGCAGCGCCATCGCGTAGCGCGTGACCGAGTCCATGACCAAGAGCACGCTCTTGCCCTGATCGCGGAAGTACTCGGCGACCGCCGTGGCCGTCTCCGCGCCGCGCGCGCGCACCAGCGGCGGCTGGTCGCTGGTGGCGGCCAGCACCACCGAGCGGGCCAGGCCTTCGGCGCCCAGGCTGTGGCGCACGAAGTCGCTCACCTCGCGCCCGCGCTCACCGACCAGCCCGACCACGTTCACGTCGGCTTGCGAGGAGCGACAGATCATGCCGAGCAGCGAGCTCTTGCCCACGCCCGCGCCGGCGAAGATGCCGAGGCGCTGACCGATGCCCAACGTGAGCATGCTGTCGACGGCGCGCACGCCGGTCGAGAACACGTCGGCGACGGGTTTGCGCCCGAAGGAGGGCGGTGGCGGGCGATGGATCGGATAGCGCTGACCGAAATCCGGGCGAGCTCCGCCGTCCAGCGGATTGCCGAAGGCATCGAACACTCTGCCGAGCAGCTCGCCGCCAACGCCGATGCTGGCGCCGCGATCAGAGAGGCGCGCGAGCGCCCCCGAGTGCAAGCCGGAAAGATTGCCGAGCGGGCTCGCCAGCAGCCGATCGGAGCGGAAGCCCACCACCTCCAGCTCCAGCCGCTCGCCGTGCTCCGTTTGCACTTCCAGCGTCTGACCGACCGCGGCGCGCAGGCCGCCGACCTCGACCACCATGCCGACCACGTCCTGCACGACGCCGATCGGCTCGTGTGCCTGGGTTCGAGAGCAGCGCTCGATCAGGGAAGACAGGCGATCCACCGCGCTCAGCTCCCGAGGCCGAGGTTCGCCAGCAACACCTCGAGGCGCGTCGTGACGGACTCGTCGACGCGGCCGAGCTCGGTGCTCAGCTGGCAGCCCTGCGGGCCCACGCTCGGATCGATCACCACCAGCGACTTCACCCCCCGGTGCTCCAGGCTCTCGCGGATCGCCGGCAGCGCCTCGGAGAAGAAGGGCCCGAGCCGCACCGTCAGCTTGTCTCCGCCCGCCAGCGCCTCCAGGCCGGCATGCACCAGGCGCTCGATCAGCAGGGGATGGTGCGAGACTTCAGCCAGCAGCACGCGCCGGCTGATCGCGCGCACCAGCTCGATCAGCTCACCTTCGACCGAGGCCAGCGCCTGCTGGCGCTCGCGCTGAAACCGATCGATCGCGGTCGCGATCGCGGCCACCGCCTCTTCCTCGGCGCGCGGCACCAGATCTTCGACCATGGTGTCCGAGCGGACTTCCGCGTGCGCGAGCCCTTCGACGGAATCGATCGCGGGCGGGAATTGCGAGGAAGCCCCCGGCGGCGTGCTCGGGAACTGGCTGCCGAAATGCGCGGCGGGGTACTGGCTCGGGGAGCCCGCGCGATGGCTGCTCGGGTGGTAGCCCGAGAGCGGCGCTCCGGGATACGGCGTCGGCCTGCCGGGAAACTGCGAGGGCCGCGGCGGCGGCGGACGCACGCTCTCCAGCAGCGGCGAGAGCGGCGGCCGCTCGTGGCTCGGCACTTCCGGCGGCACCAGTCGATCGACGCGCTCCGCGGCACCGATCGGCCGCGGCTCATCGTGGCGCAAGGTGAGCCAGCCCGGCGGGCGCCCCTCGACGCTCACGTCGACGAAACGCAAGCTCTTCGGACGGCCGCGATCGCTAGACAAACTCATCCGCTCCGCCCCCGCCCAGGGACACGGTGCCCTCGGCGGCGAGCCGCAGTGCAATTTCCACGATCTCTTGCTGCGCGGCTTCCACGTCGGCCAGGCGCACCGCGCCGAGCAGCTCGAGGTCTTCGCGCACGCGCTCGGCGGCGCGCTTCGACATGCCGGAGAAGATGTGATTCGACAGCTCGGGGCTGGCCGTCTTGATCGCCAGCGTCAAGCGATCGCCGGGCACCGCCTTGAGCAGCTCGCGCATCGATTTCGCATCGATCAGCTTCAGGTCCTCGAACGAGTACATGGCCTGGCGGATCTCCGCCGCCAGGAGCTCGTTCTCGGCCTCGACGTCGGAGAGCAGGAGCTCGCCGACCTCCTTGCTCAGCGCGCGCACCACCGCCGCCGAGCGGGTCACACCATCGACCGCCACTGCGCCGCCCGCGCCCGGCTCGGGCAGTTCGGCCGCGAGGGCCGTCGCCACCTCGTCCAGCAGATGCCCGGGCATCTCGCGCATCGCGCCCAGCCGGGTGAGCACCAGGGGCCGCGTCTGCTCCGGCAGCAGCGCCAGCACGGCCGCGGACTTCTCCGGGGGCAGTTGCGAGAGCAGTGCTGCGGTGAGCTGCGGATCCTCGTTGACCAGCAGACCCGCCAGCACGTCGTCTTCGGCCGCGGCGACACGATCGAACGGGGTCTTGGGCTTGTCCTCGAAGATCTGCTGGGTCTGCGACTCGCCGAGCGCGCGCGCCGAGAGCTTGCGGATGAAGCCCACGCCGTCGCGCGGCACGGCCACCGCCTCGCCCGATTTGCTCAAGAACTCCGAGTAGACGGCGTGCAGTGCGTTGGCCGGCACGCTGCGCATGTGCGAGGCCGTCTCGCGCAGGCGGCGCACGTGCTCGGGCTGCAGCTCGCTGACGATCGGCCCCGCCGCCTTCTCGTCCAGCGACAGCAGGAACAGCACGGCCTTCTCCGGTCCGGTGAGCTCGGCGGCCATCAGCGCCTCACGCTCCCTCGCCTGCGGCCAGAGGCTTCGCATCCCCGGGGGAGGCGAGCCACTGCGACAGGATCAGCGCGGCTCCCGCCGGATCCTTGCTGGCAAACTCGATGGCCAGCGCGCGTTTCTCTTCCAGCTGCGCGGGATCGGGCGCGGACTCGAGCGCCGGCTCCTGCGTGCTGCCTCCGAGCACGCTGGCCGTGGCGACACCCCCCAGCTCGGGCGCCGCTTCCGCGCCGGCCAGGGCTGGCTGCGGCACGAGCGGGGCGGGGCCCTTGATGGCGCGCAGGAAGATGAACATCATCGCGCCCAGCGTCAGCAAGCCCAGGCCGGCGAGCACGTAGGGCAGGTGCTTTTCGATGCGGAAGCCCTTGGGCTCCGTGTCGGGCAGGTCCAGGTGCGAGAACTTCGCGCCCTCGACGCGGATGCTGTCGCCGCGCGCGGCGTCGAAGCCGATCGCGTTCTTGACCACCTCTTCCAGGCGCTTGAGCTCCTCGGGGTCGCGCGGGTGATACACCTGCACGCCGTCCTTCGTCTCGTAGTTGCCGTCGATCAGCACCGCCGCGCTCACGCGCGCGACGTCACCGCGCGGCGTGACCGTCTTTTCCGTGATGCGGTCGACCTCCCAGTTGCGCGTGCGCGAGCGCCGGAAGATGTTGCCCTTCAGGTCATCGCCGCGAGACGGAGAGCTCGGATCGACGTCCGGCAGATTGGTCTGCGCGCCCGGCACGCCGGCGACGCTCGCGCCCTCCTGCGTGGTGGCCTCTTCGGTCTTGTTCTCGCTGCGCAGCGCGGTCTTGGTCGGTTCGTAGTGCTCCTCTGTGCGCTCCCGTGCCGCCTGGTCGAGATCGACGTTGATGCGCACATCCACGCCACCCGGTCCCGTCACGCGCTCCAGCAGCGTGCGCACGTGGTTTTCCATGTTGGTGGCGATTTCGCGCGACGCCTGGTTCTGGCTCTCCTCCAGCCCGTTGCTGGAGTCCTCACCCGAGCTGGGGCGGTGCAGGGTGACGCCGTCGGTGTTGACCACGCTCACGCGCTCCTTGGTGAGCCCCGGCACTGCCGAGCTCACCAGGTGTACGATGCCGGCCACCTCGCGCCGCCCGAACTCTTGCCCGGGCCGCAGCTTCACCACCACCGAGGCCGATGCCCCCTCGGAGCGGGCGGCGAACAGCCGGCGCTCGGGCAGCACCAGGTGCACGCGCGCCGACTGCACGCCCTCGATGGTGTTGATCGAGCGTGCCAGCTCACCCTCCAGCGCGCGCCGCAGGTTCACCTGCTGCTCGAACTCGGTGGCGCCGAAGCGCGCGCTGTCGAAGATCTCGAAGCCCACGCCGCCGCCGCGCGGCAGCCCGCTGGAGGCGAGCTGGAGCCGCAGCTCGGGGACCTGCTCCTCCGGCACCTCGATGCCGCTGGCGGTCACCCGGTGTTGGATCTTGAGCTCCTTCAGCTTGGCGGCGATCGCCGCCGAGTCTTCGGTGTCGAGCCCGGTGTAGAGCGGAGCGTAGCGGACCTGGGAGCCGATCAGCCCGACGGCGACCACCCCGAGCAGGACCGTCAGCGTGACGCTGATCAGCGCAATGCGCTTGGAACGGGAGAGCCCCGCCCAGAACTTTTTGATTTGGTCCTGGATGCTTACCGCGTCCGCCAAGCTGCTCCCTCAGTCCCCAACTCAGACCCCGACTCAGACATTCATGCGCCAGATTTCGTAGAAGGCGTCCATGACTTTGTCTTTCACGTTGACCATCAAGCGCGTCTGGATGGCCGCCTCGCTGACGGCGATCATGGTGCCGTGGATGTCGTCGCTCTGACCTGAGGCCAGCGCCTGCGACATGTGCTGCGCTGTCTGTGTGCGTTCGTTGGCCCGAACGACGAGGTCCAGAAACCCTTCGCCCGCCGCGGTGAGCGCGTCCTTCTGAGGCTCGCCCATGGGGGCGACCTCCGACGCGAAGGCCTCATGCGGCTGGAGCAGCGGGATCGGGCTGCCCTCGACCGGACCGATCGCCATTACACGCGACCCAGATCGAGCGCGGAGCTGGCCATCTTCTGTGTGGCTTCGACCGAGGAGATGCCGGCCTCATACGCGCGCGAGGCGCTGATCATGTTGACCATCTCCTCCACGACGTTGACGTTCGGATACTCGAGGTAGCCGTCCTTGTTGGCGTCGGGGTGGCCCGGGGAATACACCATGTGCCCCGGGCGCTGGTCCTGCACGATCTGGGTGACCTTCACCTGCGACACGCTGCGCTCGGAGGGCGTGAGCGCGTGCATCTTGTCGAGTGCGATCGCCTCGAACACCGGATCCACGCGCTTGTAGGCGCCGCCTGCGGCCGTGCGCGTGGTCTGCGCGTTGGCCAGGTTGGAGGCAATGGTGTTCATGCGGGTGCGTTCCGCGCTGAGACCGGATGCCGAGATATCGATGGCGCTGAAGACTCCTAACATCGTTTACTCCTCGAGGGATCCGAAGCTCTCAACCCTTGCCGTCGCTCGCCGCCTTCATCAGCGCGTCGAGCTGACTTTTGACGAGTACGCTCACCATGTCGTAACGCAGGCGGTTCGTCGCCAGCTTGCCCGACTCGCGGTCGAGCGAGACGAAGTTGCCGTCCGCGCCCCCACCGGCGCTGAGATCCTGAAAGACGCGCCCGACCATGGGGTCCGCTCCCGCGATCTGCATGTGGTTCTCGTTCGTGCGAGACATCGCCACTTGCATCGCCTGCTCGAAGCTGCCGTTGCCGTCGTTGCCGACGCGCGCGAGATCGAGCGGCTTGTAGCGCGGTGTATCCACGTTCGCGAGGTTCGCCGCCAGCAGGTTGTGGCGCTCGAGATGAAAGTCGAGCGCGTAGCTGAGCGGGGCTACACTGGAGAACAGCTTGGACACCTCGACCGCTTCAGCATGTGGCGTGCCAGCGGGCCCTGTCTCCGACCGGCTCGCGATCGCGAGCCGGAGAAAGAAATTCGTTCGAGCCTCACCCGTGCGGTCCGTTCACCGGGATAGCCCTGCCGGCGGCGCTGAGCGCCAACGCACAGGCGCTGCGGCTCGTGTTGTCAGTGAGTTGCCGATGCAGGCGGGTGCAAGGACACCCCCTGGAGCGAATTCGACCCGGACCGAAGTGGTATGTACCATATCGGTCAAGTGGTTGAATTTGCAGACAAAAAAGCTCTGTTTGGACCAGCTCGTCGCACCCCTCGCCAGAGGTGGAAAGCGACCCGCGCCCCCTGCGTATCACCGTGGAACAACACGGAAAAACGCCAAGTCCGTAACACCTCGATTGCCAACCGGACGACACCAAAATCGTCGTTGCGATGACACCTGCGCGTGCCCAGCGTTCGTGGCTGGTCTGTGACTTGCACTGCATTGCCTTCGTAGACTCCCCGATTGCGTCGCAAGGCCCCGATCCAGCGACGCCCAGAAGGCAAGGATTGCACGGTGTACCACATCCCCAGCTCGATTCCGCCCGCACCCCGCCCGTCCGTCCCGCCCGCGTACTTCGCCGCGGAGCTCAAGCTCACGTCGGAGACACCGGGCGCGCCGGGCCTCGAAGAGCCCGGGCCCGAGAGTGTTGCTCCGGTGTCGCACGGCGAGCCGGTGTATGACAGCCGGCCCTCGTTCGCACCTCCGCCTTCGCTCGTGCCGGCATCTCTGCCTCCGGCTTCGCTGGCGCCGCCGCCCTCCTCGCAGCCGCGTGAACGCCCTGCGAGCATGCGCGGCGTGGTCGGGTCTTCCGCTGCCTTGCTGGATGTGTTCGCCGTCGTCGACCGCGTCGCTGACACCGACTGTACCGTGCTGATCACCGGCGAGAGCGGCACCGGCAAGGAGCTGGTGGCGCGCGGCGTGCACTCGCAGAGCCCCCGTCGCGACGGCCCCTTCGTGGCGGTCAACTGCGGCGCGATCCCCGAGGCGCTGCTGGAGAGCGAGCTGTTCGGGCACGCGCGCGGCGCCTTCACCGGCGCTCACGCGGCGAAGGTGGGCCGGATCGGCGTGGCCGAGAAGGGCACGCTGTTCCTGGACGAGATCGGTGAGCTGTCGCTGGCGCTGCAGGTCAAGCTGCTGCGCGTGCTGCAGTCGCGCGAGTACTCGCCGGTCGGCGACACTCGCGTGTTCAAGGCCGATGTGCGCGTGGTGGCGGCCACCAACATCGACCTGGAGAGGGCGGTCTCCGAGGGCAAGTTCCGGCAGGATCTGTACTATCGCCTGAACGTGATCATGCTGCACGTGCCGGAGCTCAAGCGCCGCTCCAGCGACATCCCCGAGCTGGTGGAGCACTTCCTGACCACGGCCCGCGAAAAGACGGGCCGCAACATCGCGCAGATCTCGCGCGCCGCGATGCAGCTGCTCACCGACTACGCCTGGCCGGGCAACGTGCGCGAGCTCGAGAATACCATCGAGCGCGCCGTGCTGCTGTGCGGCGGTGATCGCATCGAGCCGGGGGACCTTCCGGTGCGCGTGCGCGGACTGGGCACGCCGGGGCGCAACGCACCCAAGCTACCCGACGCCGGGATCGACCTGCGCGCCGCGGTCGAGTCCTACGAGAACGACCTGATCCGGCAGGCGCTCGACCGCACCGGCTGGAACAAGAACCGCGCCGCCCACCTGCTCAAGCTGAACCGGACGACGCTGGTCGAGATGATGAAGCGCAAGCGGATCGCGCCCCGAGCGGCGTAATTCGCGTACCCAGCGAGCCAGCTTCCCTGGCTCGCTTCGTGCTTCGAGGGGTGACGTGATGCTCACCCCTTGCCGTATTCGGGGCTCGTGAAGCTCGGATCCCGATGGGCGTGGCTGGTTGCGCTCGTGGTGCTTTGCTTGCCTGGCACGGCCAGGGCTGGGGGCTACTTCTCCGAGGTGCAGCTGGGCGTCGCGACCGGCCTGGAGGGTGCGGATAGCGGTAACGGCATCGGCTGGCAGCGCGCGCGTACGCGGCTGATCGTCGGTGCGGACATCGGCAACCCAGAAAATGGGCCCGAGGCGTACGGCGTGCGCACGTTCATCGAGCTGGAGCGCAGCCTGGCGCTCGGCGTCGAGCTCGGTTACGTGCGCTGGTTCACCCCGCGCCTGAGCCTGTTCTTCGGTGGCGTGGCCGTGCTCGCACCGCGCACGCTGTTCGGCGGCACCGTGGGTGCCAACTACGTGATCCCGCTCGGCGAACGCGCGGGGCTGGCGCTGTTCAGCAGCGTCAGCGCGCTACCGCTCGGCAACGATCGGCCCGACAACGGGGTCGTGGTCTGGGGTCTGCTGGGCATCGGGCTGCGGGGGAAGCTGTGAGGGCAGTGGGCGCTCGCTCTGGCGTCAGGCCATTGTCGGTCAGCAGCTGGGCTGGTGTGTGCGGCGCCCTGGCGCTCGCGGGCTGCGCCGCCAACTGCTTGCGAGACTCGGACTGCGGCGACGGCTACGTCTGCCATCGCGACGCCTGTTGGCTGGTGGTCCACGACAGCGGCGATGCCGGCGTGCCCGAAGGCGGGGCCGGACAAGCTGGCTCGTCGCAGCAGGAGATCCCAGGCGCGGGCGGCAGCGGCGCTGTCAGCGGCAGCGGCGGGGTCGGCGGATCTGCGATCGTCACCGACGCGGGCGCCGGCGGCAGCGCGACGGGCGAGCGCGAGAATCTTGACGCTTCCGGCGAGTGAATTGACGGTAGCGCCGCCCGCTCGACGCAAATAACGGATGGAGATCGCCAAACTGTAGCGGCAATTGCGCGCTTCCCGAAGGCTGGTATCGGGGTTGCAACGCGCCCTGTCGAGGAGCTGCTCGCAACGTGTTTAGATCCCTGCACATCGCCGCCACGGGCATGGCCGCCCAAGAGACCCAGCTCGATGGCGTGGCGAACAACATCGCCAACGCCAACACCACGGGCTTCAAACGCCAGCGCATCGAGTTTCAGGATCTGCTGTACCAGACGGTGCGCGGCCCCGGTACTCGCACCAGCGAGTCGACGCGCTCGCCGACCGGCATCCAGCTGGGCAGCGGCGTACGGGTGTCGGGCACCTCGCGCTCGTTCGCACAGGGCAGCATCCTGATGACGAACAACCCCCTCGACGTGGCGATCGAGGGCGACGGCTTTTTCGTGGTGCAACAACCCGACGGCACCCAGGCCTACACGCGGGCCGGCGCGCTGCAGAAGGACGCTCAGGGCCAGCTGGTGACGCCGGAGGGCTACCAGATCGACCCGCCGATCAGCGTGCCGCAGGACGCCACCAGCGTGACCATCGGTGCGGACGGCACGGTGAGCGCGCTGATCGACGGCCAGGCGGCGCCCGCCGATATCGGCCAAATCACCCTCGCCAACTTCGTCAACCCAGCTGGGTTGAACGCAGCGGGCAAGAACCTGTTCCGGCAGAGCGCGGCCAGCGGTGAGGCTCAGGTGGGGGCTCCCGGCACGGACGGCCGCGGCACCTTGATGCAAGGCGCGCTGGAGCGCGCCAACGTCGACGTCGTCGAAGAGATGATCGGCATGATCTCGGCGCAGCGCGCCTACGAAGTGAACACCAAGGTGGTGACGACGGCAGATGAGATGCTGCGGTCGGCCACGCAAATGAAGTAGGTCTGACGTTGCCGGCTCCGTCCTCTCGAGTCGCTGCCGCCGCGGGCACCACCCGCTGGCTGGCAGCGCGCGCCACCTTTGTAGCCCTGCTGCTCGCGAGCTCGACGCGGGCGGAAGAGCTGCCGGCGCAGACGGAGTCAGCCCCGGCGCGGGCGGAAGAGACCGCCGTGCGCATCACCGGCGCGCGCGTGTTCTTGAAGGACGTGATGCCGGAGTGCCCCGAGCAGGCTTGCCTGGTCGACCTGGGCGCCGCGCCCCCTGCCGGCTCCACGCGGCTGGTACCCGCAGACGCGATCCGCAACGCCCTGGGAGCGACCGGCGCGAGCGCGCGCAAGATCGAGGCGGTGCGGGTGCTGAGCGCGGCGCGCGTCTGGTCGCCGGCGG
>JAICTU010000005.1 GCA_025936205.1 Polyangiaceae bacterium | reverse complement strand
TGTCGCGTCCACCCGTGAAAATCAAGCGAACGCCGCCGGGCCGGCCCGGCTTGGGGCAAAACCGTCCGATCGCTCTAGCGTTCCGGAGGGACAGAAGCCTTTTGCAGGCGCCCGTTGGCGGCCTGCAGCCGCCGCTGTACCGTGGACAGCGAGCAGTCGCATTGCTGCGCCACATCCTCCAGCGTGCGGCCCTCCACGTGCTTGAGCAGCCAGGGCGTCCTCAGTTCGTCGGGCAAGCTCATGACGCGCTCGATGTTGCCGGCCAGATCCGCGGTCGACTCCGGGCTTGGGCCATCTTCGCTGACGCGCTCCAGGAACGGCTCCGGATCCTCGGGGCCAGCGCCGGGGCGCAGCGAGTTGCGAAACCGGCGGCGCTTCGCCATGCGCGTGGTCACCGTGCCGAGCCACGACGCCAGCCGCGCCGGATCCTCGAGCTTGTGCACGTCGCGCACGGTCGCGAGGAAGACGTCCTGGATCAGGTCATCGACCTCGCTGTTCGAGCCCAGGATGCGCCGCCCGATCTTGGCCACGTACCCGCGATAGGCGTTGAACAGCTCTCCGACGTCGCCCAGGGCGGGGCTCGCGGGGCCGTCGAGCTCGGCCACGCGCCGCGGCGGCGGTACGCTGTCCAGATCCATGCGCTCGAAGAGCGCCGAGCGCTCCTCCCAGTCGCGCGTGCTCCCGTCTTCGGGCGGCAAGGAACAGGGCCGCACGGAGCGTCTTTGAACGGCCGCGGATCGGGTGCTGGGGTGCTGCGAAGCAGGCATGGCAACAAAAATTTAGCGGATACCCGGGAGGCAGCAAGGAAGCGCGGGTGCGCGCTCAGTGTTGCATGGGTGGAATATACTGACACCGCGCGCTGTCGCGCGGCGCCGAGCCCACAAACGCCTGGCCTTCAGAGCGCGCCGACAGCAGCGCGGAAGAGCCGAGCCGTCCCGGTCACGCGAGCGCTGCCCGCGGCCGCCGGCAGGAAGCAAGCCTGGCCGCAGGCGAGTTCCTGCCTGGAGCTGCCCGCTGCGACGCGCGCGAGCCCCCCCACGCACAGCAGCAGCTCCGGTCCGCGCAGCTGCCAGGCGCAGTCCCGCGCCGGCTCCAGATCGATCCGGGACAGCTGAAATTCCGGAGCGCTGGTCTCGTAGGCGAGCTCCGCGGCGCTCCGGCGCGTGGTGGGTGTGGGGCGCACGGGTGGGGAGTCGAACACCAGCACCCGCAAGAGCTCCGGCACGTCGATGTGCTTGGGGGTGAGCCCGCCGCGCAGCACGTTGTCGGAGCTGGCCATGATCTCGACCCCGGTACCGGACAGGTACGCATGCAGGCGCCCGGCTTCGAGGTAGACGGCCTCCAGCGGAGCCAGCCGCAGATGATGCAAGAGCAGGCAAGCGACCGCGCCGATGTCGCCGGGATAGGCCCGACCGAGCCTCGCCGCCCAGGCGAACGAGGCCTGGAAGCGGCTGCTGCTCGCGCTGGCGCGTTCGGCGCGCGCGAGCACGTCGGCGGTGAGCTTCGCCGCCGCGTCCGCATCGAGCGTCATCAGCGCGGAGAAGGCGTCGCGCAGCGGCTCGGGCGCGCTGGAGCGCAGCGCGCGCACGATCGAGAGCTCCCCGAGGCCGAGCTCCGCGAACAGGGCCGCGCTGTCGAGCGGAGCGCGAAAGCCGGACAGGGCCTCGAACGGCGTCAGCGCGCACAGCAGCTCGGGCTTGTGGTTGTCGTCTTTGTAGGTGCGCTCCCGCGCGTCGAGCGCGATGCCCGCCGCCTGCTCGCGCGCGAAGCCGGCCTGCGCTTGCTGGAGATTCGGGTGAGCTTGCAGGGACAGGGGCGCCTCGACCGCCAGCACCTTGAGCAAGAACGGCAAGCGCGCGCCGAAACGCCGCTCGACGTCGCTGCCCAGCGTGGCCCGGGGATCCGCCTGAATGAGCTCCAGCAGGCTGCGGCCGCTGCTGTCTCGAGAGGGGCCGCCCGGGTGCGCGCCGATCCAGAGCTCGGCTTCGGGCCGATCCGCGACGGGGCGCCCGAGCAGCTGGGCGAGCGCGCTGCGTGAGCCCCAGGCGTAGTTCTGAATCGGGTTGTCGAGCAGCACCGCCCCCTCGGTGCGACTCACAGCTCTCCCCAGCCGTCGAGCTCCAGCGCGAGATTCACGAACTCCGCCGGGCGCAGATCGACCGCTTCTCCGAGCTGTCGTGCCAGGGCGCTCAGCGTTGGATTGTGGCCGACGAGCAGCACGCGCGAGAGGGCCTCGGGCAGCGCGCGCAGCACGGTCAGGTATGCCAGGGGCTCGCCGAGATACAGCGCCCGATCGGCGCGCGGCGCGCCGTCGTAGCCGCAGCCTTCCGCCACGAGCTCCGCCGTCTCCTGGGCGCGGGGGGCGGGGCTGGTCAGCACCAGCTGGGGCTGAAAGTGGGCGTGGGCCAGCGCTTGCCCCGCCTGGCGCGCAGCTCTGCGCCCCGCGTCGGTGAGGCGCCGCGCGAAGTCGTCGCGGCCCTCCTCCGCATGCCCGTGGCGCAGCAGGATCAAGCGCCGCTGCATGGCACCTGCTCCTGCATCGCTCACATCACATCGAGCGCGACGCTCAGGTCGCGCTTTTCGACCATGCAGCGCTCCTCGGTGCACACCGAGAAGGAGAGCGTGCCCGAGATGGTCGGCTTGCCCGCGCTCTGCGCGTTCACCGGGATCGCGAGCGTGCTGCGCTCGGGGGTGACCTTCATGCCGCGCACCGTTTCTTCGGGGTACGCGAGGCCCGCGGGCGCGGGGTTCAGCTTGAACTTGTGCGGATACTCCGGATTGCAGTGGTACGGAGGCTTGGCGACGAGCACCGCCTCGAGCTGCACGGGGCCGCCGGCCTTGGCGGGGGAGGCGGTCTGCAACCAGGCAGAGAACGCTTCCTCGCTCACGACCGTGCCCTGCTTTTCGCCGGCAGCTGCAGCCGCGGGCGCCTTGTCGCCCGCCTTTTCCTTCGTGTCGCCCTGCTTCGGGGCGTCCGCCAGCTTCACGACGCTCGGAGCGGGGCTTTCCGTCGTTTCCGCCGCCTTCAGTGGTTGCGCCGCCTCGGCCCTGGGAGCAACGGCCGCAGGCTTGCTCGCCGCCGGCTCCTTCGACTCGGCGGGAGCCGAGCTCTGACAGGCGGCACCGAATGCGACACCGCCCAGAACGACGACTTCCGGAATGGCGATGCCCAGAACGAGGGCGCTCATCGCGAGGTACTTGCTGTGTGGCTGTCGCATCTTCACCGCTCTCTTTCTGCTCAGCTCTCGCTGTGCGCCCCTCACTTGGCCTTGGGCTTGCCCCCGGCGAGCAGCGCGGCGCGCTTCTCCCCGAGCAGACCGAACAGGTCGTCGAGCGAGGTGGCAAACGAGGTGACGCCTGCCTGCAGCAGCTTCTCGCAGGCGGCCGGCACGCTGACGCCGATCCGCTCGAGGTCATTCAGCACCTGCTCGGCGCCCGCCACGTCGCGATCGACGGTGCGCGCCGGATGGCCGTGGTCCTGGAAGGCCGCCAGCGTGGCCGGCGGCAGCGTGTTCACCGTGTCTGGACCGATCAGCTCGTCCACGTACAGCGTGTCGGGGTACGCAGGATCCTTGGTGCCGGTGGAAGCCCAGAGCACGCGCTGGCGCTGGGCACCTTTCAGAGCGCTGAAGCGCGCGCTGGAGAAGATCTCGCCGAAGGCCACGTAAGCGCGCTTGGCGTTGGCGATGGCCGCTTTGCCCAGCAAGCCCTGCGCCTCCGCTGCCTGCTCGGGGCTGGTGGCCTTCTTCTTCAGACGATCCTTCAGCTCGCCGTCGATCAGCGTGTCCAGACGGCTGACAAAGAAGCTCGCCACGGAGGCAATGCGCGACAGGTTCAGGCCGGCACGCTGCGCACGCTCCAGGCCGGCCACATACGCCTCCGCCACTTGGCGATATTGGTCCACGCCGAAGATCAACGTCACGTTGACCGACACGCCCTGGCCGATCAGCGTGCTGATCGCCTCCAGACCGGGCTCCGTCGCCGGCACCTTGATCATCAGGTTCGGCCGCTGGATACGCTGCACGAGATCCAGCGCTTCCTTCACGGTGGCCTTCGTGTCACCGGCGAAGCGGGGCTGCACTTCCACGCTGATGTAGCCGTCGCGCGCCTCGGCGGCGTCGTACACGGGCTTCAGTAGGTCGGCGGCGGCCTGGATGTCAGCGACCACCAGGTCGTAGTAGATTTCTTCGACACCCTGGCCCGCGGCCACCAGCCGCTGCAGGGCGCTGTCGTATTCGCTCGAGCTCCGGATCGCCTTCTCGAAGATCGTCGGGTTGCTCGTGCACCCCCGAACGCCGGCCGCCACCAGCTCGCGAAACGCCCCCGAGCGCAGCAGGCCACGCTCCAGGTTGTCGTACCAAAGGCTCTGTCCGAACTCGCGATAAACCCGCTCGGCATTCGTCGTCATGTCGTCTATTCTCCAGCTCGAGTCGGCCTATAGCACGCCGCGCCGCTCCAAATCGGCATGTCGCACGCCCACCACGGCCAGCACGGCCATCATCACCACGATCACCACCATGGGCACGCCCACGGCGGTGGCCTGGCTCCGCGGAGCGCGCTGCGAATCAGCCTCGTCCTGACGGCCGGCTTTCTGCTGATCGAGGCGGGGATGGGCTGGTACACCGGCTCGCTCGCGCTGCTCGCGGATGCGGGCCACATGCTGAGCGACGCGGGAGCGCTGGCGCTGGCCCTGGTCGCGCAGAGCTTTGCGGCGCGGGCTCATACCGCGCGCGCCACGTTCGGTTACCGGCGCGCCGAGGTGCTGGCCGCGTTTCTCAACGGCATCGCGCTGGCGCTGATCAGCGTGTGGATCGCTGTGGAGGCGATCGGGCGCTGGTGGCAGCCGCAAGTGCTGCGTGGCCACGGACTGCTGGAGACCGCCAGCGCCGGCTTGGTGTTGAACATGGTCGTCGCCTGGGTGCTCAGCCGCAGCCAGGGAGAGAGCGTCAACGTGCGCGCGGCGCTCGCTCACGTGATCGCCGACTTGCTCGGCTCGATCGGCGCGGTCGGGGCCGGCATCGCCGTGGTGTTCTGGCAAGCGTACCGCGCGGACACGGTGCTCTCGCTGCTCATCACCGTGCTGGTGGCGCATAGCGGCTGGCGCATCCTCAGCGAGACGAGCGCGGTGCTGCTGGAATCCGCGCCTTCCGAGCTGGATACCACCGCCCTTGCGCAGACCATCCGTGAAACGCCGGGCGTGGCCTCATTCCACGATCTCCATGCCTGGCGCATTTCCGACGGTTTTGACGCCGTCACGGTGCACGTGGTGCTGTCACCCGACTGCCACGGCGTCGAGGTCAGTCAGCGCGTCGGGCAGCGGGTGGAGGCGCTGCACGGTATCCGTCACGTCACCGTGCAGCCCGAGGCGCCGCCGCCCGCTCTCGTGCAGCTGGGCCGGCAGCGCCAGCGCGCTGGATCGGATGCGCTGTAGTGCAGACCTGCGGCGCCGCACGAGTCGCACATCGACGACTGTGCCTCGCGATCCGCTAACTGCGCGTCGCTGTTCCAGCGCTGTTTCATCGCACCGGGGAGGGCCGCGTCACCACGGAACGCCTGAAGCACAACTCGCCGGGCAGCGAGTTAAGAGTGCCTCGAAGCTGCGTTAGGACGTGCGCGGACACTGTGAAACACCTGCGTTAAGACGCGGCGCGGCGTAGGTGTGAGTGTGCAATCGAGCGCAGCGCCGCGGTGCCGGCGAGGACGCGGAGTTAAGAACCAGCGTCCGCAGTCCATGCCGCGCACTCGAGAGTGGCTGGTTAACAAATGTCTCGAGATTGGAGTGCGCCGCGCTGTGCATGCAAGCTACGGGTCCGCATACGGACCCACTTAACCAAGATTGTAAATTTCCTCCCTGTCTTGATTAAGTGGTTCCGTCAGCCACGTTTTCTGAGCGCACTCCGAAACCCCGGGTGCTCGTGACCCGGCAGAGAGCCGCGCCGGTCGCGACGCCCGCACGATGACTGGATGCCTCGCAGCCGCGCGAGCGCCGGTGAGGAGCGAGTGCCTGCGTTTCAGCGGGGGTGGTGTCCCCTGAGCGCGAACCCTCCCCACCGATGATTCGGAGAACATCGATGAGAATGCGAAGTGTACAAGGTCTGCTGACGCTGTTCGTGCTCGGTACGTTTGCTTGTGAGAGTCAGATCGAAACGACGACGCAGGCGCTGTCGGAGGAGCCCGCGTCCTACGGGCAGACCGAAGAGGCGCTGAGCAGCTTCTACAATCCGTGGTGTCCCGGTGGGGGGACGCAAGGCCCGACGGGTCCGACGGGCCCCACCGGTCCGCGCGGCGCGACGGGCGCCCAAGGCCCCGCCGGCGCGCGGGGCGCCACGGGTCCGGCAGGTCCCCAGGGTCCCGCTGGTGCACCGGGTGCAACGGGCGCGATGGGCCCCGCCGGTGCAATGGGTCCGATGGGTCCGATGGGTCCGATGGGTCCGATGGGTCCGATGGGCCCGATGGGTCCTGCCGGCGCGCAGGGCGCGCAGGGCCCGGCAGGTGCGGTGGGTCCCGCGGGTCCTGTGGGGCCGCAAGGGCCCGCGGGTATCCCGGGTGCGACCGGTGCGACCGGTGCAACTGGCGCGCAAGGCCCCGCCGGTGCAACTGGCGCGCAAGGCGAACAGGGCCCGATCGGTCCGATGGGCATTCCCGGCGCTGACGGCGCTCCGGGCGCGCAAGGCCCCGCGGGTCCGCAAGGTCCCGCCGGCCCCACCGGCCCCACCGGCGCGCAAGGTCCCGCCGGCGCGGATGGAGCGCCCGGCACCGACGGCGCCCTGGGTCCGACCGGTCCTGCGGGGCAGCCAGGCGCCACCGGTCCGACGGGCCCCATGGGTCCTCCGGGCGAGCCCGGCCTCGATGGCCCGCCCGGTGTGATCGATGTGTACAACGTCGCGGTCGAAGGTGACATCGGCATGCCCGGCACGCTGATCGCCGGCAGCTATCAGCCCACGCCGACCACGCCGGCCACGCTGACCGTGACGGCGCCCGAGCCCGGCACGTACCTGCTCAGCTGGTACGCCGAGATCATGCGCACCACCACGGTGCCCGGCGCCATGTTCGCGGCCCGCCTGCGCGACGTGACCGAGAACTCGACGCGCGGCTTCCTGCGCGACGGCTCGGGCGTCGACAACGGCGCCGTGGGCGCGATGCCAAACGACACCGACTTCTTCGCCACCGGAGACATTCTGCCCTTCTCGGGCTCGATGGTGGTGAACTTGTCGGGCGCGTCGCAGACGTACCGGCTCGAGTACGCGCAGTCGTCCACCTCGCCCAACGCGAACGTGGTGTTGCGTGCTCGCCGCCAGCGCATCACGCTGATGCACGTCCAGTGAGAAGAATCGGCGCAGCGCGTAAGCGCGCCGCGTAGACCAGCGGCGCTGGGAGCAAGGCTCCCGGCGCCGCATCCCTTTTGTTCTTGGCCGGGCCTTCCCTGGGCGATGCCGCGCGGCATTTCGGGGCTCTGGGCGGCGCTTTTGCACAGTTCGCCGCTGAAAGTTGCGTCTTGCCGCCGGATGCGGGAAACGTGGTTGCAGCGTCGCGCGCGCCCATTTGCCGCTGCGGCGCGAGGAGCTGGCTCGATGCGCGGAATCCTGGAACAGCTGTCGACGTTCGATGTGCGCGGCTATGTGATCGTCACGGCGATCCTGTTGTGCTTCCTGGTCAGCCTGCTGACCACGTTTGCCGTGCGCGCGCGCTACGCGGGCCTCTCCGGCGATCTGGCGGAGAAGGCGGGTGTCGTGCCCTTCGAGTCCCAGGTCCTGCGCCAGATCGTGCAGGAGGTGGTGGAGCGCGCGCGCGCCACACCCGGCAGCGCGCCCAACGTGCAGGCGATCATCGAGCACAACTTTCAGCAGCAGCTGCGCGGTGCCTTGCTCGGCGAGCGCTTCGTGCGTGCGTCGACCGGCCTGGTCATCATCCTGGGGCTGGTAGGCACGTTCTACGGCTTGAGCCTTTCCATCGGCAAGCTGGTGCGGCTGCTGTCGGCCGATTCGGGCACCGTCGACATCACGCAGGCGCTCACGGTGGGATTGACCGACACCCTCTCGGGCATGTCGGTGGCCTTCACCAGCTCGCTGGCGGGCATCGCCACGGCGATCGTGCTCACGCTGCTGGGCGTGCTGTTCAACATCGCGAGCGCGCGCACCGGCTTGATGCTGCAGCTCGAAAACTACCTGGACCGGCTGCTGGCGGCAGAGGCCTCCGGCGCCCCCTTGCCGGCCGGGGAGGGAGGCGCGCTGCGCGAGTCGCGCGCGCTCGCCCAGGCGCTCGACGTGTTCGGCCAGTCCGTCGCGCAGCTCGACGGTACGGTGACCCGCTTCGAGTCCGCCCTGCAAAACTTCGCGACGACCACGCGCGACTTTCGCGAGTTCAACCTGCACCTCAAAGATAACGTGCAGCGCATGAGCCTGAGCTTTGCCGACCTGAGCGAGGTCTTGAAGCACTCCACGAGCCAGCGCGGCGGCACACGTTCCTGAAGGGAGCAGGGAGCATGAGAACGCGCCGCCGTCTGGTCGCCGAAGAGACCGGCCTGGGAGAAATCTGGCCCTCGTTTGCCGACGTCACGTCGACCATCGCGCTGATCTTCTTTGCGCTGGTGCTGCTCAGTTATGTGCGTGATCTGGTGAGCAGTCGCCGCCTGGCCGCGTACGAGCAGCAGATCAACAGCTCGGCGCGCAAGCTGCGCCTGCTGGAGGGGGACCTCGCGCGCACCCGGCTCGAGATCGAGGCCGGTCAGGCGCGCCTGGCTCGCTCCGAGAAGGACGTTGCGGATCAGCAGGCAGTGATCAGCGCGAGCTCGCTGGAGCTGGCGACGCTGCGCTCGCGCCTGAGCGGCATCGCGCTGCTGCGCGTGGATGTGCTGGATCGGGTCAAGCGCGCGCTGGAGTCGGAGCTGGGGACGGTCACGCGCCAGGGTGCGCCGCTGGTGCGCATCGGCGACAACGGCAACATCGTGATCAACGAGGGGCTGGTGTTCGACGCCAGCAGCTACTCGCTCAAGCCCGAGGGCAAGGCGCTGCTCGCCACGCTGGCCGCGGCGCTCGAGAACGTGTTGGCCGACGAGCGGGTGCGCGAGAACATCGACGCCATGGTGGTGCAGGGGCACACCGACGCGCGCGGTTCGTCGGCGTACAACTTCGACCTGTCCGCCAAGCGCGCCAACGCCGTGCTCAACTACATGTTCGAGGCCAACCCGCGCCTGGAGCAGAAGTACGGCAGCTTCTTTGCTGCCAGCGCCTACTCCAAGTTCCGCCCGCTGAACCCCGCCAGTACGGAGGAGGCGTACGAGCAGAACCGGCGCATCGAGCTCTCGCTGGTGCTCAAGGACGCCAACGTGCGCAGGGTGATCGACGAATACACGCAGAGCGTGAACGCCGAGCGACAGCCCGGCGCTGTTCCCTCGGCGCCGGGCGCCGCGCCCCCACCCGCGGGTACGGCTCCGCCCGGCAGGCCGCCGGCTCCGTGAGCAGCCTCGGGTCGCCGAGCGGCATGCAACACGTCGCGCCATTTTGAGCGTTCAGTGATGCGTTCGCCGCGCGATGCGGCTAAGCGTACGGGTATGAAGTCGGCGCTGCTGGCGCCCTTGCCGGCGGTCGGGCTGGTGGGGGTGTTGCTCGGTTGTTCCAACTCCGGCGTTGTCAAGCCGCACGCGCCGGACATGACGGCGCTCGTCGAGAGCTACGACCGGCCAACGGGTGAGCTGGATGCGCGAGACACGGCGGACATCGCCGCCGCGGTGGGCGTCGTGGGCGGGCTGCTCGACAGCACGGAGATCCTGCCGCGGGTGCGCGAGCTGCTCGGCGATTTGCTCGACCCGGTGAACTTCGAGGGCGCGAACGACGCCGCGCACGACAATGGCGTCCCGCTGAATCTGAGAGCGAACGGCTACCTGGAGGCGACGCGCATCTGTCCGGGCTGGGCGTCGTCGCCGCGGGTGGACGCCGCGAACGGCACGATCCACGCCACCGCGACCTTCTCCGAGCGCGGGCCGGATCCGGTCGTCTGGGGTACGGTCGATGCCTGCCAGTATCGCGTCGGCAGCAGCCGCATCGAGCTCACCCCGCGCGGAGACGGTGACGCGCTGCGGGTGTACTGGGGCGAAGGCGTCGATCGGGAGACGCTCGACACGCAGGACCTGGTGCTCTCCATCAACTTGCGCGCGGACATCGACGGAGAGAGCGCGGCTGCCACGGTCGACCTGCGCGTGCTGGGGGAGGGCGCTCTCGAGTACCGCGTGCCCGTCGCTTCGGGCGTGGTGATCGCGCGCGCCAACGACGATGGCACGTTCCAGCTGCGCACGCGGAGCGGCAACTTTGTGTGCGACGACAGCTTCGACTGTGAACTGGAGTCTGGAAGTGCGAACTGAGCTGGGGCGAGCGGCCGTCGTTGCCCTCGGGCTGGCGTTCGCGACCACCGCGCGCAAGGCCGGCGCGTATCACACCGAGCAAGAGCACCTGACCGACGACACCGCCTGGACGCTCGCCGGCGACAAGGCCTGGCGCATCGGCCTGTTCAAGGCGGCGGTCGGCCTCGGCGATCGCGTGACCATCGGCACCTACATCTGGCCGTGGGTGGGGCGCACACCGAACGCCTATCTCAAGTGGCGCTTCTACGCCGGCGACACCTTCAACTGGGCCGTGCAGAGCGGGCTGTTCCGGCTCGACAGCGCGGCCTTCGACAAGAGGGCACCCGATCCGCCCGTATTCACGGTGTTCAGCGCCTCGCTGCTTTCCTCTCTGCGCATCAGCGCCGCCAACCAGCTCAGCAACGGTCTGGTGTTCACCGCCGTGCGCGCCAGCGGCACCGTCGATCAAGACACGCTGCGCAGCGCGGGCGACGCCGGGCTCACCAACATCCAGTACGTGGGCGCCTACGAGCTGCGCCTGTCGCAGCGCACGGCCTTTGTGCTCACCGGGCGCTACCTGATCGCGCAGGTGCTGGACGCCAACACGCACTTCACCGCGCACCCGGACGCTTACACCACCGTGGAGGTGGTGGCGGACGCCCGGGATGATTCGGTCGTCAATTTCCGCGGCGCCTTCTCGATCGTGCCGTCCTTCGCCTGGTCGTGGCAAACCTTCAATCTGGAGCTCGGGCTGGGCTACGGCAATTTCAACATCCCGGGCGTCAACTTCATGATCAAGCAGCGCACGCTGATCCCGACGTTCGACATGTACTGGACGTTCTAGCACCTCGTGGCCCAAGTTCGTGCCGGGCTTCGCCGTGCCCGTGGGACGTGCGCCGCCGGGGTGGGGCCGGCAGGCGATGGCTGCTTTTCTGACGGAAGGACGCCATCTGATCGCGAGAAGGGCGCCCCCGGTCGCGCGAGGCTGGTAAGGAGCAGGCATGAACTCAGCGCGTGTGCGTGCCGCAATTCGCCATGCAGCCATCCGGTTTGCCGCTGGCGTCTACGCAGGGCTGTGCGTCTATTCTGCCCCCGCCCTGGCTCGCTCGCCGAGCTGCGAGCAGCAAGTCGAACGCTACACCCTGAAGAACGGTCTGGAGGTCGTGCTGCGGCCCGACCACGGGCTGCCCAACGTGGCGATCGTGTCGTCAGTGCACGCCGGCGCCCGCAATGACCCGCCGGGTTACGAGGGGCTCGCCCACTATGTCGAGCACCTGACGTACCTGGAGGCGCAGTCGCTGGCGCACGGCCTCGAGCTTTACAAGCAGGCCGGGGCCACCGGCGTGAACGGCACCACCAGTCTGGATCGGACCGAATATTACGCGCAGCTGCCGCGCGCTCAGCTGGAGCGTGGCCTGTGGCTCGAGGCGCGGCGCATCGCCATCGGGCTCGATACGTTGACGCCCGGCCCGGTTGAGCTGGAGCACCAGGTCGTCCTGCGCGAATACGAGCTGCGCTTCGGCCTGGGCATCGACGAGCTGGAACCGATGTTGATGGAGGCGATCTTTCCCGAAGGGCACCCCTATCACGGCCTGGCGCGCCAGACGGAGTCGAGCGTCGGGGCCCTGACGCTGGCCGATGCGCGCTGGTTCTTTGCTCGCTATTACCGCCCGGATCGCATCCGGTTGACGCTGGTCGGCGACTTCGACCCCGGCACGGTGCGCCCGTTGATCGACAAGTACTTTGCCGGGCTGGCGGCGCGGCAGCTGCCGCCAGCGCCGGGAGCAGCCGCTCCGTCGGAGGCCGCTGCCGACGCGGCGGAATGCAAGCGAGCCGAGCAACCCGGAGCGCCGTTGCACGGCTCGGTGCAGATCACGACCCGCGCCAAGTACGAGGGGATCTCGTTCGTCTGGCTGCAGCCGAGCGGGGAAGACCCGGAGCGCTGGTCCGGTGTGCTGGATGCGTTTGCACGGCGAGTGGGCGACGCCGCGCGTGATGCCAAGCTCGCCAGCGGGGCCGCGGTGCGCCTGGTGCGCAACGAGCTGGGGAACTACTGGGTGCTGAGCGTCGCCCTGCTGCCACTGCAGCCGTTCGAGCGCGTGCAGCCGCTGGTCGCGCAGGTGTTCGCCGAGCTGAAGAAGTCGCCGCCGGATGCGGGCGAGCAGATCGCGGCGCGTCAGGCGCTGGAGCTCGCGGAGTCGGAGAACCGCTCGCTGCTGTCGCGCGCGCTCCTGCTGTCGGAGCGCGAATGCGTGCCGTCCAGGTGCCTGGCGCCGGCGGAGCGATATGCGCCCGATAGCATCGCCGGTCTCGATCGCTTCGATCCCGCGAAGGCGTTGCGGGTGGAGCAGCGGACATCGCCATCGGCCTCGCCCGACGGTGATGTGGAGCGGGTGCCATGAAGGGTATGTCAGCAATGAAATCAGTGGCGCGCGTCGCTCACGGTCTTGGATACGGGATGATCGCGCTGTGCGCGGCGCTTGGCTGCGCCCCGGCGCGTCCGCCGCTGTCGGCGGCGCCGCCCCCGATCAGCGCCGAGCAGCTCGAGCTCTGGGCTCATCCACCGCCGCTGGCCCCGGAAGAGCGCGCGTCGGATGTGAAACTGCAGGTGCAGCGCGCAAAGCTGCCGAACGGCGTGGGCGTCACGGTGGTCGTCACCGAAGGTGAAGCCACGAGCTTGCAGCTGTGGCTGCCGAATGCGCGTGACCGCGGTCAGGGCGCCGTCACGGCCATGGTCAATTCGCTGCGCGCCGGCACGCGCGACGGCACGAAGGACCCCTTTTACAACCCCAGGATAGCCCTGACGCCCATCGGCGACTGGACCGACGCCGTGGGCACCACGTTCTACTGGCGAGTCCCACAGCGCGGGACGCAGCAGGCGCTGTCGCTGCTCAGCGCGTATGTCCGCGATCCGCTGTTCGATCAAAACGAGGTACAGCTGCAGCTGCAGCAACAGCTGGCCTCGATCAAGTTGGCCTCGGCGCCGCTGAATCAGCTGCAGCCGCTGGCGCGCAGCGGCATCCCGGGGCTGGAGCGGCCCTCGTACGAGTGGGACGCGCGCCAGATGTTCCGTCTGCCGCCGCAGAAGCTGCAGCAAATCCATCGCTGCACGATGCAGCCGGCGAATGCCGAGCTGGTCGTGGTCGGTCCCGTGGCGTTCGACTCGGTGGTGGCCTGGGCGGCGAGCGCGTTTGGCAGCTGGCGCGCCGACCCGGCCGCGACGGCGGAGGCTTGCGCGGAGTGGCTGACGCCGGCAACCCCGGAGCACCCCGAGCAGGCGCGGCTGGATCGGCCGCTGCTGGTCGTCATCTACGGATTGAGCGGTGACCCCCGGATCGCGATGGCTGTGCCCGGGCCTCCCATCGACTCACCCGACTACCACCCCTTCGAGCTGCTCTCGACGCTGCTGGAGGAGCATGCCGGGGGCTCTGCCAAGGCGCTGCGCCATGCGGGCGCCACCTACGGCATCCACATGTCGACCTACGACCGTTACGCGCGCCTCAGTTTGCTCGAGGTCAGCGGGCAGATCGATCCGGAGCAGTTGCAGGGCGCGCTGCGCAGCTTGATCGACGACATGCATGGCCTGGCGAGCCATCTCGACGCCGCCGAGCTGGACGCCGTGAAGCGTCGCTGGCGCACCCAGCTGATCGACTCCTGGCAGCGGGGCGACGCGCTCGCGGGCGCGCTGCTGTGGACGCTGCGCAGCGGGCACGAACCCGGTGACGTCCTGAAGGCATTCGATGAGGTGCAACAGATCGACCTGGCTCGCTTCCGCGAAGTGGCAGAGCGCTACCTGAGCAGCGCAAACCCATCCATCGCCGTCACCGGCTACACGCCGAACTTCATCCGCGGGTTGGCTCTCGACGCGGAGGTCCGGCAAACGCGCTGGACCGACCAGCTCCAGGAACAGAGGAAGCTGCATCACTGAGGCCGGCCGGGGCTGCGCGCGAAAAGCAGCGGCTCAAGGAGCCGGCGGCGCCAGGGGATCTCCGTTGCCGGACATGGTCCGGCTGAAGGTCTTTACGCTGACGAAGTCGGCGGTCGAGAGTGCGGGGTTGTCCACGACCTCCAGGTCTCCGACGCGGGTGAGGGCGGGAGCGATCACGCGCCGGAGCACAGGATTGTCGCGCACCTCCAGGCCATTGGCCTGTTGTAGATTGTTCAGGTTCACGTTGCTGAGCGCGGGGTTGCCCCAGATCGAGATTTGCTGGACCTGGCCGAAGCTGTCGGGGGCGGCCACGTCCAGCAGTCGCGCGTTGCCGCCGACTTCATAGAGCGTCTGGCTCGGGTAGACGAAGTTTAATCCGGAAGCGGAATCGTCCCCAAACGCCAGCCCGCCTACGGCGTCGCCCTGATACGCCGGGATGTGCTCCAGAACGTCGGTGTTGGTGATGGAGATGGTCTGCGCTTGCTGCAGTCTGGGCAAATCGACGGCGATCAGGCTGTCATTGTCATTCAGCCTCAAGGATTCGACGCTGCTCAGCGAACCGAACCCCGCCAAGCTCGTCAGCGCCGGATTGTGATCGATGGTGATGGATCCGGCGTCATACAGATCGAGCTCGCTGCCCAGGCTCGTGACGCCCGTGTCATGCAGATCCAGAGTGTCGACCTGAAAGACGAAGTCGAGCCCTCCGAGATCGCGCAGGGCGGGTAGGTTCCCCAGGTTGATGCTGCTCAGAACGGTCGGACCCGCGATTCCGGCGACCGTAGCCAACTCCGGGCTGTCGATCAGCGACAGACTGTTCCAGGCTTCGAGCTGCTCGAGGCCGGCCAGGCTCTTCAAGTTGTGGCTGCCCTGGATGTTGATGGTGCCTCCGGGGCTCCACCCGGCGGCAGTAAACTCTATGCGCCGAAGGCTGTGGAGCGCGCTCAGATCCGTGTCACCGATTTCGGAGAGTTGCAGGTTACCGACCTGCTCCAGCGCTTCGAGGCCGGCGAGGGAAGGCACGCGCTCGATCAGTACATTGCCGTGCACCTCGCGCAGGGAAGACAGCGCTGCGAGGCTGAGCCCTTCTTCGGGAAAGCTGCGGATCTGCAAATTGCCGTTGATCCGCTCACAGCCAGCGAGCTTGTCGATCTCTGTCTGTCGAAAGGTGGAGACGTCCCCGTTCCACGTGCCGCCGTTGCACAGGTCTGACCCGGCGGCGCCGCTCCCGTCGTTGTCGCCTACGCTCAGCTGCCGCCCACCGCAAGCGGACAGCAGAGCCGCGCAGGACAGCAGCCAGGACAGTGTGGAGCTGAGAGGTAGAGTGTTTGAGGTCACGATCCGTTCTCCTTCAGCGAGCATGGGTGTCCGCCGCATTCGGCGTTTGTCAACGCGTCGAGCGGATCGCCGTCGTTTCGAGCGCGCAGGCGCTCTGCACGCGCTCCGAGTAAACGCTAGCCGGACGCTCGCGCAGAAACGCCTGTGCGTGCAGCACGGCGCCCGGCGCGTGCTGCCGGCACTCGGCCATGGTGCGCGCGGCGAGCCGTTCCTCGGCCAGGCGGGTTTGGGGGAAGCGCTGATCGAGCTCGGCAAGCAGGGCCAGTGCCAGCGCCGGATCGTCGTTGCGCAGCGCGCGCTCCACGCGCCTCAGCAGCGCGAGTTCCGCATCCAGCGGCTCGAGCGTATCGTGGGTTCGCGTCGCCGGCGAGTGCCGGGGGCGCGGCTTGCTGCGCTCGCCGGGTGCCGCCGCGGCCGGCGTTGCCGCGTCATCGGCGGTGTCCTTGCCTGCGCCCGCCGGCGCGACGGGCACGAGCGCTGGCGCCGCTGCGGGGGCCGCGATCACCGGTGCCGCGGCGAACGGTGCGGTGGCAATTCGCTCCGTCGTGCGCGCGACAGGCCGCAATTGCCAGCCCGTCACGACGCCCGCAGCGAACAGCAGCGCGCCGAGCGCCATGCCCAGCTGCCCCGATGCTTGCAACCCCGCGAGCCGCGCCATCGGCCCGGTCGCTTCGCGCGGCTGCGCCCGCGGTGGCGCCGGCGGCAAGCGCAGTGCCGCGCGCAGTCGCGCCTTGTCGGCGCTCGTAGGCGACAGCTCGGCGCGCGTCGCCGCGAGCGCCTGCGCCGTCGCCGCGTCTGCAGGATCGAGGTCGATCATCGTTGGGTCTCCTGCAGCGTGCCCGGCTCCCGCCGTTCCAGCCGCTCGCGCAGCGCCTGGCGCAGCGCGCGCAGCCGCGAGTACACGGTGTTGACCGGCAGCTCGAGCAGCTCGGCGATCTCCGCCGGCGGCACCTCTTCCAGCAGGCCCAGCACGAACACGGCGCGCCGGCTCTCCTCCAGCTCGGCGCAGAAAGCCTGAATCACGCTGGCGAGCTGGCTGGCTTCCGCCTGCAGCTGAGGGCCGGGCTCGCGGCTTGCCAGGTCGTCCTGCAACGGGCTGAGCGGCGCGCTCTTGCGCCGCTCGCCGCGGCGGTGATTGGCGGCGGTGTATTGCGCGATGCCAAACACCCAGGTGCGCAGTGATGAGCGCCCCTCGAAGCGCGCTAGCTGGCGCGAGATCACGCCGAACACGTCTTGCACCGCGTCGTCGAGCGAGGCGCGCGCCACGCCGAGCATGCGCAGGGAGCGCCAGACGAACTCGAAATATCGTTCATACACTTCCTCGAAGGAGAGCGGCGGCTCGCGCGCGGACTCGGGGGTCGCCGGCGCGCCCTGGCGCGCGCCGCCGGCGGCAGGCCGGTCCTCTCGGCGCGCGAGCTGGAGAGGGGCGTTGGGTCGGGAGATAGGCAAAGTCGAGGAACCCGGCGACTGGTGTCCGGGGTCGCCGCCTTTTGTCATTCGAAGGCGACCGCGATGCCCACGCCAGCCCGAGCCACCAGGCTCGCGGGCTGGTGTACCGTTCCGAGACCGTCGAGTACGAACTCGTCCCGTTGCAGCGGCAGCGCGCCGCCGGCACGCGCCTCCAGGCTGAGGCGGGTGGCGGGCAGCCGATACGACAGCAGGGCCTGCAAGCTGGGCGCGACCCACAGGGCGCTGGCGTTGCGCGGACGATTCACCCCTGTCCCAGTGGCGGACAAGCGCCCCAGCTCACCGCCCGCGCACAGCGAGAGCCGCAGCGCCCGCGCGCCCGAGCCCAGCGGATCGGCGCATCCGAGCAAGGCCCCGGTGGCCAGACTCACCTCCGCGCCCGCGCCCGCAAGGCTGCCCGCGCCGAGCCCGCCGTGTTGCTGGAGCCAGAACGTGCCCAGCAGCTCCAGCCGCCAGCTGGACCCGCCCAGCTGCAAGCCGAGCGCGGGACCGAAGGCGGCGTGGGGCAGGGAGCCCGCGTCCGCGACCAGCAGTGCTGCGACGCTCGGTACCAGCTCCGAACGTTCGTCCGCGCCCGGCGCGGCGCTGACGGCATCGCTGACGAGCGGCGCAGCGCCCCCCGCGGCCGGCGGGGACTCGCGCACTGCAGGCACGCTGGGCCCGGGCGCGACGGGCGCGCGAGCCTGCTCGGTGTTCACGGGGGCTGCGGCCTCGACCGCCAGCGCGATCGCGACCGCCAGGGTGTCGACCAGCGTGGCGCAGTCGGGCGCGACCAGCAGGCGCTCCTTCAAGCGCACCTCCTGCGCGGCGGAGCCGTCGCTCGCGATGCGCAACAGCGCCCGTGCGTCGGGAATCACGCGCTCGATGTGCACCTGCAGATGGACGTGCCCCGTGTCGGCGAGGGGAGCCCCGAGCGCCCGCTGCACCTGGAAGGAGAGCTGCTCGCTCTCTCTGCACTCGGGCGGCCCCGACCAGCTCAGATCGCTCGCCGCCGCTCGCCCGCACCAGCAGGCGAGCAAGCAACCCAGCGCTACCGCCGATGGGTGCAGCCCGTTCATCGTGGACATTGCCGCTGCAAAAGCAGCGCCGAGGAACGAGACTGTAGCTTGCCGCCCGCAACCCGTCCAGTGCCGCGCCCGCGGCGCTCACGGCCCGGGTGAGCGCCCGCCGCTCACTTGGTGTCCTGCACCACCACGAGCCAATCGTAGCGGTTCCGGTCCTTGAACGTGGGCAGCTCAGAGGCCAGGACGGCACTCGAGCTGAGTACGGGGATGTGCACGCGGCGCGTGATGCGCGCGGGAATCGCCGCCTTGTGGCAGTGGCCGCTGCCCGCGAACACCATGAAGCGGGCGTTCTCGCCGGCGTGGGAGAGCCAGTTGGAAGCGGTCTCGGCCATCGTCTCGTCCCACACGACCTGCGCCGCGTACATGTCTGCCATCTTCGGGCTCCCCGCCGGCATCGGATGCTCCGACATCGCGGCGTCGAAGTAGGATTTGTGATCCAGGTTGTCGAGGTCGAGCTCGGGGAGCTGCTGCTTCTCTCCGGCGTCCAGGGAGGCCAGGCCGGAATGGCCGATCTTGCGCGTCAGCTCCTTGGGCGCATTCAGCGCGAGCGCCTCCAGATTGTACTCGCGCGCGGCGAGCAGCAGCGGCCGATACAGGGCGAAGTCGAAACCCCAGCGCTCCTTGTATTCGGTCTCGGCCAGGAACTGAGCTTCGGGCAGTGTTCCACCGACGAAGCCGCTCAGCGCCGCCTGGTAGGGTCGCTGAAACATCTCGAAGCCCACGGCGAAGACGCCGTGCTCGGAGATCGCGCGCGCCGCGACCTCTTCCAACGCACGGCGCTGGGCGAAGTGGTGGGCCGGCAGATCGTGTTGTTCGCCGAAGCACACCACGCGTGCCTTGGCCATTTCATCCCACATCGCGGGAGCGGTCAGCTTCTCCGCCTTGGGATCGTCGGTGCGCAAGGCGTACAGTGGCGCTGCCGACTTGGCCACGATGTCGGCCGGCAGCGGAGCGCGGGGCTCTTGCGCCGCGGGAGGATGCGCGCCCGCGCATGCGAACAAGCCCGAACAGAGCGGCGCCCAGCGCAGCGCCCGGTAGGTCCGGCGAGCCGCTGGACGGGTGGCGGGTGTGACTGCGCCGGAGCGGCTGCGAGCGAGCTTCATGGCCGACCGCTAGCAGTTTGCCGCCGACACCGCAAACCCCGCGTGCCCCGCTTTCCCGCCGGGAACGTTCCAGACCGGGTCTTGCGACGCGGCTGTGAATACTTATGGTTGAGATGGAGCCATGTTCTTCGATCCGATCTATTTTCTGTTCGCACTCCCCGGCCTGGCATTGAGCCTGTGGGCGCAATTCAAGGTGAAGAGCACGTTCGGTCGCTATTCCCAGGTCCCGGCGCAGAGCGGAATGTCAGGCGCCGAGGCGGCGCGCGAGCTGATCCGCCGGCGTGGCATCGAAGGGGTCAGTGTCGAAGCGACGCCCGGCACCCTGTCTGACCACTACGATCCGTTCCACAAGGTGCTGCGTCTGTCACAGGACGTGTACGCGGGCCGCTCGCTGGCCGCGCTCGGTGTGGCAGCTCACGAGGCGGGTCATGCGATCCAGCATGCCCAGGCGTACGGGCCGCTGAAGTTTCGTTCGCTGCTGGTGCGCCCCGCCAACCTCGGCTCGAACCTGGGCGTGATCCTGACCGGCGTCGGCCTCATGTTGCAGGCGAGCTCGCTGACCCTGATCGGCATCCTGCTGTTCTCGGCGGCCGTGTTGTTCACCCTCGTCACTCTGCCCGTCGAGTTCGACGCCTCGCGGCGCGCGGTGATCGCGCTGCGCGAGCTGGGCATGGTGACGGCAGAGGAGTCGAACGGCGCCAAGGCCGTGCTCGATGCTGCCGCGTGGACGTACGTCGCGGCCGCGCTCACCGCGGTCCTGCAGTTGCTCTACTTTCTGATGCGCGCGGGCCTGCTCGGTGGGCGCCGGCAATCCGACGCCTGACCGATCAGGGAAACTCGGGCCCCTCGGCATCGCCGCGGCCGGTCAGGTCCGCGGCATCCTGATTGCGCGCGGCCACGGCCGATGCGCGGGTGAGAATGTCGGGGTTGGTCGCGATGTCGTCTTCGTAGCCGCTGACGGAGCCGTGGCAACTGGCGCACACCCCGTTGAAGAGCGTGCGTGGGAAGGACTGGCGGGCGGACTCGCCGGGGTAGAACTGCATGGCCTCGCGCTGATGATGCAGGGTAGGGCTGTTCTCGCCCTCGAGCTGGATGTTCATGGCCAGGTTGAAAGGGACGCCGCCCGGCAAGCGGACGTGCGCAGAGCCGTCCTTGGCGTCAGGGGCAACGGCGCCGAGCGGGCGCCGGCGCACGTAGAGCGGGCCAAAGGCGTCGCTGGTGGCGAACGCGCCGGCGTTGGCAAAGCTGGTGACGCCGCGGGTCGGGGGCAGCTGCTCCCAGAACTGCACGTCACCCGATTTCTCGGCGAAGGGGCGGCCGCTCCGGGTGTTCTGGAAGAGCAAGCTGGAGAGCAGCGGCAGATCGAGATAGGTGACGTCCGAGAAGTTGCCGCCGCTGTCGACGCGGGTCGCACCGTTGGGCTCGTCGATCTTGGAGCGGAAGATGGGGCGCGTGCCGTGCGCATAGACCGCGATGGGCCAGAGCCGGTCGTCAGCGCCGCTCGATAGCTCGCGGCGTTCGCCGCTCACGGGATCGAGCACGGCCAGCGCAAAGCTACCGCCGATGCTATGCAGGTTCGTCGCGCCGGCGGCGTAGCTCAGCAGCACGCGGCCGTTCGGCAACGGCGAGGGGCTCAGGTATGCGCCGCGGGTTGCGTCCAGGGTGCCGGTGGCCGCCGCATCCGGGACGCGGATGGAGTGCTGGTAGAAGTCGGTGTTGGCCCACTCGATCGCGTTCGGATCGAGCAGATAGTCTTCCGGGTTGTCGCTGCGCTGGTCGATGCCCAGGCTGCGGTTGATGATCGCGAGCGTGCCGGCGCCGCGCGCGGCGCCGCGCTGGCTGAAGATCGCCGCCAGGTTGCGATCGCTGAGCTCCACCACTTCGGTGAACTGGTCGAAGCCGACCGTCGAGCGCTGTCCGAACAGCGGATGGTAGTCGCCGCCGTCCAGGTTCATGCGCCGCCCGGCGATCTGGTAGAAGCCGGGGCTGCGCTTCTCGGTCGAGAAGATCAGCCGCCCGTCGACCATGAACGAGGGCGAGAGCTCTTGATCGAGCAGGTAAGTGAGCTGGCGGATGCCGCCCGGCTCGCTCACGTACAGGTTGGAGTTGAGCCGGCTGGGGTCGGCGGGCGAACGCTGGGGCCCGCTGTAGTCGAAGGCCTCGGCGTTGGTCACGTTGCCGCGCGTGGACGCAAACACGATCCGGCCGTCGGCGCTGAAGGTGGGATCGAAGTTGTGCACGAGCTCGCCGTTGTCCGGCAGGGCCTTGCCCTTGTCGTCCACCGGGCGCGCGTCGATCGCGGCTTCGAGGGCGCAGGCCGAGCCCTCCAGCACGTAGATGCGCCAGGGAGCGCTAGCGGCCGTGCGCGCCGAGAAGGCGATGCGCTTGCCGTCCCAGGAAGCGGCAGGTCGCCGCACGTCGACGCCGGCGCCGAGCCCGCAGCTGGCGAGCAAACTCTCCGGACTGCCATTCAGCGTCGGCCAGCCGTCGGCGCCGATCGAGGCGCGCACGCGCAGCAGATCCGCGCCCGGCGCGAAGTGCTCGAAGTCTTGTGGGCTCGCGGGGCCCGTGCCGGCAGGCGAGCTGACGTACACGATGTCCGTCATGCCGGGATCGCTGGGCATGCGCTGCTGGCGCTCGAGCCCGATCCAGGCAGCGATCACGCAGTACGGGTTCTGAGCGTCCAGCGGTCCCGTGGCGGCGGCATTCAGGTCGCAGCTCGCGGGGTTGCCCGCGTCCGAGAACAGCGAGCCGCCGCGGTGGATGATACCGTTGCGCTGTGGCGGCAGGTTCTTGCGCACGATGCGGCTCGCGTTCGGATCGTTCGATTCGAGCGAGATCTGCTCCAGCGACAGCTCGTAGTTGCGCCGCGTCGCCGGCAAGCTGAAGTGGCCGGCGCTGCCGCCGTGCAGCCGGTATTCGTGCCCCATGCCTGGCGAGTGGCAGCCGAGCTGCATGCAGCCCTTCTTGACCAGCATGGGCTGGACGCGATCGGTGAAGAAGACGAAGCCCGGATCGTCAGAGTCGCGGTTGGGGGCGCCCTTCTCCTCCGCCCAGGCCAGCAGCTTCTGCCAGTCCGGATCATCGGAGGTGCTGAAGACGGTGCCGCCTTCGTGGAAGGTGCCGCCCGCTGCGGGATCGAGCGCGCGGCGCAGGATCTCGCTGGTGCGCGGGCTGTGCGAGACGTAGTCACCGACCTCGAAGTAGTTCCAGCGGATCTGCTCGTCGCTGTTGCCGCAGGTCAGGTACATCGAGTTGCCGGGCGAGCCGTGGCAGTTGCCGGCCGCGCAGCGCTGGCCGAGCACCGGGTTCACCGAGTCGCGGAAGGCGGCGAAGTCGGCATTGCTCGGATCGCGGCGCGGATCGAACGCCGGATCCGAGCCGATCGCGTCGCTGCAGTCGCTGAGCACGCGCTGCTCCTCCGGCGCGAGCGTGTTGTTCTCGGTGGCGCCGCGCGAGATCCAGCGCGAGAGCTCGGTGAAGGTGACGCTGGTCACGTCCAGCAGGCGGCCGCCGGCATGCGCGACGTCGGTCGTGATGTACTCCGGGTCGTCGCCTTTCCAGTTGCTCAGGCCCAGCTGAAAGGGCGGCAGCGTCTTGAGCAGCAGGTTGGGCATCGCGTACGGGCCGTACGGCGCCAGCAGATCGCGACGCTTGTTGATGGCGTCGTAGCTGTCGAAGCTCACGTTGCCGAAGGCGTTCCCGCGCGTGTCCTGGATCAGGTGGCACTGAGAGCCGTTCGGGCTGGTGACGCAACCCGCGTGCAAGATCGGATAGATCTTGCGCGTGTAGTAGGTTTCGCCCGGGTCGGGTTGTTGCTGCGCGCAGGACCCGGCGAGCAGCGCCAGCAGCGCGCTGGGCAGCCGCGGGCCTGAGAAAACGGCAGAGAGCTTCATCATGCGGACTCCCACGAAGCAGGAATACGGCTCGGGAACCTGAGGCCGAAATGGCCTGCCCCCGGCGCGGCGGAGGTCCGGGCCAGGGGCAGGGGCAGGCGATTTGGGGGCTGCGCTTTGCCCCCTTCCGCTTACAGCTGGCGCAAGGCCACGGCGGCGGCGTCGCGCACGAAGTGGTCGGGGTCGTTGTCGCGGGCGTCTTGCACGGCCTGGCGCACCGAGGCGTCACCGATCTGGCCGAGCGCGGTTGCAGCCGCGGCACGCACGCTGGCGCTGCTCTCGTTGGCGGGCGAGAGCTTGGCCGCGATCGCGACCACCGCGTCTCTGGCCTTCAGGGTGCCGAGCGCCTCCAGCGCGCGGGTGCGCACCGTGGAGGAGCTGTCGTCCACCAGTCCGGCGACGGCGGCGATATCGTTGAAGGCGTTGATGCGAGTGCTCGCGTGGAGCGCGGCGACGCGCACCTTCTCGTCCGGATCGGCCAGTGCGACGCTGAGCTCGGTGTTCGGGCCCGCGGTGTTCAGGCGCTGCAGCGCGTGTACCGCGCTCAGCCGCACCAGGGGCGAGGAATCTTCCACGAGCGCGCGCGCCACGTGCGGCGTGCCGGCGGAGGACAGGAACTCACCCAGCGCTTCGGCGGCATAGGCGCGCTGCTTCTCCGACTTGGTCTTGTCGTCGAGCGTGCTGATGGTGCGCTCGTACACCTGGCCCGGGCCGAACACGCCGAAGATGCGGCGGCGCAGCCACCAGGCGCTGATCTCGCGGGTGCGAGCGTCGCCGTCGTAGAGCAGCTTGGAGATGGCAGGGATGCAGTCGAGGCACTCGACCTTCTCGCCGTGCTCCAGGGTGCGCCAGATCTCGGTCGGGGCGAAGCCGCCCTTGGCGATGTTGCGCAGCCGGTTGGGCGTGGACAGCGTCTCCAGCGACGCCTGATCCATCTGCTGGTAGACGGTGGCACGGCCGGCGGTGTTGCGGGCCTCGATGCTCGCGGCATCGCTGCTCCCATCCTGAGCCGAGCTCAGCGGGGAGGCCGCGAGGGCGGCCAGGAAGGTGAAGGCGGCGCGGACCAGTGAACGGTGTGTCATCTGCGTGTTCCTCGTTAGACTTTCTGCTCGGAGTTCCCGGTCAGCGCCCCATCGGCTGGAACGTGGTGTTCTGCCGCGAGTAGTACTGGCCACCCATGTCGATGGCGCGGATCAGCTTGACGCGCTCGTCGCGGGTCAAGGTCACACCCACGTCTTCGGGGTGCAGGGTGCGCGTGGCGCCCTTGATTCCCTTGTCGCTGAAGGCAGCGCCGAGCGGCCAGGCCGTGCGGCTCTCGTCATGCCAGTCGGTGATGTTGAGCTTCTCGATCAGGGCGCTGTTGCGCGCGTCGCTGGGGCGGGCCCAGGCAGGCGGCGCCGTACCGGCGGTGAGCTGGGCGCCCATCGCCATGTCCATCTGCAGCGTCGCGGGGTAGAAGAGCGACACGTACGAGGCGGGCCAGCTGGCGACCTTGCGGTCGTAGGTGACCGTGATGGGGCGATCGCTCAGGTCGAGGCGAGGCAGCGTGTACGGAGTCTGGGTGCCCGTCTCCTGGTCCGTCATGGTCACCGTGTAGGTCTCCTGCGGGCCACTGCCGTTGGTCGTCTCGTTGTGGCAGTTGGAGCACTTGTTCGTGAGCAGCGCCTGGATCTCGTTGGCTTCCTTGCCGGCGTTGGCCTTGTCCCAGGGATACTCCTGGCGCTCGGAGACGGGCTGCATGAAGTTCTGCGGATCCGCCGCCGCCAGCGTGAGCGCGCCCTGCGAGGGCTTGAAGGCCTCGGTGCGCCGCTCGTGGCAGCCGCCGCACACGCGCGACTCGCCCGGCATCGATTGAATCCAGGTGGTCTGGCTGCGGATCATCAGATCGAACTCGTCGATCGGCTGCAGATGCACCGGCACGTAGGGCGGCACTTCCGCGAGCCAGGAGCCGTCCTCGCGCACCGTGGCCTCGCCGATCAGCGCCGCGCCTTCGGCCATGGTCAGGCCGAACATCGTCACGCCGGGCGCGCCCTCGGAGGAGAAGCCTTCGATGATGCGCACGCGCGTCGCCGACCGCAGGGCGTCATCTAGCGGGGTGTCGTTGAACTGCGCGCCGGAGACGGTGTTGCCGTGCAGGCTGAAGAGTGAGGTGGTCTTGATGTCGATCGAGCCGATGCGCGCCGCGAGGCTCGCGTCGTCCGAGGTCTGCACCGAGCTCAGGATCGGGGGCTCCGTGCGGGGCAGCACGGGGCGCGCGTCGAGCTCCCACGAGTCCTCGTAGTTCACGACCAGCTCGTTGGTGTGGTTCTCGGTGTTGTAGATGTACAGGCCGAAGTCGGGCGGGCTGAGCGACATCTCGTCGAGGTCGTTGACGAAGCCCTTGGCCCAGCTGACCAGGATGCGCCCGTCCGGCATCACGTAGGGTGTACGGTAGCGGCCGACGTTGACCGGCGAGGGCGAGTTGTCGACGGGTACGCCCGGCGTGAGCAGCTCGTAGTGCGCGGTCTCTTCGTCCAGCACGTCAGGCGCCGCCTCGGCGCGCGCGTCAATCTTCATCAGCGCGCCGGCCTGGATGGTGCCTTCGCGGTTGGTGGCGATGCCCACGAAGACGTTCGGGTCCTTCGTCTCCTGCACCTGCACCATGGAGTTCCAGTACTTTTCGTGCTGGGTCGCGACAGCGACCATCTTCGTGCAGTCGGGGTTGACCGCCATGACCTTGAGGTCGTTGACGTTCTCCAGGTGCTCCCAGCGCGAGTAGCCGATCTTGCCGCTCTGCAGGCTGAACAAGTTCACTGTGTGTGACAGGTTCTGCGAGCAGACCTTGCGATCGGCGTCGCCGCCGTCGCGAGTGATCGTGGCCAGTTGCGTCACGTCACGGCCGTGCTCGTATTCGTCGGCGCGGGTGCCCATGTCCGTGTACGCCTGGTTGGTGACGAACGCGATCTTGCCCCCCGCCAGCCACAGCGGCTGCATGTCGTCGCGATCGCCGAAGGTGAGCTGGCGAATTTTGTAATCGCCGTCCTGGGGCTCGAGGTTGGCGACGTACACGTGGTAGTGCTGGTCGTCGCCGCCGCGCCGCATGGAGAAGACCAGCTCCTTGGCGTCGAAGCTGACGTCGATGCCGACCACGTCGGCGAGCGCGTATTCGTCGCCCGCGATGATGTTGCGGGTCGCGCCGGTGGCGAGGTTGCGCACCTCGATGCGGGCACCCGGCACGTAGCGGCGATAGTCCATCACCTGGCCCATGCCGCCGGCCACGTCGACCTGTACCTTGCCCTCTTCGTCGACGGTGGTGTGCTGGCGCACGGCGTAGACGATTTCGTCCACTCCGCCGTTCGCGGAGTCGGTCGGGCTCGTGGTGTCGCCCGAGCAGGCCGTGCCGAGCGCCGCGCTGGTGAGGAGCAGGGGGAGCAGGGACAGGGAGGTGCGCGGTCTCTGGATGTTCATGGGCTCTCGGATCCTCTGTGGTTCTGCCTGAGCCGCCGATGCTCGCTGCCGAGGGGCGGAGGGCGCTGGTAACCCCTGCTGTTGCACGGCGCGGGCCAGGCAAATCCTGCGGGTTTTTCGCGCTTCTTCGCGCGCGGCTGGTGGGCGGACCCCCCATTCTCAGACCCCGGCAGGGGGTCGGCACCCCCAGCTCCTGCGGAGCCGCCGCGTCGATCCGGATCGCCCCATCGCGCGCGCGACAAACACCGCGGCGCCTGCCCCTTTTGTGGGAGTCTCGTCTACAATGCGGGCGTGGATGATTTGAAGTGGGATGCCCAGGGCCTGATCGCTGCCGTCGCGCAGGATCGCCTGACGGGCCAGGTGCGCATGCTGGCGTGGATGAATCGCGAAGCCCTACGGGCGACGCTCGACAGCGGCGAGGCCACGTTCTTCAGCCGCTCGCGCGGCAAGCTGTGGCGGAAGGGCGAGACCAGCGGCCACGTCCTGCGCGTGCACGAGGTGGTGGCGGACTGCGACGGAGACAGTTTGCTCTTGCTCGTCGACCCGCAAGGTCCGAGTTGTCACACGGGGCGGGCCACTTGCTTTTTTCGGCGCATCGACAAGTCGATCGGCGGGACCGCTCCGGAGGAGCGAGATGCGGGACCGTTTCTGCTGTCCCTGGAAGAGGAAATCCGTCAACGCGCCAGCAGCACGGCCGCCAAAAGCTACACGCGCCATTTGCTCGACGGTGGGCCGGCTCGCATTGCTGGAAAAGTGACGGAAGAAGCGGGCGAGCTGAGTCAGGCGCTGCAGTCGGAAAGCGACGAACGCGTGATCAGCGAAGCGGCCGACGTGCTCTACCATACGCTGGTGGGATTGCGCGCTCGTGGCCTGGATTGGCGCCGCGTTATCGAAGCCCTGGCCGCGCGGGCGGGCCAGAGCGGCCACGCCGAGAAGGCGAGCCGCGCGAAACCATGAGCGAGCGCGCCGCGCTTCCAGGAAGGGGCTTTCCGGCAGCCGGGCCTCGAAAGTCTGTTCTGAGGGGGTACTCTGGCCGTACTCTCTGGCGAGACCTTCACTCATCCCTGCGGGGCTGACCCGCACCCATGCTCCATGCCCAAAGTCCTGATTTTCGAGTCTGATGCGCGCTTTGCCGACGAGTTGAAGAGAGGGCTCGAGCAGCATGCTTGTGCGGTCACGGTGGTCGGCGATGCGACAGAGGGGCTGCAGCTCGCGGCCAACAACCGACCGGACCTGATCCTGCTGACGGTCGAGCTGCCGCGCATCAACGGCTTCTCGGTCTGCAACAAGCTCAAGCGCGATCCGAGCCTGAAGAGCGTGCCGCTCATCATCATGAGCAGCGACTCGAACGAGGACACGTTCGCGCAACATCGCCGCCTGAAGCACTCGCAGGCGCAGGACTACGTGCACAAGCCGATCTCGTTCACCGACCTGCTGCCGCGCATCCGGGTTCTGATGCCTCTGGATGAGGCGGGGGTCGAGCTGGAAGCGGAGGAGGAGCTCGAGCCGGCGGAGCTCGATTCCGCAGACGAGGTGGTGCACATCGGGGAGGAGGGGGCGCCGATGGATGCCTACGTGGAGATCGATCCCGACTCGGCGGAAGACACGCAGTTCGACACCGAGATCGAGGCGGAGCTGCAGGACGTGGAGTCGGTCCCCCCCGAGTCCGGCGTGGACTCGGAGGTAGACGAGTTCACCGAGAATGCCTTCGATGCGCTGCTGGACGAGGAGGAGCTGGCGGCGCGCGCGGTGGAAGATCCCGATGGCGAGGATCCGGATACCAAGGTCGACGCGACGCGCAGCTTGCTGCCGGTGGACTCGCCGCCGCCGGGCGCGACGGAGCGCCCCGTCTCCAGCATCCCCGTGCCGCAAAGGCCAGTTTCCCAGCCGGCGGTTTCGCAGCGCCCGGTAGCGCGGCCTGTCTCGCAGCTGCCGGTATCGTCGCGCGTCCCTTCCATGCCCGCTTCGCGCGGGCCTTCTTCGCGGCCCGTGCGTTCGCGCAGCTCGGAGCTGGCGGCGACGCGGCTTTCGGAGAGCGAGGCGCTGGCTGCGCTCGATCCGCGCGCGCTGGCGGAGCGCGACGACGCCATCCTGGAGCTGCAGGAGTTGCTGGCAGCGTCACAGACGGAGCTGGAGCAGCACAAGGCCGAGCTGCAGCAGCAGAGAGACATGGCGGCGCGGCAGCAGGAGCTCCTGGAGCAGCAGCGCGCCGAAGTGGAGCAGCTGACACACCAGCGTACGGAGCTCGAGCAGCGCCGGGCGGAGCTGGAACGGAACCTCACCGCGGCACGCGAGGCTCGTCAGAGCGGGCCGGCGCCGGCCCCGGGCGGCCCGAGCCCGCAGGAGTTCCTGGCGCTGCGCGAGGCGCTGAACAAGAAGGACAAGGAGAATCTCGACCTGCGCAGTCAGCTGAGCCAGAAGTCGAAGGAGCTGCTGGCGGTCAAGGACTCCAGCCTGGAGTTCGAGCGCGAGAAGACCGAAGCCGTCGATCGCGTGCTGCAGATGGAGCGGGAGCTGCACGAGCTGACGCGCGAGCACGCCGCCGCCAAGGCCGACAAAGAGCAAGCTGCCAAGCGCGCGGAGGATTTCAAGCGGCGCGCGGAGAAGCTCGCGGGCGATGCGCAGGAGAAGGAACAGGCGCTGAGCGCGCTCCGCGAGCAGCTGGCTCAGGCCGAGCAGAAGCAGCAGGCCGAGCTGGCAGAAGCCGCCGAGCGTGTCGATCAGGCGCTGGCGGCGGCCGAGCAAGCCAAGCAAGCGGAGCTGGCCGCGGCGGCGGAGCGCATGGAGCAAGCGCTGGCGGCGGCGGAGCAGAGCAAGGCAGACGCGCTCGCGGAAGCCGCGCAGCGAATGGATGCGGCGCTGGCGGTGGCGGAGCAGGGCAAAGCGCACGCGCTCGCGGAAGCCGCGCAGCGGATGGATGCGGCGCTGGCGGCGGCGGAGCAGAGCAACGCGCACGCGCTCGCGGAAGCTGCGCAGCGGATGGACGCGGCGCTGGCGGCGGCCGAGCAGAGCAAGGAAGAGGCTCTGGCCGAAGCATCTGCGGACGCGGAAGAGTTGCTGGCTCGCGCGCTGGAGACCACGCGCACGGCCAGCGCCAAGGAGCTGTCGGACGCGGTCGAAGCCGAGCGCGCTCGCGGCGCCCGTGAGCACAGTGAGCAGCTGGAGCACCAAGAAGCGCGGCTGCGCAGTGAATACGAGCAGGCGCTGGCCACCCTGAGCGAGGAAAGAGCGGTTCAGTACCGCAACCTCGAAAGCGAACGAGACGCCGCGCTGGCGCGCGCCGAGCACGACATCCAGGCTTCGCGCGCGCTCACGCGCGAAGTGCAAGCCGAGCTGGCGAGCGCTCGCAATGACCTGGCGGAAGCGCGCGACGGCCTGGAGCAGACGCGCGGCGCCTTGGCGCAGGAGCGCGACGCTCTGGCGCAGGAGCGAGCGCAGCTGGCGAGCGCGCAGCAGGAGCTGGCCGACATCCGCGAACAGCTGGAGGCGACGCGCTTCGAACTCGAGCACGAGCAGGCGGACCTGGCCACGGCCAACAAGGAGCTGAGCGCGCGCGGCGAGCAGCTGGCGTCAACCAAGCGCGAGCTGAGCAGCGTGCAGAGCGAGCTGATGACGCTGCGGCAAGATCTGGAAACGCTGCAGCAAGACCTGGAGCAGACGCGCGGGGAGCTCTCGCGCTCGCGCGCCGATCACGGCACCACCGAGCGCGAGCTCGGGGTCGCTCGCCAGAAGATCACGCAGCTGGAGGGCGAGCTGGGAGAGCTCAGCGCCGAGCTGGCGACCGCGCGGGCTGACACGGCGCAGTTGCAGGGGGAGTTCACGCGCGTGCAGGCCACTGCAAGCGCGGCACTCAGCAAGTGGGAGCAGGACCGCGACGCGATCCACAAGGGCCGTGAAGCTCTGCAGGCTGCGCTGGAGCAGCTGACGCAGATCGAGAGCCGGCCGCTGAACTGAGGCTCCCCAAGCGAGGAGCCTCGTGAGCTCTCACTGATCCGTGGTGGGAGTACACACTTCGCGGTCGTACGTGCGCAGCACAGCGAGGGCCACGGCGGCCACGACAGGTCCCAGGATGATGCCGATCACGCCGAACACCTCGACCCCTCCGAACAGTGAGATGAACGTCATCAACGCCGGCACGTGCTCTCCGCGGCCGACGAAGCGCGGCCGGATCACATAATCGGACAGCACGCCGATGATGAGCGCGCCCCAGAGCAGCTCAAAGATGCCGGCACCGACCCGACCCGCGATCATGAGCCCGACCCCGAGCGGCACCCAGACCAGCAAGGTGCCCACGGCGGGTACGAGCGAGCACAGCGCCGTGAGCGCCGCGAGCAACACTGCTTCGGGCGCTCCGCCGATCACATAGCCGACTCCGGCGAGCACGCCCTGGATGACCCCGGTGAGCACCGTGCCGACGAAGACCTCTTTGCCGACCTGCTGGAACTCCGCGAGCACCACGCGCGTGTGCGCCGGATTCAGCGGCAAGACCCGCTCCGCCCAATCGAGGATCGCCGTCCAGTTCCGGAGCACGAAGAACGTCGTCATCACGGTGAAGAAGAGCATCAGAAGCGCGCTGAACGTCGTGCCGGCGACCAGCGCGACCGTGCTCGTCAGCCGTGCGATGGCTTGCTCCGCCGTCTGGCGGATGCGGCCCTCGATGTCGTACGGACCAAACGGCACCTTCGCTGTCGCGCGTTGCAGTCGCTCCAGGCTCCCCTGCAACGTGCCGTGCGGGCCGAAGCCGTGGGTCAGATCCTGCGCCGCGCCGATGGCGCGCTGAATCACGAAGTAGAGCAACAACAGCACGCCACCGATGCTCGACAGCCCGGAGCTCAGCGCCAGCAGGATCGCGGACAGCCCCGGGCGGCCTGTGCGCCTCGTCAGTCGATCATGAGTGCCGAGCAGTGAGAACGCGAGGAACGTGCCCAGGAACAGCCCCGATGCCACGGGCAGCGATAGCCAGATCAGCGCCACCGCGGCTGCGGCGGCGCAGATCCCCAGCGCGCGCTTCTGGCTCGCGGTGGAAACCACGCGTGGCTCGGGATCGCTCGGAGTCGGGGGATCGCTCTCCACGGGGTCGGAACTAGATGGCTTCTCGCGGGGTCGCGCAAGAGCTACTCGCGCGAGCGAGCAAATTCACCTCTGGCGGCGCTACCAGAGTGCCCCGACACGGTCAACCAACTGGTCGCGAAAGAGCCGGCGATCTCCCAGGACTCGCTGCGCTGAGTTTTCCCGACTCCGGCAGTGCCCTTTTCGTGTGAGGCGTCAGGTTCCATGTGGAACTTCACTCGCGCAAAAATCAGGAGCACCTCGCCTTGCGAGCAGGAATCGCGGCTCGGCCTGCCGGAGAGGACTCCCAGCGGGCATATCCTGGCGACGCGCGTGGACCTGTGGGGCCGAGCCCCGTCTGATTCCCACCACTCGCGGCAGTCCGCTGGCGTTGTGCTGTTTCGTCGAACGCGTATCCCCCGCAGCGCGGATCGTTGCCGCAGTGCCGTGCCCGGTGCCTTTTTTCGCGGGGATTCTCATGGCCCCCTCACTTCGTCGTCTCTCGCGCGTGCCGGCAGCGCTGGCCTCCGCGCCTTGATTTGGGCCGGACCTCTTCTGCATGGCGCTTCCCGAAACCTCGGGGCGCCGCGCGACGTGATGAATCATGAGGTCCGGGCAACCTCACCCGTCGTGCCGCTGCTGGACGACATCCACGAACGGCGTTTCCGCCCCAGCAGGGTCCAACCAGAGAACTTTCCCTAGAGAACGCCCCGAACCGCGCACTACAACGCACCGGTGACGCTGCAGGATTCGAGCGCTGGCGAGGCCGCCGGCCTGTCGAGTAAGGAAGCGGCGGAGGTGCTGCGCTACTGGCAGGCGCTGCTGCGCTACGAAGAGGCGTTGTCGTCGCGTCCCCGCGCGCGGCGGCCCGCGGCGAGCGCGCCCGCGCCCACCGATCTGGCGTCACCAGTGCCGGGACAGGACTACATGAAGGTGCCGTTCGGCGGGGCCGAGCGCTTTCTGGTCGAGCAACACGGCCAGCTGCGTCTGCCGCTGGACGGCGAGCGGCTGGCATTCTTCGAGCACTGGCTCGCCGCCAAGTACCGGCAGAAGGAGGACGAATCCCGGACCACGCACCTGGCGCTTTTTCCCATCCTGCATTCTCCGCGCGAAGAGCTGCTGGGGCTACTGCGTTTTCCGGTCGAGCTGCGCTGGTGGAGCGCCGAGCAGCGTTTCGAGGTGCCCGAGCCGGACAAGCGTCGTGGCCCTTCCATGCCCGCTTTGCCGACGGAGATCGAGATCCGCGAGCCGGGGCAGCGAGCGGACGGCTCGCCGCCGTTCTTCGTGGACTTGAAGCTGTTGCGCGAGACGCTGCGCGTGGGTGGTGACGAGCTGGACACGTTCTGTGCCTTGCTGCAGCGTCAGCCCGCGCTCACGGGACCGGAGCAGGTGAGCGCGCTGTGCAAGTTGCTGGAGGCCAGCATCGTCAGCGAGGGCGAAGCCGTGGAGGCGGGCGCGCCACCGGGCGATACCGCCGCCTGGCTCGATCGGCTGCAGCGTCTGCTGGTGCGGCGGCTGCGCCAGATCGGCTCGGGGCATCGCGCGTTTCCGGTCGCGCTGATCGTGGCCAGCGAGCGCAGCCGCACGACCTGGCACGTGCAGCGCGACCTGGAGCAAGCGCAGGAGTTGCTCGAAGACAGCGGGCTGCGCCCGGGGACTGCGTTCGGAGCGTACCTGGGCGGGCGCGCGCCCGCGGGGCGCGAGCGAGTGTGCCTCGGGCGCTGGCCGCGCGCGCCGCTCACCGGCAGCCAGCGCGCGGCTCTGGAGCATGCGCTGGGCGCGCCGTTTGCCGCCGTGCAGGGGCCGCCCGGCACGGGCAAGACCAGCGTGATCTTGAATCTGGTGGCTCATCAGCTGATCCAGAAGGCGCGTGCGCTGGTGCAGAGCGGGGTGATGGGCGATGACTTCGTGCTGGTCACGAGCACCAACAATCGTGCCGTGGACAACGTGGTCGAGCCTCTCTCGAGCGAGGAGCACGCCGACCTGCCGCTGTGTCTGCGGCTGGGGCACCGCGCGCTGACCGAGAAGGTGACGTCGCGCGCGCTCGAGCGCCTGTACGAGTGGCTCGAGCGCCAGCCGGAGCGCCCCGATCCAGGCGAGCTGAGCGCCGCAAAGCAAGCCTTCAGCACGGCGCTCGGCCGGGTGGAAGCGCGCACGCGCGCGGCCGAGGCGGCGTATGAGCGTCAGGCGCTGCTCGGCACGCTGCAGGAAGCTCGCGCCGAGCTGGTGCGGCTCGGTTCGGAAGAGGGGCGCCGCGCGGCGGCCGCGCGCGCGCTGGAGAGCGTGCAGCGGGTGTTGCCGAAGGTCCCCGCCGCCGGCAAGCAGCCCTGGCGTTCCGCACCCAAGGCCGCGCTGATGAGCACCACCAGCGTGATCCGCGCGCTCGATCAGCTCTCCGAGCACTGCGAGCAGGAAGGGCCGACCGCACTGCGGCGTGTCACGTCGGGCTTCGCGCGCTTGAAGCAGCACCAGCTGGCGACGCTGAGCGGCGCGCTCGGGGCACCCATCGAGCTCTTGCAGCTGCAAGGCCTGTCCGAGCAGCAGCCGCCAGCGAGGCTCGAGCAGTGGGAGGACGCGATCGTGGCCGAGCTGGCTCCGCTGGCCCTGCTCGAGCAGAGCTTGCAGGGGCTGGCCGAGACGGAGGACGCGGGCGAGCGGCTGCGCGCGCTCGACGAGCGCATCGCGGGGCTCGCGCGCGAGAGCGCCGAGCTGCCCGCGGAGCCGGAAGCCAGCGACGGCCCGGAGGGCGAGGCGCCCGAGGAGAGCGCCGAGTTCCAGGTGTTGTTTCAGCGAGCGCTCGAGCTGCGGCGCGCCTGGTTGCGCGAGAACCGCGCCGCCATCTCCAAGAGCCTGCAGGCCGCCGCCACGCAGGCGCGCAACCTGCGCTCGCTGCGGGCGCTGCTCGACTCGCCGAAGGCCACCGGCACCTGGCTGCGGCAGGTGTTTCCCAGCTTCGGTTGCACGCTGCTGTCGCTGGGCAACGCGTTCCGTTCCGATCAGCCGAGCTGCCGTCAGGTGGTGATCGACGAGGCCGGGCAGTGCCCGTCGGCGTATGCGGTGTCCGCGCTGCTCCGCGCGCACTCGGCGCTGGTGATCGGCGATACGCACCAGCTCGAACCCGTGGTGGGGTTGAGCCGGGAAGACGAGCGCCGCATCCTGCGCGGGCTGGGGCTGAAGCTGCCTGTCGAGCGCCTGGCGCCGTATCGGATGTTCGATGAATCCGGCAACTCCGCGCAGAGCGTTGCCGACCGCGCCGTACCGCTGCGACCCAGCTTGCGCGACCACTTCCGCTGTCAGCCCGCGATCATCGCCTTGCCGGAGGCCTGGTGCGACTACGGCATGATCGTGCGCACCCCGCCGCGCTCGCGCGGCGCGCAGGCACCGCGGCTCAGCGCGGCGGCGCTGTTTCAGGACTGCACCGGGGAGCAGGAGCGCTTCGCCGGCAGCTGGGTCAACCCGGCCGAGAGCGAGCAGGTCGTGAGCTGGCTCGGGTATCTGCTGGGGCAGGGCATCGCTGCGAGCGAGATCGGGGTGATCACGCCGTTCCGCAGCCAGGCGGAGGCGCTGGTGCGGCGGCTGGGGGCGGCGCGCATCCCGCTGGCGCGCGCCTACGACGAGGAAGAGGCCGACGCCAACCTGGAGCTGTTCGGCGCGCGCGAATCGCGGGGCAGCGGCGTCGCCGTCGGCACGGTGCATCGCTTCCAGGGTGGCGAGCGCAGCATCATCCTGTTCTCCAGCACGCTCACCCGCACCAGCAACCTGCGCTTCGTCGATGAGCGCGTGAACCTGCTCAACGTGGCTGTCTCGCGCGCGCGGGAGCACCTGCTCGTGATCGGTCACGAGCCCACGCTGCGCGCCGGCCAACACACGCGGCTGCTGGTCTCGGAGAGCCAGCATGTCTCGGGCTTCTGAGCCCGAAAGATCACAGAGCGCGGGCTTCTGATGCTGATGCGTCGAGCGCGGCCGCGCGTTGCACCCAGGCGTCGAGCAGGGCCGTGAAGCGCTCGCGCGCAGCGGCGGCGGTCTGCTGGACCTCCTCGTGGTTCAGCGTGCTGGGCGACAGGCCTGCCGCGATGTTGGTGATGCAGCTGATGGCGCCGACGCGCACGCCGCGTTCGCGCAGGGCGATCGCTTCGAGCACCGTGCTCATGCCGACCGCGTCCGCACCCAGCGTGCGCAGCATGCGGATCTCGGCGGGGGTCTCGTAGCTGGGCCCGAGCAGGCCCGCGTACACGCCTTCGGCGAGCGTCTGTCCGAGCTCGCGCGCGGCGGCTCGAGCGCGGGCGGCGAGCTCGGTATCGTAGGCGTGCGTGAGGTCGACGAAGGTCGCGTGTCCGTCCGGGCTCCAGCCGACGAGCGGATTGCGGCCGCTCAGGTTCAGGTGGTCGGTGATCAGCATCAGCGTGCCCGGCGTGAGGTCGGCGCGGATGCCGCCGGCCGCGTTGGTGAGCAGCACCGAGCGGCAGCCCAGGGCGCCGAGCAGCCGGACCCCGAAGACGACCCGCTCCACCGCATGGCCCTCGTAGGCGTGGACGCGTCCTTCCAGACAAGCGACGCGGGTGCTCCCCAGCCTGCCCAGCCAGAGCTTTCCGGAATGCCCGGCCACGGTCGGCGTCGGCATGTGCGGGATGCTGCCGTAGGGCAGGGATTCGCTCTGCTCCAGGCGGGTGGCCCAGGCGCCGAGCCCCGAACCCAGCACCACGCCCACCCGGGGCGGCTCCGGACGTTCACGCTGCAGATGCGCCGCTGCGACATCCACGGGATCCACGGGGCGCGTGTCTCGGTCGCTGCCGTCGGGGTTTCGAGTCATGCCGGATATTGCGGCACGCGCCCGTGCCACCGGAAGACGAAAACGGATTGCGACGCGGCTCGAGGAGCGCTACTCCGCGGGTCATGAGCCGATTCGCCGAGTTCCTGACCACCGAGAAGATCGACCCCCGCCGCATCCCCGCTGCTTCGCGTCAGCTCGAGCGGCTGCGCCCCGAGGACCGAGCGATCCAGCTCCAGAGGCGCCAGAACAAGGGCAAGGAAGCTGCCCCTCCGGCCGAAGGTGCCGCCGTGACGCCGCCGAAGAAGCCGCGCTCGGGTCGTCCCGTGACGGATCGCGTGGTCCAGCTGGCCAGCAGCGGCGCCGCCCTTCCGGGTCCGCAGAAGACGCGTCTGCTGCGCGCCGTCAATCATCTGCTCGGCCAGAAGAAGAAGGATCCCGTCGACCTGCGCAAGCTGTTCTGATTTTTTGACCCGGATCAGCTCAGTCTGAAAGAAATCGCAGGCTCCGGCATCTCAGGGAGGGATGCTGCTGGAGTTCGCCCATGTCGCTGGATCGTTCGCCGGTGGCGGTTCCGCGCGGCCACTGTGGGGTGCCAATGTGGGCACGCGGGGTTTCGCCGTCATCGTGAAGCGGGTCCTCGACGCAGATGAACGAGCCGAGGCGGCCGACGCTCAGGCGGCGGCCGTCGAGGCCAACCAGCGCGAAGACAGCGAGCTCGTCCGCCGCTGCCAGGCCGGCGACGAGCGGGCGTTCGAACGGCTGTTCCAGCGGCATCGCGGATCGGTGACGCGGCTCGTCCACCGCATGCTGGGGCCGAGCGCCGAGCTCGAGGACCTGGTGCAGGAGGTCTTCCTGCAGGTGCTGCGCAGCCTGCACGGTTTTCGCGACGAGGCGCGCTTCTCCACCTGGCTCTACCGGGTAGCGCTCAACGTCGTGCTGATGCACCGGCGGGCGAGCGGGCGTCGGCCGCGCCTGGTGGACGAGGCCAAGGGAGAACCCGCCGTCGATCGCGCGCCCTCGGCGCATGAGGCGCTGGAGACGCGGCGGCGCGTCGCAGCGTTCCACGCGCTGCTCGCGCGCCTGAGCGAGAAGAAGCGCACCGTGTTCGTGTTGCACGAGCTGGAGGGGCTGACCCCGGTGCGCATCAGCGAGATCGTGGGGGCCCCGGTGCTCACCGTGCGCACGCGCTTATTTTATGCGCGGCGCGAGCTCGAGCGCTGGATCGCGGAGGAACCCTCGCTGGCGGGCTTTGCGCAGGCGTCGGGCGAGGGCTCCGAGTCCGAGGAGGAAGCGCCGTGAGCTCCCGGTCGCCGCTCGATCGCATCCTGGCGGAGCTGCGCGAGCAAGAGCCTCCCGCTCCCGCCGTAGAAGGCCTGCCGGCGAAGCTGCGCGACGAGTTTCGTCATCTGAGCGCCCAGCGCGCGCTGGCACCCGCGCGCCGGTGGACGCGACCACGCTTCGCAGCGCGGCGCTGGTGGCCGGCGCTGGCGTTGGTGCCGGCGGCGGCGCTGGCGCTGCTGTTCCTGCGCACGGAGCCGCTGGTCGTGCCGGCCACGACGGATGCGGCACCGCTCGCGCAGCTCGATGGGCAGCCGCTCGCGCTGGGGGCGCTGGTGGTCGCGACCGATCATCCGCGGCGCGTCGAGCATCGCGGGCGGGCGAGCTGGCAGCTCGCGCCGGGCTCGCGCGCGCGCGTGGCCTCGAACGCCGGCAACATCCTGCGCATCTCGCTCGAGCAGGGCAGCCTCGATGCCGAGGTTCAGCCCAGCGCAGTCTCGGAATCGTTCATCGTGATCGCCGCGGGCACGGAAGTGGCGGTGCACGGCACGCGCTTCCGCGTGGCGCTACTCGAGGGCGAGCACGTGCGCGTTTCCGTCAGCCAGGGCCTGGTGCAGGTGCGGCCGCTCAGCGCGGCAACCATGCGTGCCGCCGGCACCTCGCTGGCGGCGGGCGCACAGGCAGACTTCTGGGCAGGCCTGCCGGAGCCGGCAGCCGCGCCGATCCCGCCACCGGCGCTGCCCGAGCACGCCGCGCCGGAACCCGAGCTCCCGGCGCCGCCGCACGGCAAACCGGCGCCGCCGGCCCCTTCCGCGGCCGCACGCCATCCGGCTCCCGCGAGTCGGTCGCTCGAGCCTCCAGCGAAAGCTCGCACGCCGGTCACGTCTGCCGCCGCAACGCCGCCTGCTTCCGTCGAACAAGCGCTGCAAGCGGTGACCGAGCAGGTGCAGGACTGCTTCCGCCAGGAGCTGCAGGGCTCGAGCGAAGTCGGCATCGAGGTCTCCACCACGCTCGCGCTCGGGGTCGAGCCTGACGGCACGCTGCTCAGCGCCGACTTCGAGCCCCCGCTCGCGCCCGCCGTCGAACGCTGCGTCGCCGCTCAGCTCGCCCGCCTGCGCGTGGCCGCATCCCCGCAAGGCTACCGCGTCGAACGCAACCTCCGCCTGCGCCGCTGAAGCACCGCCCTGAAGCACCGCCGCCGAGCGGGCACATTCTAGAGGGCTCGGTGCCGCACGGCGGCGAGCCCACCAGGACTGCCCGCCGTACGACGCTTCGCGGAATCGAGAACGAGGTTTCCGATGGAACTAGCCCCCTTGCGCGCGCCAGGACGAGGTTTCCATGGAAACCTCAAACCGCACGACGGAGGGGCGCCCGGCTGCGGATTGGAAGCAGCTCGAGGTTCGGCCCAAACGAGCCCGCGCGCGCACGCGAAGTGGGGGAAGTCCCCTGCAGCGCAGGCGAGGGCTGGGTCTGCTTCAGACCCAGATCAAGATCGCCCGCGATAGACGATCAAGCCGTGGCTCAGATCGTAGGGCGAGACCGCGACGCGGACCTTGTCACCGGGCAACACGCGGATGTGGTGCCGGCGCATGCGGCCAGAGAGCTGTGCGCGCACCATCGCGCCGCCCTGGTCCACCTTGATGGTGTACTGACCCCCACCGAGAGCGTCTTGAATTACGCCCTCCATCTCCAACAGATCACCTTTACTCATGTTTTTGTAGCCCGCGGCCGCGCGGAACCTGGCACAGGCCAGGCCATCTTGCAAGGGTGTCAGCCTAATCCGGCCACCCGACGGCCCTGGACCATTCAGTACGCCTCGGCGAGAGCCTGCGGCAGCGTATCGTGTTTCAAGGCGAGCGTGAGCTCCGGCAAATCGGTGGGGTTGCCGAGGTAGCGATAAGCGAGCCAGTTGCTCAACACGAACGCCACGTAGTCGCGCGTCTCTTCGAAGGGGATGTGCGCCACCCAGACGTCGACGGGTAGCTCTTCCGCTTGCTCCAGCCAGTGAGACACTGACTGCGGTCCGGCGTTGTAGGCCGCGATCGCCACCGGCATTTGCCGGCCGAGCAGGGTGAGCAGCTTGTTCAGGTAGAAGCCGCCCAGCTCCACGTTGTTCAGCACGTTGGTGGGGCGGTGCGGATCGGGCACCCAGGGCGCCCCTGGTTGCTGCGTGAGCTCGTCGGCAGCGCGGCGCGCGGTGGACGGCATCAGCTGCATCAAGCCCACGGCCCCGGCAGGCGAGACCACGTTGGGGCGGAAGTTACTCTCTTGCCGCATCACCGCGTAGACCAGCGACTCGGGCAGCTGATAGCGGCGCTCGACCGAGCTCACGATGCTGCTGTATGGCTTCGGATACGCGCAGCGCCAGGCCCACAGCGTCTCGGAGCTGGGCGGCCGCCGCAGCTCGTCGCTCTTGAGCCAGCGATCGGCCAGCGCGTAGCTGCCATAGCCGCGATCGAGCGAACCGAACATCTGGCACAGCGTCTCGCGCTCGCGATCGGAGTAGCGGCGCTTCACGTCGCCGCGCTGGTCGAACAGCGCGCGCTCGGCGTCCGTGTGCAGGCCGATCTGCGCGAGGAAGCGTGCCTTGTCCGGCAGGGTGGGGAGCGAGGAGTCGGCGAAGTCGCTGTTGAACGCCATCGGCAGGCGCACGCGATGCGCTTCGGGCTTGCCCAGCTCGCGCAGCCGCGCGGCGCTGGCCATGGCCGCGAAGGAGAGCGGCAGCTCGTCGATGATGGCACGATAGCGCTCGCTCGCCTCGGCGACCTTGCGCGGGTCTTGCGTGGTCTCCAGCGCGACGGCCTCGAGGTGCGAGTAGAAGGCGCGGCGCTGGGCGTTGCGCTCCTTGCGCGCGAGCGCTCCAAAGGTGCGCGCCGCCTCGTCGGTGCGCTGCTTCGCTGCGAGCCGCGTCACCGCCAGCTCGAAGCGGCAGGTGCTGGCGCGCTCACCGTTGGAGTTCCTGCCGTAGCGATCGAGGTACTCGTTGTAGGCGTGCTCGGCCTTGTCCCATTGCCCGAGGCCGTAGTAGAGCCGCGCGATGCGGTAGTAGGCTTGTTCCGCGAAGGGGTGCGTCGGGAAGCGCCGGGCCAGGGCTTGAAAGGCCTCGATGGCCTGCGCGTCGTGGTTGTCTCGCGACAGGGCGCGCGCCGCAAAGAACAGGTACTTGACGCGCGAGTCCTCGGATTTTTCCGCGGCGCTCTGGAACAGCGCGACCGCTTTGCCGTAGTCGCTGCGCGAATGATAGTAAGCCCAGCCGAGGTAGCCGGTGACATCGCTCGCGGGAGGCTCCGCGCCGGGTGCTGCAGCCAGCAGCCGGGTCTCGCGCAGCGCCTGCTCGACGCGGCCGGCATTGCCGAAGGCGCGCAGCCGCTCCATGCGTTGCTGCTTGGTGAAGTGGTCGCCGCTCAGGCGTTCGTAAGCATCGTCGGCGAGCCGCGCATGCTCGTCCGTGGGCGCCTCGGTGGCGAGCCACAGCCAGTCGCGGGCCGCGATCTTCGGCTGCTGGCGCGCTTCGTTGATGCGCGCGCGCAGCACGCGCGCGGCGATCTCGTTGCGGCGGCCCACGCGCGTCTCGCTGCCCTGGCGCCGGATCTTCTGGAAGGCGCGCTCGATCGTGAGCTGCGCACGCGCGAAGTCGCCAGCGTTCAGGCTGGCCTTGGCCGCCTGAATCAGGTTCTCCGGCGAGGGCGAGGCGTCGCGCGTGTAGTAGTCGAAGGCCTCTTGATAGGGCCCCACTTCCAGCTGGCACGCCGCGCGCGCCGCCTGAATCTCGTTCTCCAGCAGCGGCAGCTTGCTCTCCAGCTCCTGCAGGTTGGCGAGCGCCACCTTGCAGTTGCCGAGCTCGCGCGCGGCCACGGCCCGCGCGTAGCGCGCGCCCGGCGCTGCCCGTTGTTCCACCGGCAGCGCATCGATCAGCTGCGCCACGTTGGGCCAGTCGGCGATGTTGGCCGCGTCTTGCCAGGTCTGGCCCGGCACGGTGGGGCGTGCCCCGAGCGACCAGGCCTCGGCTCCCGTAGAGGCTCCGGAAGGGACGAGCGAAGGGTCCCAGAGAGGCCCATCTTCGTCGTCGACGGCGTCACCCGCGTTGGGATCTGCTGCCTGGGCCTCGTCATCGCTGGCCTTGGCTTCCGGAGCGGGCGCGGCGGGCGGCTTGGCTGCCGCCGGGCGAGCGGGCTGGGCGGGGGGCGGGGTGAGCGCGGGTGCAACACTCGGTTGAGCTGTCACCGAAAGGGCCTCCGACATAGCCGACGGCCCCGCCGCGCTCGGCGTGCGCCACGACCAACCGGGCAGGGCGCTCGAAAGCCGCTGCACCGCCTGGGGCTCGAGGCTCATGACACCAGCGGAAGCACCGCCCAAAAGGCCGAACACGACCCACAGCGACTGCCGTTCCAGCCGCTTCCAGAGCGAGCGACCGCGCCGCTTGCTCAACGGTTTGTCAGTCTTGTCGTTTCGCCTCGAGCGCTTCATCGAGCGTTCCTCGCGGGACTCAAAAAAAACCTAATCTCTCGAGCTTACCAGCCCCAAGCGTGGGCCGCCCCAACTCCGAGTTGGAGCCAGGGAACCTGCAGCCCGTCCGAGACCACTACGTGGACGCTGGCCTGCACACTCAGGATCACACTGCGGCTGAGCAGGTAGTCTAATCCGACACGGCCCGACGCGCCAAATTGACCGCCCGCGCTCTCAGTTACGGCGTTGTTCCAAGAATAAAAACCCAGTCCGAAACCTGCGTACGGCACGAACTGGAACACATCCCAGCGGTAAATCAGTCCCGGAGCGATACCGAGCGCCCACGGCGTCGTTGCCTTCGTCGGGGCCAGATCCGAGTTGGAGTCAGCCTGGAAAGGATGAATGGAGGTCAAAATCTGTAGGTCAAAATCCAGGGATTCGCTGAGTCCGCTGCGCAGGTAAGCCTCCAGTGAAGGTCCCACGCCGCCACCAGAGAGCCAGGCGGCCCCCAGCCGTCCGCCCGCTTGCCACTGTCCAGATGCCGCGCGCGCGTCGGAGCCGCAGCAGCTCACGAGTGCCGCGAAGACAACGGAGCACAACCGTGCAACTCGCAGCCGCGCGTTGCGCCGCGGTAACGATCCGCAGCGCGCCTTCACAGTGCGCCCTGCACAGCGCGTGGCACGATGATGGCGAGCATGCGGCCGCTGCGTTGTCCGTCGCGCCGATAAGAATAGAACTGCGACGCATCCCGGTAGGTACAGCCCGGGACCTGCTCGATGCACGCAGCGTCGAGCCCCGCTGCGATCAACTGAGCCCGCACGACGCGCGCGAGCGACACCAGCGCTTTGCCCGTCGCCGCGCGCTGTACGGCGTCCCGGGCCGTGCTCGCGTTCGCGATCTCTTCGCCCACGTCGTCACCGACCTCGAACGCGTCGGGCCCGATGTGCGGACCGAACGCCGCGAGCAGCGCCGAGCGCCGGCTGCCGAGCGCATTCATGCGATCGATTGCGCTCGCGATCACGTGACGCACGAGGCCACGCCAGCCGGCATGCACCGCGGCAACACGACCCGTCTCGGGATCTGCCAGCAGGATCGGGACGCAGTCCGCGGTGCGCACGCCGCAGCCGATGCCGGGTGCGCTCGATGAGATCGCATCCGCGGCCGTCCGAGCGACCGCGTCCACGCGCTCGCTGCCGTCGAGCACGACCACATCGCGACCGTGCGTTTGCGCGGCTACATAGATGCGCTCGGGCGACAAGGCCAGGCTGCGGGCGGCCCGGCCGAGGTTTTCTCGTACGTGCTCCTCGCGATCGCCGACCTGCGGCGACAGGTTCAGGGTCGCAAACGGCCCTTCCGACACGCCGCCTCGGCGCGTGAAAAATGCATGCGTGAAGCCGGCGCGCGCGAGCAAGCCGCTGGCGAGGTAGGGGACGGGGTCCATCGAGGGCTTTCCTTGGCAAGATTTAGCTGGATCTCGGTTGCGGCGGGGCGTCCGGGCGCAGGGGTGTCCCCGCAGGGTGAGTTCTGCTATTCAGGTCAGACCGTCAGGGCACCGCATGCAGGCACCGGACCCATTCCTCCAGCGTGAAATCCTCGGCGGGGAGTTTCGCATTCTGGACAAGATCGGTACCGGGGGCATGGGCTCGGTCTACCGCGCAGCGCAGCCGGCGATGTCGCGCACCGTCGCGATCAAGATTCTTCATCCGCAGCTCGCCATCCGTAAAGATCTGATCTCGCGCTTTCGGCGCGAAGCGCGCGCGATGAGCCAGCTCACTCATCCGAACACCGTCAAGGTGTTCATGTACGGGCAGCTCGAGGGAGACAACTCGCTCTACATCGTGATGGAGCACCTCGAGGGGCAGAATCTGAGCCGGCTGGTGAAGCGGGAGGGCCCGCTCGCCGTGCCGCGCGCGATCGGCATCCTGATTCAGGTCTGCGGCGCGCTTCAGGAAGCGCACGAGAAGGGCATCGTGCATCGAGACCTGAAACCGGAGAACATCTTCCTGTGCCGCAACGGGGGTCTGCAGGATTTCCCCAAGGTGCTGGACTTCGGCCTGGCCAAGATCACGGAGACGGAGCTGCGGCCGGGGTCGATTCAGCTCACCCAGGAGGGCATGGTCTTCGGCACGCCCGAGTTCATGTCGCCCGAGCAGGCGCAGGGCAAGATTTTGGACCATCGCAGCGATATCTATTCGCTCGCCATCATCCTGTACGAAGCGCTCACCACCAAGCTGCCCTTCCGCGCTCAGACGCCGATGGACTACTTGCAGAAGCATGTGATGGAGGCGCCCATCCCGCTCGATCAGCGCGTGCCCAGCCTGGTCTTCCCGCCTGGGCTCGGGCAGGTGCTCGAGCGCGCGCTCGCCAAGCAGCGGGAGGCTCGCTACGCCTCGGCGCACGACTTCGGTGAGGCGTTGCGCCCCTATCTGGAGCTGTACCAGCAACGGCAACCGAGCCAGCCGCCCTCTCACCAGCGCACCACGGCTCCGCCGCTGCTGGCGCCCCTGCAGCCGGCCCCGCCGAAGAGCCGCTTCCTGGAGTTTGCGGTCGTGGCTGCCGTATTTCTGCTGATGGGTGTGGTGCTGACTGCCGTCGCGCTGAAGTACGTGGTGAGGTAGCGACATGTTGTTGCCGTCGGAGGGCGTCGGCCGGGATACAACTGAGCCCGGGCCCTGGCCTGAGCGCTGGCGCAAGCTCCGGCGCGTGGCGCTGTGGTGCGCGGCGATCGGCGCGGTGTGCGTGTGCCTCGCGATCGGCGCCGGGCTGATGGTGATTTCGCGCTACTCCGAGGGCCTGCCCAGCGTCGAGAAGCTGAAGTCCGGCTACGATCCGCCGCAGGTCACGCGCATCGTGGCCGCCGACGGCACGCTGCTGCAAAGCGTGTTCAGCGAGCGGCGCACGGTCATTCCTTTCGCCGACATTCCCAGCCACACCAAGCTGGCGTTCCTGGCCGCGGAAGACGCTCATTTCTACGAGCACGAGGGGCTCAACTACTGGGGCCTGCTGCGTGCCGTCTATGCCAACTTGCGCGCGGGCCACGCCGTACAGGGCGGCAGCACCATCACCCAGCAGGTGGTCAAGAACATCCTGCTCGATTCCAGTCGCAGTCTCTCCCGCAAGCTGCGCGAGGGGATCCTGGCGCACCGGCTGGAGCAGTCGCTGACCAAGGACGAGATCTTCGGCCTGTACCTGAACCATATCTACCTGGGGCACGGCCGCTACGGGATCGAGGAGGCGGCCCGCTATTACTTCAACGTGCCGGCGTCCAAGCTGGACGTGGCGCAGTCGGCGCTGCTCGCCGGGCTGGTCGCATCGCCCGAGAACTACTCGCCGCGCCGTTCGCTCGCCAAGGCGCTCGTGCGCCGCAAGTTCGTGCTCGATCAGATGCGCGACAAGGGCTTCATCACCCCCGAGTACTACGAGCAGGTGGTCAAAGCGGAGCTGGTGCTCGGCGATGAGCCCGACGCGCAGAGCACGCTCGCTCCGGAGGCCGTCGAGGTCGCCAAGGATGCGATCGCGAAGGCGCGCAAGGAGCACCCGAGCCAGGGCGGCTTCACCGCCACCACGACCATCCATCCCGATCTGCAGCTGGCCGCGCGCAGCGCCGTGCGCAAGGCGCTGAGCGATTACGCCGATCGCCACGCGCTGAAGCCGCCCTACACGCAGACCAAGGTGAAGGCGTGGGGCAAGCCGTTCAGCGGCACGCCCAAGCCGAACAAGGTGTACGTGGGCGAGGTCAGCGCCGCGGACGACGTCAGCGGCAAGCTGGACGTGAAGCTGGGGGACCTCACCGGGCACGTCGTGCTGGCGGAGGAGCCGCGCTACAACCCCAAGCACCTGCCGCCCAGTCAGTTCGCGAACGTGGGCGCGCTGCTGCGCGTGCGGCTCGCTGAACCGGCCGACACCGAGCAGGGGCCCAAGCTGCGGCTCGAGCTCGGGCCCGAAGCGGCGCTGGTCGCGATCGACGTGCGCACGCGCGACGTGGTGGCGCTGGTCGGCAGCGAGGAGGCGTTGCCCGGTGGACTCGATCGCGCGCGCCGTGCGCGCCGCCAGCCGGGCTCGTCGTTCAAGCCGCTCGTGTATGCCTATGCGCTGCGCTCGCGGCTGATCACGCTGGGGACCGTGCTCGAGCTCGAAAAGCCGGGCCACGGCTTGCCGGAGCCGGGCAAGGGCTTGCCGGACGAGCCGCCCTATCCTCTGAGCGTCCGCGACGCGCTCGCCCACAGCAACAACGAGGCCTCCGAGATCTTGCTGCGTCAGGCCACGCCCCAAGCCGTCGTGGCCTTCGCCCACGAGCTGGGCATCGAATCGAAGCTGGGCGCGGATCTGTCCCTGGCGCTCGGCTCCTATGAGGTCACTCCGCTGGAGATGGCGAACACCTATGCCACCTTCGCCAGCGGCGGCCTGGTGCAGCCGCCGCGCTTGCTCGCGGAGCTGCGCGGCCCGAACGGCGAGCAGTTGCCGCTGCCGGATCGCCCGGAGCCGCGGCGCGTGCTGACGCCCGAGGAGGCCTATCTCGTCACGAGCCTGCTGGAGAGTGTGGTGCAACGGGGCACCGGGCAGCGCGCGCTCGCGATCGGCCACCCCGTGGCAGGCAAGACGGGCACCTCGAATGAATCGAAGGACACCTGGTTCATCGGCTATTCGACGGAGCTCGTGGCAGCGGTCTGGGTCGGCTTCGACGACGCGCTGCCGCTCGGCAGGGGCAACCAGGAAGAGGGCGCGCGCACCGCGCTGCCGGCCTTCGTCGAATTCATGAAGGCGGCCACCGCGGACAAGCCGCGCACCGAGTTCCCGCGGCCCGCGGGCATCGTCACGGCCACCATCGATCCGACGACCGGCTATCTACCCAGTTTGACCTCGACCCACACCGTCGAGGAAGAATTCCTCGACGGCACCCAACCGGAGACCTCCGCGCCACCGGCCGCTGAACCAAGGCCTGACATGGCCGCGAAAATGCCCTATAAGCCCCAGCCCGGTGAACTCGATGCGTTGCCTCCCTAAGTTTTCTCTGGCCCTGACTGTCTGCGCCGCTGCAGCGCTTGCCGCGTGCACCGTGCCGCGCGACGCCGAAACCCCCGGCATCCCACTCGGCGCCCCCGGCATCAGCTGGGCCGCAAAGAACACCGAGCAGCGCTTCGGCTTCATGGCTTCGCAGGTGCACCCGCGCATGCAGAAGCTGTTCAGCGAGTACAACCCGAAAATGTACGGCGACTTCACCTGTACGAACTGCCACGGCGCCAGCATGGAG
>JAICTU010000060.1 GCA_025936205.1 Polyangiaceae bacterium | reverse complement strand
CCCGGCGATCAGTGCAGCCCGGACGGGCAGGGCTGCCAGGCGCCGACGCTGCAGGAGGGGACGGCCTGCAGTGCTTCGGGGCTGGCTTGCGCCAATGGTTTGCAGTGCAAGCAATGCCTGGGCGGCGGCAGCCAGTGCACGGCCCCCGGAGAGTGTTGCGGTGGTTGCCCGAACCAGCAGCAGTGCATCAATGGTACCTGCGCTTGCCCGTCCGGGACGGTGGACTGCCAGGATGGGCGCTGCATTCGCGACCAGGCAGGCGCGTGCTGCGACAACAACGGCTGTCAAACGACGGGCGGCCGCACTTCGTGCAACTCGACGAGCAACACGTGTCAGTGTCCGGCAAACGCGCCGCGTGCTTGTGCGAACAACGTGTGCATTCCCAACTCGCAGTGCTGCAACTGCGGCGGGCCCTGCTCCACGTGTAACGCCGCGACCGGCGTCTGCGGCACGGTGGCGAATGGCCAGCCCGGCAACTGTGGTGGCGGGCAGGTCTGCCAGAACGGCGCCTGCGTGCTCAACAACGTGGGCCTGGGCCAGGCCTGCAGCACCGCGGCCAACAACTGCTCCGTCGGCTCCTGCGTGGCCGGCACCTGCCAGTGCTCGGGCACCAACCCCAATGCGTGCGGCGGCAATCGCTGCGTCAACTTCCAGACGGACGGCGCGAACTGCGGCGGCTGCGGAGTTTCTTGCGGGGCTCTGGGCTGCAGCGCGGGGCGCTGCAATTGTCCCGCCGGGCAGACCTTTGCCAATGGCGCCTGCAAGGCGAACGACGGGCAGCCGTGCACGACGGCTGCCAACTGCGCGAGCAACGTCTGCACCAGCTGGTTCAACGATCGGGACGGGGACGGTTTTGGCGCCGGCGGCGCGACCCAGCGCTGCGGCAGTAACTCCCCGCCCGGGGCTGGCTTCGTCACGAACAGCAACGACTGCTGCGATTCGGATGCGGACGCGAACCCCCGTCAGACCGACTCCTTCGCGAGGCTGCGCAACGGATGTGGCGGCGGAGACTTCAACTGCGACAATAGGGAGGACAAGACGTTCCGGTCGGTGGGCGGTGGTACAGGGGCACTGTCGGCGAACACTGCGACAACCCTCACCGGTGTCCTGACGGGTTTTCCGACCTGCGAAGCTCTGAGCGCCCCGCCCTGCAATGGCGATAACGTCACGCTGATCTGGCCCGGCGGGCAACCGCCGCCGTGCGGAGCGACGGGCGGCCAAGGCACGGGGGCCGGCTCGCAGTGCGCTCTGCTCGACGGCCTATGCCAGGGCGTCAGGGGATTCGGCGTCGACGTCTTCTGCCGGTGATCGATGCGGTCGATCTCGAGCTCACGTGCTAGGCTCATTCCGTCAGCAGCGTCGGGATCCGCCAAACGGGCCGGATCCGTAGTAAACTGGAACAGTTCGCGTCGGACGCGACACAAAACGAAGAGACGCCGCACTCGCGCTCGCGCCATCCTTCAGGGCCATGGGCGTCCCGATGAAATACTGTTACCTACCGCTCAGCCTCACACTCGTGCTGCTGACGATGGCCGCTGAAGCCGGCGCCGTCGCGAGTGCCGAGCTCCTTCAAAATCAGACCTACACCTACGGGCGCTTCGAGGCTCGCATCCGATTCGCCGCCGGCGATGGTGTGATCAGCTCCTTCTTCCTGTGGAAGCCCGGCTCCGAGATGACCGGCACGTACTGGAATGAGCTCGATTTCGAAAAGCTCGGCGCCGACTGCCGACTGCAAACCAACCCGCTCTATGGTTTGCCGGTGGTCGATCACCACCAGTTCGCCACGCTCGAAGCGGACTTGTGCGGCGAATACCACACCTACGCGTTCGAGTGGACGCCGAGCTCCATCGCTTACCTGGTGGACGGTGTCGAGATCAGGCGCGATGGTCCCGAGACGGCGGCAGCGTTTGCCGATAACGCGGCCTCCGGGATGCAGATGCATTTCAACATCTGGCCTGGTGACGCCAGCTTCGGCGGCAACTTTGATCCAGCCGTTTTGCCGCTGCAACAGTACATCAGCTGGGTCCAGTATTCCTCCTTCGCGGATGGGGTGTTCACGCTCCAGTGGCGGGAAGAGTTTGACGGTCCCGCGTTGCCGAGCGGCTGGACTCTGGGCAACTGGGCATCCCCGAAGAACCTGTCCACGCACCAGCCCGCCAACGTGGGGCTCACTGGCGGAGTTGCCGTGCTGTCCCTGACCGCAGACGGGGCAACTGGGTTCGCCGGAGCACCACCGCCCGACCCAGGTGCGGGCAGTGCAGTAGGCCCGGAGACGAGCGCGGGTGCAGGCGGCAGCGCGGGCGCCAGCGCCAGCGCGGGCGCCGGTGGTAGCCCGGGCGCTGGCGGTAGCGCCGGCGCGGGCACTCCCGTCATGAATCCTGCAGCACCCCGCGGCGGCGCGGACAGCGGTGGCGCTCAGAACGGCGCTGCCGGCAGCGCCAGCAGCGCGGGCGCCGCTGGCGCAACAGCAGCTCCGAACGCGACCGGCGGGAAGGAAGCCCCTTCCGATATGCGGCGGCCCTCGAGCGACGCCGGCTGCAGCGTGAGCTCTCCCGCGCGCCCGGACAGCAGCGGCTGGCTCGCCATTGCCGGGGGCCTCCTGATCGCGTGTTGCCGCCGTCGCCGGCCGAGAACCAATCAACCCGAGGCACCGGTCTAACGCCGCGCGTTTCCTGTATGTCCGTTCTGCTCGAGCTCCCTGGCCCTCGCGAAGCGCGCGGTGGATTGTGGTACGCCACGCCAGCCTCCACCCGTTTCGGGCGGCACTACCATCACGAGCTGGAGCTGAACGTGATCGCGGCCGGGGAAGCGCGCTACTGGTTTCCCCATCGCGAACTGCGCATCGTTGCGCCCGCGGCCTTGTGGATTCCGCCTCTCATCGAGCACGAGTTGCTCGCCGCTTCGCGCGACCTGTCCTTGTGGGTGCACAGCTTCCGAACCACCGAGCGCGCGCCTGTGCGGAGCAGGCAAGATGCAACTAGCTCCGGATACGAGTCCCAGGTCCGGGCGGCCGTGCGCGAGCTGGTTGACGGTCCGCGCATGACCGTCCTCCCGCCGGCTGCGCTCGCCGGCATCTGCGCGCAATCCCGGCAGGGTTTGCTGCGGCCCGATGATCATCAGTTCGGCGAGATCCTGTCGCGCATCTTCCACCTCGCCTGGTCAGCGCGAGCTCTACCCGCCGCGCGGTCCGTGCCGCGCGCGGCTCACCCGGCAACTCTGCAGGCGGCACGCTTGCTCCGAGAACCCGACGCTCCTGAATCGATGGATGCCCTGGCTCGCTCGACCCCCCTGAGTCGCGAGCGGCTCTCGCGCGTGTTCGCCCACTGCTTCGGCATCGGCCTGGTCCAGTATAGAAACCACCACCGCGTCCAACGTTTCATCCGCGACTACGGCCAAGGATGCGATTCGAGCATGCTGCGCGCAGCGCTCGATGTCGGCTTCGGCAGCTACGCGCAATTTCATCGAGCCTTCAAGCAGGTGACGGGTTACGCGCCGGGGCAGCACGTCGAACGTGTGCGCAAGGGGATCATCGATCCCACGCGCACCGGCGACGTGCTTTCCGGCGCCATGCCGCCGCTCGCTGGTGCCCTCTGATACAGCGCACTAAAATTGGTTGATGAAGCTCCAGGCCTCCGCAGGCACCCAGCTCGTGCTCTGCCCTGGGTCCTTGGCTGTCGGATAGTGCCCTCGGAGGCTGGTGTTGAATGGGTTGTTTTCACCAGCGCCGAAGTTGCAGAACCGGGTCGGCACCGAGCAGCCTTCGTAGGTCTCGCAGGTGTGGCCATTGGCAGGCGGGTCCGGCGGCACCGCGGCCGTGCAGCCATTCAGCGCCGTGAACGTATTGAGGACGTTGAGACCCGTCTGATAGTTGAGGACCTGGTCGTCGACGCCGTGCGACTGGAAGAAGGCGATCGGCTTCGTACACTGCGCTGCATTGACACCGCTGATGAAGGCCGGCTCGTAGACGATGGCGGCCCGGAACTTGTCCGGGCGCACGCAGGCGAGGGCCACCGACATACCCGCGCCGTAGCTAAAGCCGGTCGTGAACACGCGCGATGTATCGATACAGAGGTCTGCTGAAATGGCTGCCAGCATGTCGTCGGTGAAGTTCACGTCGCGACCGTTCGGGTTCGCCCAGCCCGCCCCTCCACCCTGGTTGACCAGCCCCTGCGGAACGACGAAGATCGTCTTGCCATCCGTGAGGTCTCCCAGGCCATAGAAGGGACGGTCCGTGTTTCGATCCGCGTCGGGCGGGTTGACGATCGCGTTGATCGAGCCATAGTTCCAGTGGAACATGAAGACGACCCGATAGGGATACGTGGCGTCGTAGGTGTCGGGCGTCTCGAGCAGGTAGGTGCGGTCCATTCCGCCGCTCGTGATGGTGTGCGTGCCGTCTTGGAGGGTACGCGCCTGGCCGCAGCCCGCGCTGGGCACTGCCGGCAGGGGCCCTCCAGCGGGGGACTCGCCGCTGGGATCCGGCTCAGTGGCGCTGACTTCTGGAGCTGGGGTAGTGGGGGTTGTTTCGCTCGAGCCGCTCGCGCCCATCGCCGGAGGCATCGTCAGGCCCGTGACGGGCTGGCCCTCGGAGGCCGACGGTGCCGTTGCGGCGCCCTCTGCAGGTGCCGCGCTCGGCGCTGGGGCGCTCGTCATTTCCGGAGACATTCCGGGTTGCATCGGCGTGGCACCGGGTTCCGGCGCGGGTGAGAGCCCAGAGGGCGGGAGCGCAGTGGCGGAATCGCTGCTCGAGCAGGCAGCGGCCCCGATAGAGAGCGCAGCAGCGATGCCGCCGAAGAGGTAGCAGCGAAGTTCCCGTGATGGGTGTCGAGTCTTCATGGTGTAGAGCCTTTCGATGCGCGGGCACGGCCGGCGCTGCGCCGAGCAACAGCAACACGCACTCAGCAGGCTGGTAACGTTACCAGAGTTCTCCGCCGCCGATTGCTCATGTCTTTGGCACAGGCGTAGCGAGCCACATTGCAGGCGCGGATGCGTCGCTTCAAATGTCGGAACGCGTCGCACTCAAGGCAGCTCGTCGTCAGCGACGAGGTATTGTCCAACATAGAAGTGGACCTGATAGGCGCCCGGGTGTGAACCGTGCTCGCACGACTCGTTCGCCTCCGCCCAGAGCTGCAGGGCGGCCGCGCGTGTTTGCGCGAGCAGTTGCCGGATCTCCCGTTCCTTGGGGTGGCCTGGCCATACATCAAAGCGGAGCGTAGTTGCGCCAGTCTCACCGTTCTGTGCAGCTCGGCGCCCGCAAGTTGCCGTGGTGGCGATCGAATTCAAGACAGCGCGGTGATGCTCCACGATTGCGGCCTCCCATCCCGCCGCTTCTCCATGGCCTGGTTCTGTCCCCGAGTCGCGCAACTCTTCCTCCGTCGCGATTCGGTAGCGCACCTCGTGTCGGAGGCCCGAGCGAACAGCGAGCCCGGTCTCGACGAGGTCGTTCAGTATGCTCCTCACGGAGACCTCGTCGTCGTGTTTGAAGCGTGCCAGCACTTCCTCTCGCGTGCTCCACTCGCGCTCGGCCAAAAACTCCTGGACCGCGCTCCACAGCGTGGCGCCTCGTGAGGTGGCGGACTCGCCCAGTCGCCGCACTTTCTGGCGGTAGGAGCGCAGCGCCATGCCGAACATGTCGGCGATGACCTTGTTGCTCACGCCCTGCTGATTCAATTCGCTGACGAGGCCCGAGAACACCTCGTCCACGACATGGCCGAGCGGTGAGCGCACGCCCGCTGCGGTGGAGAGCTGTGCGATCAGGACCGTCGTTTGACGGACGATCGCCGCGATCAGAGCCTGAGAGCGCGCGAGCTGTTTCTGTTTGGTCAGGAGTGCGACTCCGGGTGGCGTCCAGGCAGAGCTGCCGGGCGGCGAACAGCACTGCGCAACAGACCGCGTCGATGAGCGGGGCTTGTGTCGACGTCTCCAGGACGGCTGCGACCGAGCTGGAACGGACTCACGCAGATTAAAGACTTCACGAATTTCTGGCAATGCGCCCTGCGCAGGGCCTGCATTTGCGTCGCGGCATTTTCCTGTTTGCGTATCTCGCGATCTTTGTGCTCGCGCGCGCTTTTTGGTGACGATCCGTTCGTGCCTGAGGATCTGCAGAAGCAGCCGTGAGATACTGCGCTCGATGGGCTTCCGAGAATTTATGTTCAAGCATCCCCCGCAATGTCTGGCCGTCGTGCTCGCGTGTAGCGCTTGTTCGTCGGGGACGTCCGGTTCGAGCGTGCCGCCCTTCGGAAATGGTGAACCGCCTCCGCCGGCGCCGGTCGCCATGGAGAGTGGCCCCGCTTCGGACCCGGCTCCTGCCCAGGAGCCATCGCCCGCTGTGAGCGCATCGCCCTCGACGTCGGAGCCCGTCGCAACGCCCGACCTTCCGCTCACCCCACCGCCAGCGAGCGCAGGAGGCGGAGATCAGAACGAGGCAGCCATGGGCGGAGGGGATCCGGCGCAAGGCAGCGAGCCGCCGGCCGCAGCGGGGGATGGGACGGACGGGAGCGGGGCCAATGGCGCGGAGGGAGCGCCAATTCCGAGCGCCAGGTGCGGTATGGGGGGCGCATCACCCTCCTTCAACCTTCCCAACACGCTCTTTAGTGTGCCGCCCGGTTACGACGGCGTCACGCCGCTGCCGGTAGTGATGGCATTTCACGCCGCGGGCAATCCGAACACTCAGCTCCAGGGTATCCTGGGAGCCACGCTGCAGAACAACTACATCGTCTTTTACCCGAAGAGCGCCGGAAACGGCTGGAGCGACGGTGTGGACGCACCGAAGATCGACGCCATCTTCGCCGCGCTCGACGCCAACGCTTGCTACGACAAGAACCGAGTGTTCGCGACCGGGCACAGCTCCGGCGCGCAGTTCATCGTGCAGCGCCTCTGTGCCGGAGAAAGCCGCTGGCGCGCGGTGGCCACGGTCGCCTCCTCGGTCTACTGCTCCTCATGGCAGCCGATCCCCGCGTTGGTGATCCACGGCATCGGCGACACGGAGCGGCAGGCGTATGGGCTCAATGACGGCGAGGGATTGAAGGACATCGTCCCCTATCGCACCAGCAATGGCTGCCAGGAGAGTTACACGGAGGTTCCCGTCGACGGCTGCACGAGCGGAGGCGTTCAGGTCAACCCGGGCTGCAGGGACTTCAATGGCTGCGGTGAGACCACCCGCTGGTGCCAGCACAACGACCCGCAATACGGCACGTCGCATCACGGCGTGCCCTGTTTCGGCGCGCGCGTGATCAAGCAATTCCTCGATACGTACCGGTGAGGGCGGCCCCGCCCCTCAGGCTGACGCTCCTCAGGCTGACGCGCGCTGCCGGCGACGCCTGAGCGCCAGCGCGCAGGTGACGAATGCCAACACGCCTCCGGGCGCCGTGCGCGCGGCGCCCGGCGTCCCCAGCGCGCAGCTCGCCGAACTCCTCTTCGCCAGCACGTCAGAGCCCGCGCTGCTCGAAGCACCGGGCATGCCGAGCGCTTCCGGCGCTGTCGCGCCCTCTGCCGGGGCAGCTCCCGTGACCTCACCTGGCGGGAGTGCGCCGGGCCCGCCGGGGCTGATGGCATCGCCGCGCGATGACGGACCCAACGTTGCGATGGGGCCCTCAGACCCTGCGGCGGACGGCGGTGCGCCGGCGCTTGGAACATCGCTTCCGCCAGCCGGGTTACCGCTATCGGCAGGCGCGGCTTCCACGCCAGTTCCCGGCATCACATCGGGGCACGCCACCGTTTCCGGATCGGCTGCGTTGACATCGCCGAGGCCGAAGTAGGCCGCCACGGCACTGCCATTGAAGGGCACGGCGTGTCCCACGCTCGCCAGCGAGAACGTCTCGTAAACGGTGTAGCCGCAAGCGTTCTGCCAGTACTGGCGCGTCGTACCGCTCGCTGGCGTGTCGGTGCCCGTCGGTGTTTCGCTCAGACCCAGCACGGTGGTCCACTGCTTGACATCTTCCGCCAGATTCCTGGGGTTGATCGTCGTGTCCGCAGTGCCGTGCCAGTGCTGCAGGCGCGGGCGATGCCCCGCGTAACCCGGAAAGAAGGAGCGAGCGAGCTCGGCCCAGGCCTCGCCGCTCTGCATGACGTTGCCTCCCGCACACGCGCCGCTCCACTGGCCCGTGCCGTTCGCCGGCTTGCCCACGACGTCGTTGTAGCCGCTCGCCCAGCACCCGGCAGGCACGCCCATGTAGGAGACGCCGGCCATGAAGACATCGGGGTAAACTCCGAGTAGCGCTTCCGTGATGATGCCTCCCGAAGAGCCGCCCACCGAGTAGACGCGCGCCGGGTTGCCGCCGAAGCGTGCGAGCGTGTACCTCACCATCTGTACGATCGCGTGGGTGTCGCCTTTGCCGTCGTGAGTGAGCGAGCGAGCCGAGCCCGCATCCCAGCAGTTCTGCCCGGTCGCTTCCGGGAAAATGAGGATGAAGCCGCTCTGATCCGCGAGGGACACCAGGCTCGACATCTCGCCGAAGGTGCCGGGACCGGTGCCCTGGCAGTGGTGCGGAGCCACCACCAGCGGCGGCTTCGCCGCCACCTGGTCAGGGACGTAAAGGTACATGTTGACGTAGCTGGGCAGGCCGCTTTCGCCAGCCCACCACTCGTTCTGGGGCAGTTGCTGGAGTGAAGCCGCCCCCGCCGGTGCAGCCGCGAGCAGTCCACCCACCATCACGGAATAGCTCAGCAACGAGTTTGTACAGCGCGTGCTCATGTCAGGCTCCTCACGCCACCCTGAGGTAGTCGCGCTCAAATTTCAATTGCTGCTCCGAGTGCGCGCCCCGGGGCAGTGACGCAAACGCAAAGTTACGTGTTGGCTATCGAGCGGCAGCCTCGCCCCAGTGCCGGCCGGGGCGCGGCTGCCGGTATCCTCGAGAGACATCGCAGCAGCGCCGAAAGGTAGGGAGCGCTGCTTTGATGTCACTTTGCGTGCACCGCCTGGCAAAAATCGCGGCGGGCGCGTAGCACCACTGTGCTGCTCGGGCATGGTAGCCAGCAGCGCCGGAAGTTCAATCAATGAGGCGACGGTGGCTCCCGCGACGACGCAAATGCAAACCCCTGCGGACGCGATCGCGGCTACTCCAGGCGAGCCGCTCCAGCTTCTGCGGCGCGGCCCAGCTCTTGCTGGACCCGGCGCCGATACACGCCCGGCGCGTTGCCCAGCTCCCGGCGAAAGGCGACGCTCAACAGCGATGCATTCGTGAACCCGCTCTGTGCGGCGATCTGCGCCAAGCTCAGGTCCGTCGTCTCCAGCAGACCCTTCGCGACATCCACGTGGGAGCGCCGGATCTCTTCATGGACGGTGCGCTGCAGCACCGCACGAAACCGGCGCTCGAGGCGCTGGCGGCCCCCTCCCAGAGCACGGGCCACCATGTCCACGGTGATGCGCCGTCCGGCATTGCTGCGGATCCAGCGCAAGGCCTTGGTCACCAGCGGGTCATCGGCGGCGAATACGTCGGAGGAGCGCCGCCCCGCGACGGCGATGGGCCCGAGCACGCTGCGCTTGCCGGCGATCGCGGTTCCAGAGAGAGCCAGGTGGACCAGGTCGGCGGCGCTTTGCCCGACACCGTGCCAGGGTATGATCACGCTCGACAGCGGCGGCACGATCAGCTCGCACTCCAGCATGTCATTGTCGGCGCCGACGAGCGCGACGTCTTCCGGAATCCGCAACCCGGCGACCCGCGCGTAGCGCGCCACCAGCGCGCCCCAGCGGTCCGTGCAAGTGAAGATCCCACAGGGCTTGGGCAGCTCGCGCAGCCACTGGAGAATGGCCGCCGGGCTCTCTGCCCCGGGTGCTTCCTCGCTGCTCCAGCAAGCCGATACCATCGCGCCGGCGGCGCGTGCTCCGGCCACGAAGGCACGCTCCCGCTCGATGATGTAAGGCGAGCCGCTCAACCGGAAGCAGCTGAAACGCCGCAGTCCGGTGGCGAGCAAATGCTCCAACGCCAGGAGCCCGATGGCTGCTTCGTCGAGACAGACCGAGGCAACGCCATCGGCGCTGCGATCGAAGGCCACGGAGATCAGCGGCAACGGCGCGAAGGTCGCTAGCTCCTGCCGGGACAGCGCCGGACCGACAACCACGGCCGCAGGCGCCCACTCCTTCACCAGCCAGCCCACGTTGGCATCGGGGTGATAGTGCAATGGCGTCCAGCCGTGGTCGTTCGCTGAACGGGCAAACGAACGCAGAACTCCGCGCGACCAAGCCGCTTCTGTCTTCAGGAGGATGAGGACCCGCGGACTCGAGGTCGTCGCATTGGCGTCGTTGGAGCCACTCATGTCGAGCGTGGGAGAGCAATCGCCACAACCAGTCACGCCTGAGTCGCAGATGCGTCAGCGCCAGCCGCAGGTTGCGTTTCTTGCTGTCACCATAACACAATTGCCGGTCACTCCCGACGCGCCTCGCTTCGAAAATCTCCGCTCCGGTGCTTGCGCGAGCGCGCGTGCAGCGCTGACGACTCAAACCGAGACGCCGGCGCTCGCTTTCGGTCATTGTGAGTCAGGTGTGCAATACAGGTACGCCGATGGGCACGGTGCCGGGTTGAAACAGACACTCGGTCTCGCTACAGCACCGAGAAAGGAACACTGATGCACATCGTCTCTCGTGGCTGTGCCTGGAGCCTCGCGCTCTTCTTCTTGCTGATCAACCCGCCCGCTTTTGCGCAGGCACCCTCGGCAGCCGCAAGCTCGGCGGCGGCGCGATCCGTACCCAGCTTCGATGCCGCGCTGACGATCCGCGCTGATCAGCCTGGGGCGAAGATTGATAGCCGAATCTACGGCAACTTCGCCGAGCACCTGGGCCGCGGCATTTACGAGGGTATCTGGGTGGGTGAGGGCTCCCCCATCCCGAACACGCGCGGCATGCGCAACGATGTGATCGCGGCGCTGCGCAAGCTCCAGCTCCCCCTCCTGCGTTGGCCTGGTGGGTGCTTTGCCGATGAGTACCACTGGCGCGACGGCATCGGGCCGCGCAATCAGCGGCCGCACCGCGCCAACACCTGGTGGGGCGGGGCGGAGACGAACGCCTTCGGTCTGCACGAGTTCATGGACTTCGCGGAGCTGATCGGCGCCGAGCCGTACATCAGCATCAACGTGGGCAGCGGCAGCCCTCGAGAGATGGCGGAGTGGCTGGAGTACATGACCTCGGACAGCGACTCGGAGCTCGCGCGGCTGCGCCGCAAGAATGGGCGGCAGAAGCCCTGGAAGGTCAAGCTGATCGGTATCGGCAATGAGAACTGGGGCTGCGGCGGCAACATGCGCGCGGAGTTCTACGCCGACACGTACAAGCAGTTTGCGACCTTCGTCAAAAAGTATTCGGACACGGCGTTCGAGCGCATCGCAAGCGGCCCCTCCGACGAACAGTACGCATGGACTGGTGTGCTGATGGCGCAGGCGGCCAAGTTCATGGACGGCCTATCGCTGCACTACTACACGCTGCCGACCGGCAACTGGGACGCGAAGGGTTCAGCCACTCGGTTCGGTGAGCCCGAGTGGCACGCGACATTGATGCGCACGCTGCGCATGGGCACGTTCCTGTCCAAGCACAGCGCGATCATGGACAAGTACGATCCGAAAAAGCGCGTGGCGCTGGTCGTCGACGAGTGGGGCACCTGGTACGATACCGAGCCCGGCGCGAGTCCGCTCTATCAGCAGAACACGCTGCGCGACGCCGTGGTCGCGGGCATCAATCTGAATCTCTTCAACCAGCACTCGGATCGCGTGCGAGCCGCGGCCTCGGCGCAGGCGATCAATGTCCTCCAGGCGCTGATCCTGACCAAGGGCCCCCAGATGGTGCTGACGCCAACGTATCATGTCTACGACATGTATCGGGTGCACCGCGATGCCACCTCGCTCCCCGTCGAGCTTCATGCTCCACGCTACGCGCTGGGGCAGGGAAGCGTGCCCACGCTGCATGCCTCGGCCTCGCGAGACGCTCACGGCATCGTGCATCTGTCTGTCGTCAACTTGGATCCGAATCGGAAGTCCGAGCTGAAGCTGAAGATCACCGGCGCTCCGGCGCGGAAGGTGAGCGGCCGTACGCTGACAGCGCCGGCCATGACTGCTCTGAACGACTTCGGCGTTGCTCCCGGTGTCACGCCGGCTCCGTTCGAGGCGTTTCGGATCGAGGGCGATCAGATCACGCTGACGCCCCCGTCCAAGACAGCCACGGACATCGCCGTCGAGTGAGCGTTACTCCGCGCGCGCCGTCAGCAGGCTGCGCGCGCGGCGCCGGTAGGCCCCCGGCGGCAGGCCCAGCTCCCTCTGAAAGGCGACGCTGAGCAACGACACATTGGTGAAGCCGCTGCGCGGCGCGACGTCCACCAGCGGTAGCTCCGTTCTGGACAGCAGATCACGGGCGATGTCGATTCGTGCTCGGCGGATCTGCTCCAGCACCGTGCTGCCGAGAACGCGGCGAAAGCGCCGATCCAATTTCTGGCGGGGTACGCCCACGGCGGCGGCCACCATGGGCACGCTCAGCCGACCTCCCGCGTGCTGGCGAATCCAGCGCATGGCACGCTGTACCAATGCGTCCTCGACGGCGAACGTATCCGACGATTGCCGGACCACCACGTCGGCTGTCGTGATGCGCACTCGCTCCCCGGCGATCGGCTCTCCCTGAAGCGCGCGCTGCACCAGGCCAGCGGCCTCCTCGCCGATGCAAGCCCAAGGCACCGCCACGCTGGACAGCGAAGGTCCCGCGAGCTCGCACTCCGTGAGATCATTGTCGACGCCGATCACCGCCAGGTCTTCCGGGATCCGCAGGCCCGCTGCCGGGGCGTAGCGCGTGATGACCCGGGCCCAGCTGTCGCAACTGGCGAAGATGCCGCACGGGGTCGCCAGGCGCGATAGCCACGCCACAATCTCGGCTGGGTTCTCGCAGGCAGCGGCGGACTGTAGCGCGTTGCCGGCCCACGCCGGCTCGAGCCGGCCTCCAGCTGCTGCAGCAGCTTGCCGAAAGCGGCGCTCCAGCCCCTCGCCGCTACCCGAAGGGTCCAGTCGAAACGTGGTGAACGTTCGCAGCCCGCGTGACAGCAGATGAGCCACCGCTTGCTCGGCCACGCGTGTTTCATCGAGGCACACGGAGGCGATACCTTCTGCAGAGCGATCGCTATTCACCGCGACGGAGACGCAGCTCTTCAACCGCGCGGGCCAAGGTCCCGAGCTCGACGGACCCAACACCGCCGCGTGCAGCGGCCAGGTGGCAGCAACCCAGTCCAGGTCGATCTCGGGGGGATAGCTGAGCACCACCCAGCCTTGCCGCGCCGCCGCGCCGGCAAAGCCGCGACAGACCCAGCGGGCCCAGGCTGCCGAAGTTGGCAAAGCGAGCAGAACGTGCGGTGCGGCTATGCTCGGGTGCAAGTCCACCTGTTGCCGCCACATGAGAGTGACGATGGCCGTGGTTTCGCCAACGTCGACGCGTTCGGCAAGGCCTTTCGTCGACCCGGGAGCAGTGCGACGCCGCCAGCAACCCGTCTGCGACGCATTTGAACAATCGATCGGCGTGGAAACGACATGAAGACGCCGTGGGTGGCCACTGCTGAGGCGCGTGCACGAGTCCAGTTCCCAGCGTTTCAGGCTCGGACCCGGACGTCGCAGTGCCCTCCAGGATGAGCCCGCTGCTGCCCTCCGGGCCCCGACCGCAACGCCTCCGGCTCGGCGCCGGCGGGCCCGAAACCCTGAATCTGGGCGCAGTACTGCGAGTCCTTCGCAGACAAAAATGAAGCCACAGCGCACAGTTAGCTACCGTAATGGTTGCAAATTGCACCAATATCGTGCGTGGTGTCTCCGCGGCGTGCATCGTATATCGTTCCGAGCGATGCGGCCTGTCCCACTCGTCCTGCTCGCGCTCTGCTGGACGGCAGGCTGCGCTCAACTGCTCGGCGACGTGGACCTGCGCGATCCGGTGGAAACGCCGCCGCCAAGGGACGTGGACCAGCAGATGGAGCCGCTGGAGCCCACGGGCACGGCCTCGTCGGGGCTGCCTCGGCTGTGTGATACCGGCCAGACGCGCTGCCTGGGCGGGCTGCTGGAGGAGTGCGACGCGGACTTCGGCAACTGGAAGGTGGTGGACTCCTGCGCCACGCCGGACCTGTGCGAGCTCGGGCGCACGACCCTGGGCACGAGCTGTGCGCCACCGCGCTGTGCGGCCGCGGATCGCGTCTGCGAGGGCCAGACGCTGCGCGCCTGCAACACGGGCCAGACGGGTTACACCGACGCGCAGGTCTGCGCGGAAAATGAGCGCTGCGATCCGCGGCTCGGCTGTACGGTGCTGCCCTGCACCTTTGGCGACAAGCGCTGTAACGGCGGGCGCATCGAGGTGTGCGAGCCCCCCGCCGGCGCTTTCGTGCCGACCAGCGACGCGCCGTGCGCCACCGCGCAGCTGTGCGGGGAGAGCCCGGACGGCGGTGTCGGGTGCGCGGAGCCGGTGTGTGACGCCGGGCAATTCCGCTGTGAGGGCACGCTGCTGCAGCGCTGCAGCGATGGCCGCGATGCCTGGGCAGACTTCCAGCGCTGCGCAACGCCGGAGCTGTGCGACGCCACGCGCGGAGCCCAGGGCTGCGAGACGCCGAGTTGTGAAGCCGGCACGCGCAGCTGCGTGGGCGACACCTTGATGCAGTGCCGGGCGCGGCGCGACGGGAGCGATCCGATCGCCAACTGCGTTTCCGCAGGCGGCTGCGATCCGATGGCGCTCGAGTGTCGCGACCCGTGCATCGAGGGCGGCTCGCGCTGCAATGGCGCCACGCTGCAGACCTGTAACGATCCGCTGATCGGCTGGCAGAGCCAGACCTGCGTCAGCGCTGATCTGTGCAACGCCGCAGCTCGTCGCTGCGACCCTCCCGTCTGCGCGGCCGCCGATCGGGGCTGCCGCGGAGCGCAGCCCCAGAGATGCGCGCCCGGGCGCAACGCTCTGGTCGACGTTGGTTCGCCCTGTGCGTCCGCTGCGCTGTGCAATCCCGGCGACGGCAGCTGCACGGCGCCCGCTTGCAATGTGGGCGATACCGACTGCGACGGCCGCGACGTGCTGCTCGTCTGCAACGCCGATCGCACGGGTTTCGACGCCGTCCAGTGTGGTCGCGGCGAGCGCTGTCGCGGCACTCCGGCGGCCTGTCGCGACTGAGCGGCCGAGCCCGGCAAGCCTGAGCGCACGATCGTGTCGGATTGAGTCCGCAGGATCTGGATTTGCGTCGCTGGTGAGCTCTCCTGGGCTGTGCGCCGTGGGCGAGGTTGCTGGCAGCAATCTGCGCGGAGTAGGTTGCTCCAATGACATGGGAGCAGCGCTGGCACCCGTTGCGCCGCGAATGGGTGGTCGTCGCCGCCCATCGTCAGAATCGTCCGTGGAACACAGAGTCGCTGAAGCGCGTCGTGCGCGAGGTCCCGGCACACGTGAGCGATTGTTACCTGTGCCCTGGCAATGCGCGGGTGAGTGGCGTCCGCAATCCTGACTACTCCGGCGTCTTCGTCTTCGAGAACGACCATCCCTGCGTCAGTCCCGACGCTCCGCTGGAGCTGCCGGCGCCTGGCATCTATCAAAGCCGTCCCGCGCGGGGCGTGGCGCGCGTGGTGTGCTACACGCCGCGGCATGACCTCAGCCTGGCGGAGCTGGACCTGCCCGGTGTCGTCCGGCTCCTGGAGGTCTGGCAGGAGCAGTACCGCGAGCTCGGCGCGCGTCCCGAGGTGAATCACGTGCTGGTGTTCGAGAACCGTGGCGAGGCCGTGGGCGTCTCGAACCCGCATCCGCACTGTCAGATCTATGCGACCAATTTCGTGTTCAAGGGCATGGAGGTCGAGCTGGACGCGGAGCGTGCCCATCGCCGCGAGACGGGGCGCGTGCTCTTTCAGGACATCCTGGCGGCGGAGCGGATGGATGGGCGGCGCTGGGTCGTGGAGAATGATGGGGCAGTCGCGTTCGTGCCGTACTTTGCGCGTTACGCCTACGACGCCATCGTCGCGCCCAGGGCATCTCACCCGAGCCTGGCGCAGCTCTCCCGCAGCGAAGTTCGAGATCTGGCCGCTGCGCTGCTCGAGCTGCTCGTGCGCTTCGACAATCTGTGGGAAATGCCCTTTCCCTACGTGCTGGCGTTGCACCAGGCGCCGACGGATGGCCAGGACTACTCCGGGTACCACCATTTCCACATCCAGATTCATCCACCGCTGCGCAAGCCGAACCTGCTGAAGTATTTGGCGGGCCCCGAGGTGGGGGCGGGGGGGTTCATCAGTGATACCTCACCCGAGGACAAGGCCGCGGAGCTGCGCGCAGCATCCGCGCTCCATTACCGGCATCGTCGATGACGGATCTCGCCGCGCTGCTGGCTCTGCTCCGCGAAGTGCAACGCGCGATCCGCGACGCCGTGGTGGAAGCTTGCCAACGCCAATCTCCGAGCGAGCTCGGCGCGGTGGCGGACGACGGCCCCGGTGACACCATCTATCGGATCGACAAGGTCAGCGAGGCTCTATTGCTGGAGCGGCTGGAAGCCGCGGCTGCAGCCATTGGTGGGGTGGTGCTGGTTGCCGAGGGGCTGCCTGGTGGAGAACTGACCTTGCCGCGCGGCCGCCAGTCGCCCGCCGCTTGGCGCTTCATCATCGATCCCATCGATGGCACGCGCGGCATCATGTATCAGAAGCGCAGCGCCTGGGTGCTCGGTGCGATTGCGCCCGAGCGCGGCCCTCAAACCCGGCTCAGCGACATCATCATCGCCGCTCAGACGGAGATCCCGACGCGCAAGCAGCACCTCTCGGATGAGCTGTGGGCGATACGCGGCCGCGGCGCGACGCTCGAGCGCTTCAATCGCCTGACAGGCGAGCGCGCGATGCTACCGATTCGCCCCTCACGGGCCGACAATCTTCGCCACGGCTACGCCATGATCACGCGCTTTTTCCCGGGCGCGCGCGACGAGCTGGCCGCCATCGACGAGGAGCTGATGCTGGCGCTGCTCGGCCCCTCTCCTCAGGGCAAGGCGCTGTGTTTCGAAGACCAGTACGCGTCCACCGGAGGTCAGCTGTATGAGCTGGCCGTGGGGCACGATCGCTTTAACGCCGATCTGCGGCCACTGATGCGCGAGCTGCTCCGCGAGCGAGGTCAGCCGAGCGGGCTGTGCTGCCACCCCTACGACGTCTGCACTGCGTTGATCGCCGAAGAGGTCGGTGTGAGGATCACTGATCCGTGGGGTCGGCCGCTCGACGCGCCGCTCGACATCGACGCCGACGTAGCTTGGGTCGGTTATGCAAACGCGACGTTGCAGCGGCAAGTAGAGCCGCTCCTGCAGGCTGTGCTCGCGCGCAGGGGATTCGCGCCCGGTGCTCGCGTAGAGGGAGCATGAGCAGGGCCATGTCCGATCTGGATGCAGTGCTCGAACTGCTCGTCCGGCTGTCCCGCGCTCCGGAGTCGTCGCTCTCGCAGCTGTTCAGCGTTGCGGCTCCCGTCGTCCTGGCGCGGGCTCCGGGGCGCCTGGACGTGATGGGCGGTTTCGCCGATTACTCTGGCTCGCTGACGCTGGAGCTGCCGATCCGTGAAGCGGCCTTCGTGGCTGTCCAGCGCCGGAAGGACCCCTGGGTCGAGATTGTGAGCTCGGGACTGGTGCGTAGCGTGGCACCGCTGCGCTGGGCGCGGTTTCCGCTCGCCGAACTGCGAGAGCACACCCGGAGCTACGCCGCCGCTCGCGCGTATTTTCAACGCAACGCCGACGATGCCTGGGTGGGCTACGTCGCCGGGGCGCTGGCAGCGCTGCGAGCGGAGCTGGGGGTCGAGCTCGACTCCGGCCTGAGCATGCTGGTGGCGTCGAGCGTGCCCGAGGGAAAAGGGGTGAGCTCCTCGGCAGCGCTCGAGGTGGCGAGCTTGCGCGCCCTGGCTGGGCTGCTCGAGGTCCAGATCGAGCCGGTGCGCGCCGCGTTGATCTGCCAGCGAATCGAGAATCTGGTGGTGGGCGCGCCCTGCGGAGTGATGGACCAAATGACAGCCAGCTGCGGCAGGGAAGGGCAGTTGCTGCCGCTGCTCTGCCAGCCGGCGCAGCTCGAGGAGAGCTTTCCCTTGCCGAGGGGGCTGGCGCTCTGGGGCATCGACTCCGGCATTCGTCATGCCGTCAGCGGAGCAGACTACGGCGGTGTGCGCGCCGCCGCCTTTATGGGCTACCGCTGGCTGGCCAGCGCTCGAGGGTTGCCGGCGCAGGCGACAAAATCGCCCGGGCACGTTTCCATCTCGGACCCCGAGTGGGGCGGCTACCTGGCGCGCGTACCGCGAGCCGCGTTCGAGCGCGAGTATCGGGAGCTCTTGCCGGAGCTGATCAGCGGCGCCGAATTTCTGCGCCGCTTTGGCGGCATCACCGATCCGATCACCCGTGTTGACCCTGCTGCGATGTACCGCGTGCGCGCAGCCACCGAGCACCCCGTGAATGAGCACGCGCGAGCGAGCGAGTTTCGCACCTTGCTCCAGACCCCGGAGCTGGCCGCACCCGAGGACGCGCGTACGCGCGCCCTGTTCGAGCGCCTCGGCGCGCTCATGTACGAGGCTCACGCCAGCTACTCCGCGTGCGGGCTCGGCTCCACGGGTACCGACCGCATCGTGGAGCTGGTGCGCGAGTTCGGCCCCGAGCGCGGGCTGTATGGCGCAAAGATCAGCGGTGGTGGCAGCGGCGGCACGGTGGTGCTGCTGAGCCGAGCCGGCGCGGCGGACGCGGTGCAGGTGGTAGCCCAGCGCTACGCCAGGGAGACGGGCTATGTGCCACATGTATTCTCCGGCTCGTCGCCGGGCGCGGCGGCTTTTGGCCTTCGTCGACTTCAAGCGGATGCGACTGGTTGGCGTGTCGCGCAGACGGCGGAAGGTGCTCGCGAGGAAGAGTGATCCCGTCGCTGATGCTGTGGGCAGCGACGTCCAATCGAGTTTGCGTCACTCGAAACATCGTTTTGGGTCCCTACTTCGATGCGGCAGGCGCCGGCCGTTTGCCATCGGTGCCGATGCCTTCCTAGAGTAGCTGGTAACGTTTCCGTATCTGCTCGGAAGCGCCGGGAGTTCGACTCATGACGCCAATTCTCCGAGCCCGCCGCGTCGGGCCAGTTTGCTTTTCCGCCGTCGCATTGCTCGGCCTCGCCTGCGCTACAGCGAGCGACGACAGGGCCAACGACAATGTCTCTGGTTTCATGGGAGGCCCTGGTTTCATGGGAGGCCCTGGTTTCATGGGGGCGGCCACTCCCCCCGGGGCGAGCCCTGCTGGGCTGCCGCCCGTTGACGGTCCGGGCGACTCCGCGACCACGGTCCCTCAGGACATGTCTGGCGCGACGGGAGCGCCGACGAGTGGCAGCGAAGCTCCGGGCGAGGGCATCGCGCTCGCCCCAACATCACCCCCGGCGGCCGCCGATGGTGCCAGCGCGGCTCCGCCACCGCCGGTCACGCCTGAGGCGCCCACACCCGCGCCTGCCGAGCAGCCCCAGCCCCCAGCACCGGCTTCGACGGATCGACCCACGCGCGGCACGACCAACCTGTTCACCGATTTGCTCGGCATCCCCGTGGAGGAGGTCGACGACAGGGTGCGGCTGGTTGTCGATCGGGTCTTCGGCATCGGCACCAACGAGTCGGCGATTCCGCAGGCGGCCACCGGCTACCGCCTCTACTACCAGCTCCCGCAGGACCCGAGCCAGGCTTTCATCTGGTGCGCCGACGCAAACGATGTACGCAGCGAAGGGCAGTCGTACGGCATGATGATCGCGGTGCAGATGAACATGCAGAGCGAGTTCGACAGGCTCTGGAAGTTCGCGCAGCAGCGCATGCAATTCGCCACCAATGACGCCTGGAACCGCTACTTCCGCTGGCAAGGCCAGGTGACCGCCAACGCCAACCAGATCAACGTGAACTTCGGCCAGAACGGGCCGGCGCCGGATGGCGACGAGTATTTCGCGGCGGCGCTCTACCTCGCCGATCGCCGCTGGGGTTCCAGCGGCGCGATCAATTACGAGCAAGAGGCGGACGCGATCACCGGGGCCATGTTGAACAACGCGGGGGGCGCGCAAGGGCGCGTGCCGATCATCAACGCACAATCAAACATGGTGGTGTTCTTCCCGCAGGGCAACTCCGCCGGCTTCAGCGATCCGAGCTATCATCTGCCGGCTTTCTATGAGCTGTTCGCACAGGACGGCAACCCCGCGGACGCCGCTCGCTGGCGGCAGCTGGCCAACACGAGCCGGCAATTCTTCGTGCAGTCTGCGAACCAGAGCACGGGTCTGCACCCCGACTACGCCAATTTTGACGGCAGCCCCAACGCGGGCAGCCCCTCGTTCCGGTTCGACGCCTGGCGCGTGCCGATGAACATGGCCATCGACTTTGCCTGGACGGGCCCGGATACGCGCTTGCAGACGCAGGTCGAGAAGTACCATGTCTTCTTTGGCCCACGCCTTGGCGCAAACAACATCCCGAACGCGCTCTTCCAGCTGAATGGCACCGTCGCGGCGGATGACACCGGCCCCTCGACGGCGCTCGCGGCAACGCTCGCCGCCGGCGCTCTCGCCTCGACGGCGCAGAACCGAGCCCAGTTCGTCGAGAACCTCTGGAACACACAGCAGCAGTCCGGCCAGTACCGCTATTATCAGGAGGCCGTCTACACGCTCGGCCTGCTCGCGACGGCGGGCTGGTTCGGATACGAATGGGCGCCCGCGCAATGAACGCTCGCGGCTAGCTCGAGTTGGAGCTCCGCGTCGACTCAGGGGTCATTCACGGCTGAGAGCGCTTCGTGAACGCGGCGCCGGTAGACACCGGGCGGCATGCCCAATTCGCGCTTGAACGCTGCGCTCAGCAGCGCAGCCGTGGAGAATCCACTCCGCTTTGCGATCTCGACCAGTCCGTCCTGGGTGGTTCGGAGCAGCCGCATCGCCGTTTCTACCCGGGCGCGGCGGATCTCCTCTTGTACGGTTCTGTCCAGAGCGCGCCGGAAGCGGCGCTCCAGGCGCTGTCGACCGCCGCCGATCGCGTTGGCGACCATCGGCACGTTGAGATGTTGGTGAGCGTTCTGACGAATCCAGCGCATCGCCTTGGCCACAACGGCGTCTTCCACCGCGAAGACCTCCGAGGAGCGGCGCGCCGCGACGGCGATGGGAGGCATCAGCCAGCGCTTCTGCTCGAGCCGATCCCCATCCAGGGCTCGCTGAACGAGGAGCGCTGCGTGCTCGCCGAGCTCTTGCCAGGGAACCATGACGCTCGACAGTGGGGGCGAGAGCAGCTCGCATTCCACGACGTCATTGTCCACGCCGACGAGCGCTAGATCGTCCGGCACTCGCAGCCCCGCGAGCCGGACATAGCGCGACACGATGCGGGCCCAGTGATCGGCGCAGGTGAAGATGCCGCAAGGCCTCGGCAGCCCGAGCAGCCAGGAGAGGATGCCCTCGGCGTCTTCGCCCCGCCAGCCCGGGGAGTCCTCGCTCCCCCAGCCCACGGCCACGCGGGCCCCGGCACTGCGGGCGCGAGCGATGAACGCTCGCTCGCGTGCGGCGCCGAACTCCGAGCCATCGAGGCGAAACGTGCTGACCTGGCGCAGGCCGGTGGCGAGCAGGTGCTCCAACCCGAGCACCCCGATGCGCTCTTCGTCGGGCAACACGGACGGTACGCCCTGGGCGCTCAGGTCCAGCGCCACGGCCACGATCGGGATCCGCGTACGGCTGGTGCACGGCACCTGGCCCGAATCGGGCCCGATCAAGATGGCGGATGGCGCAAATTTCTGAACCAGCGCCTCGATGTCTACGGGCGGTGGATAGTGCAACACCGTCCAGCGTTGCTCGTGCGCCGTGCTCATGAAGCCGCGCAATACGCCGCGAGACCAACCCGTCCCGAGGTTGAGGACGGCGAGGACGCGCGGCGCCTCCGCTGCAAGCGCGCCACGAACCGGGCACGCCCAGCCATGGCTCGAGATGTTCGGAAGGGCCTGGGATGAAAGCGTGGGGCTCAACATCGCATACGTAGCAGAGATGTGTCGCCCCGCGCGCTGAGCGCTGCGCGCTGTTCCGTTGTTGCCCGGAAAAGCGGCTTCCTGCACCGTTGCGCTGCAGCGGAGCGCAGCGTCGGCGTACCAATCCGGTCCTCTCGACGCGAGCGCTCCTCTGAAGAGCTGACGGCCTGGATGGTGACCAGCTCGGAACGGAGAGGCGACGCGGACGCGCAACGCCCGCGCCGCCGTTCGGATCAGGCGGCGGGCTTCTTGGTGAATCCGTTCATCACGATCCACTTGTAGAAAGCGTCGAACCAGCCCGTGCTGGTCGTCTCCTTCGGATACATGCCGAAGCCATGGCCGCCCTGCCCGTAGAGATGAAACTCGATGGGCTTCTTCGCCGCCATCCAGCTGTCAATGAGCCCCATGCCGCGGCCGGCGAACAGTGGATCATCCGCAGCGAGGGCCGCGAACAGCGGTGGTGCATCGGCGGGAACCTTCACGGCCTCGAGCGGACCGTAAATGTCGCCGACGAAAGCGGGCTTGGCATCGCCCCCGCCCAGCGTGGTCGCCATCGTCAGCATGGCACCTGCGGAGAAACCGACCATGCCGATGCGTTTTGGATCGACCTTCCACTCGCCGGCGCGCGCGCGGACGAGCGCGAAGGCCGCGCGTGCGTCGGCGAGCTGCGGATCGAGAGCCGCCATGCGGTCCTTGAAGTTCGTGCGGGGGCCCGGTGGCGTGGGACGGGCGAACTCCTCCAGGCTCTCGGGAGTCTGGTTCAGCCGATACTTCAGCACGAAGGCAGCGATGCCGCGAGCGGCCAGCGCCTTGGCGACGTCCCAGCCCTCGTTCTGCATCGACAGGACGCGGAACCCGCCACCGGGTGCCACGATCACCGCCGCGCCGGTCGCCTTTGCTGCATCGGGCAGGAACGGCGTCAGCGTCGCCTCGGTCACGTTGCGCGCGAACGCGCTGCCATATTGGTTATGCCAGCTCTCCTTGACCTTCGCGCCGGGCAGCGGCCCCGTCTTCAGCGGAATTGCGCTCGGTTGAGCCGGAGTCGCCATCGGGGTCATCTTGTCATCCGCGGCCTTCGCCGGCTGGACCGAAGCCAGCGCGATCAGGGCGGCAGCGAAGCAGTGCACCAGTGTCTTACGCATCGTTCACACCTCTCGAGACCGTTCATTCACCATGCGCTGGCGAGTTGCAAGCTTCGCTGCTCTGACCTGCGCAGACTGGAACGCCCGGAAACCAGCGTTCGTTTATCGGTCGGGGCAAATGTGGAAATGCAGCGAATGCACCACGCAACGTCTCTGTGTCCACGGTAACATGACCGCCGCGATAGAGCCTGGTGCTCGAGGCCGCTCCTGCACCTAGGAAATGGCGGCGGCCGTCAGCAGCATGGCGCCCCGCCAATGTGGAAGCCCCGATTGCAACGCTCGTTCACGCGCGCCGCCGTTCTGCTCGCGGGCGCCGCCACCGCCTTCGCCGCCTCGGGTGCAGACTCGGGCGTCGCGGTGTTGCTGATCGACACCGATCGAGTCGCCGGGGCGATCGATGAGCGCATCTACGGTCAATTTCTCGAGCACATCAATCACTCCGTGGTCGATGGCTTGTACGCAGAGCAGGTGCGCGGCCAAGGCTTCGAAGGCAAGGACTTCGGCGACTACTGGAAGCCCGCCGGTGACCAGAACGCCGTCTCGCTGGTCGAGGAGAACTTCGGGCAGGGAACGCGCAGCGTTCGGCTCTCGGTCAACGGCGGAACCGCAGGAGTTCGCCAGGATCGGTTCTATGTCGAAGCGGGCCAGAAGTACGACGGTTCCGTCTGGCTGAAACCCAAGCAGGGCGCGCCGGCGGTCAGCCTGCGCATCCTGAGCTCGAGCGGGCGCGAGCTGGCGGTGCGGCCTCTGAAGACCAGCGGCAGAGATTGGCAGGCGGTGAGCTTCGAGTTCGAGAGTCCGGCGAGCGATCGCAATGCAACGCTCGAGATCATGGCAGCCGGCGCGGGCGAGGTGCTCGTCGACTTCATTTCGCTGATGCGCGCGAGCGCGCGCGCTGCGGGCAAGTTGCGTCCAGATCTGCTCGCTGCGTTGAAAGGCCTGGCGCCTCCCTTCATTCGTTGGCCAGGCGGATCGTACGCCTCGGTGTACAAGTGGAAAGACGGCATCGGCCCAGCCGTGTCGCGCAAGTACAATCCAAACACCATCTGGGGCGGTTACTCGGACTATTACGGCTTCGGGACGGATGAGTTCCTCGAGCTCTGCCGGCAGCTCGGCGCTGCGCCCATGATCGTGCTGGCAGCGACCAGCACCGACCCGGGGCAGCTCGAGTATGCGCTCGACTGGGTCCACTACTTGATCGATCCGTCCACGACCGAATGGGGCCGCCGGCGTGCGGCGAACGGCCACCCCGAGCCCTATCGTGTGCCCTACATCCAGATCGACAACGAGCCGATGAACCACGGGCTCTCGCCCGAAGGCTACGCGGCGATCGTGAACCTCTACGGGCCGCGGCTGCGCGCGATCGCGCCGCAGTCGAAGCTGGTTGCCTGTGGCCAGAAGCGCTCGAACGACATGAATTGGAGTGAGAAGCTGATCGACCTCGCCGGCGGCAACTTCGACATCCTCGGCGTGCACAACTACGAATACGAGCCCGAGAACTACGCCACCGGCGTGCGGCGCATCGAAGACTACCTGGAGAAGCTCGTCGAATACGTGCGCATCTCGGCCCATCCGAAGCTCCAGCTGGCGGTGCTCGAGTGGGGCTCGTCGCGCACCTACGACTGGCGCGCAGGACTGCACGCCGCTGGCAGCCTGCTCAGCTACGAGAAGCTGAGCCCGGCGCTGGCGATGACGAGCCCGGCGCTCTTGATGCGAAACACCAGCGACGACCCGGAGTGGCGCGCCTGGATCTATCACGATCACGTGTCGTGGTTCGCAGGCTCCGGATACGTGGCAGAGCAGCTCTTTCGCGAATACTACGAGCCCCGCCGCCACGCCTTCACGTCCGGCACCTTCGCCGACATCCCAAAGCGGGCAGATTTCTTTGACGCGATCTCGCAGATGAAGCCCGTGAAGTGGACGCCAAACACGGTCGACGCGATCGGCACGAGCTCGGCCGACGGCCAGCGCATCATCCTCAAGGCCGTGAACTACGACGACAAGCGGCACACGCTGCTCACGCGCCTGGCAGGCTCTCGCGCACCGGCCGCAGCCCGCGTGAAGCTCATCACGATCAGCGCGGCACTCGGCGCCGGGAACTCACTCGAGAAGCCCGAGGCACTCCGGCGGCGTGAGACCAGTTTGGCCTATGCGCGCGACATGGCGTTCGAGCTGCCGCCCCGCAGCGTCGCGGTGGTCGAGATACGCGCGAGCGGTGCGCCGAGCGCGAGGCGACCAGGCAACTGAGCCGCGGCTCGACGGGACAGCTATAAATCGCTCAGCAGCTTCTCGGCTTCTTCGATGCTCGTGACATTCACCGAGTTG
>JAICTU010000067.1 GCA_025936205.1 Polyangiaceae bacterium | reverse complement strand
GCGCAGGCGCGCGAGCGTGTCGGCGAGGTCGGTGGTGCGGCTGAAGGTGAGGTGTTCGGCGGCGCCTTCGGCGACGCGCAGCGCGAAGGCGGGCAGCCCGGGATGGGGGGCAGGGGCGCCGAGCAATGCCGCCTGAGCCCCGAAGAAGGCGGCGCTGCGCAGGATGGCGCCGATGTTCTGGGGGTTGCGCACGCGGTCGAGCGCCACGCCAAGCCCGCGCGTGGCGAGCAGTGCCGCGGGCAGGTCTTTGGGGGCCAGCCAGACGCGCGGGCGGACCTCGAGCACGAGGCCTTCGTGCTGGGTCGAGTCGACCCGATCCGCCAGCTCGCGCGCGGAACGCTCGCGCGCCTCAACGCCTTCGGCCGCCGCCCAGGCGAGCAGGGCCGAGAGCTCGCCACGTTGCTCCGCTTCGTAGCCGATGCTCAGGATGTCCTGGCGGCGGCGTTCAAATACGGCGAGGCCAGCGCGCAAGCCGTAGAGCAGTTCGGTGCTGTCGCGTGCTGGCTTTGTGGGTGGCGCGGGCTTTTTCGCAGCCGCACGGTCCGTGGGGACACCGGGCGCGGAGGCTCGGGCCGAGGACGATCTGGATTCCAGAGGTCCCCGCTGTGCCGAGCGCCCGCGCCCGCGCGCCGGGTTGAACGGTGGTTTGCCGCTCAAGCGTCCTGCATCGGCAGGCTGCCGAGGAAATCCATCTTGCCGATCTCGACGCCGCCGGCGCGCAGCAGGTTGTATGCGGTCGCGACGTGGAAGAAGAAGTTCGGGATCTGGCGGCCGAACAGGTACTCGTTGGCGAGCATCGCCTTGCCCGGCGGGTAGGCGAGCTTGACGACGGTCTTCTCGTTGGTCTTCTCGAAATCCTTCTGGGTGAAGGAGTCGAGGAAGCTGATACAGCGACGGATACGGCCGCGCAGCTCTTCGATCGTGGTCTCGTTGTCCTCGAACTTCGGCGCTTCCTTGCCGGAGAGGTTGGCGGCCGCGGACTTTGCCTGGTCGGTCGCGATGCGGATCTGCACCGGGAAGGGCAGCATGTCGGGGAAGACGCGAGCCGAGCAGAAGTTGTTCACGTCGAACTTCTTGGCTTCGGCATGGCTGACGGCCTTGCCGAGGATCGCGTCGAGGTTCTTCAGAGTGTGGGCGAATTGCCGGATCGCTTGATAGTACATTCGATGCCTCGTTAACGTTGATGACTCGAAGCCGAGTCAGCAGGGCACGCTAGTACAGCGCCTCCATCGAAGCGACGGGAATTTCTCGCGCTTCTGGCCGCACAGGCGAAGGACGCGGCCCTAGTTCAGCTTGCGAGAGACCGCAAGCCTCGCGGCGGGCGCGTGCGCTGTGATGCCGATCGGTGAGGCATGCTCGGGAGATGTGCGCTCGGCGCCTCCACGCTGGGACGTCAGGTGCTCGCCGGTCTGGATGCGCCACAAGGCCGCGTACTGGCGGCCGTTGGCGATCAGCTGATCGTGAGTGCCCGCCTCGACGATGCGCCCGGCTTCGATGACGTAGATGACATCCGCGTGCCGCACCGTGGACAGGCGGTGCGCGATGATCAAGCTGGTGCGCCCGAGCACCAGTTTTTCCAGGGAACGCTGGATCGCCGCTTCCGTTTCGTTGTCCACGGCGCTAGTGGCCTCGTCCAGGATCAAGATGCGCGGGTTGCGCACGATCGCTCGTGCGAGCGCGATGCGCTGGCGCTGCCCGCCGGACAGCTTCTGGCCGCGCTCGCCGACCTGCGTGTCGTAGCCGTGCGGCAGCGATTCGATGAACTCGTGCGCCTCGGCTGCCATCGCCGCCGCCTTGATCGCTTCGCGTCCAGGATCGGGCAGGCCGTAGGCGATGTTCTCGGCGATGCTGGCGTCGGCGAGGAAGCTGTCCTGCGCGACGTAGCCGATGACGCGCCGCAGATCTTGCAGCGCGAGCTCGCCGATCGGCGCCCCGTCCAGGCGGATGGTGCCATTCTGAGGCTCGTAGAAGCGCAGGATCAGCTTGACCAGGCTGCTCTTGCCGCTGCCGGTGCTGCCGACGAAGGCGACGCTGCTGCCAGCGGGGATTTGCAGCTGAATGTCGTTCAGCGTGGGCACGCTGCCGTAGGCGAAGCTCACGTGCTCGAAGCTGAGCTCGCCGCGCACATCGCTCGGGCTGAGCGGCTTGCCCGCATAGCGGATGCGTACCGGCGTCTCCAGCAGGTTCATCACGCGCTCCACCGACGACATCGAGCGCTGGTACAGGTCGGTCATGTCCGCCAGGCGCGTCATCGGCCAGAGCAGGCGCTGGGTGAGGTAGACGAGCACCGAGTAGCTGCCGACGCCGAGCGCGCCGCCCAGCGCGAGGAAGCCGCCGTACAAGAGCGTGACGGTGAAGCCCGCCAGCACCGCCATGCGGATGATGGGCGTGATCGCCGCCGAGAAGCGGATGGCGCGCGAGTTGGCCACGCGGTAGGCCTGCGAGCTGTCGCGCACGCGCGCGACCTCGTGCTCTTCGGCGGCGTAGGCCTTGATGGTGGCGATGCCCAGCAGGTTGTTGTTGAGGCGCGCGTTCAGCGTGCCCGCGGCCTCGCGCACGCGCGTGTAGCGCGGCGCCAGCCGGGACTGGAACCAGAAGGCCCCGTAGACGATCAGCGGAATCGGGATCAGCGCCAGGAACGCGATCTTGGTGGTGAGCGTGAAGAACACGGCGCCCACCAGCACGGAGCCGGTGAGGATCTGGATCAGATCGTTGGCGCCGCCGTTCAGGAAGCGCTCCATCTGGTTGATGTCGTCGTTCAGGACGCTCATCAGGTTGCCGGTGCGGCGATCTTCGAACCAGCCGAGCTCCAGCCGTTGCACGTGCGCGTACGCTTCCATGCGCAGGTCGTGCTGCAGATCTTGCGCGAGGTTGCGCCAGCGCACGGCGTACAGGTACTCGAACAGCGATTCGAACACCCAGATCAGCACCGTGAGCACCGCCAGGAAGATCAGCTGGTGCTCGGGGGGCACGATGCCGAAGCGCGCCAGGAACGACGCCTTGCGGTTCACCACCACGTCCACCGCGACGCCGATCAGCACCTCGGGCAGGACGTCGAACAGCTTATTCAAGGCCGAGTACAGCGAGGCCCACAGCACATCGGCGCGGCGGCTACGGGCATGCCTGAACAAACGTCGCAGCGGGTGTTCGCTCTTCACTCGAGACCTTCACTCCTCCGCGAGCCCCGCCGTGTCAATGCCGTTCCCGGCTCCGAAATGGCGGTTGGGTTCCCTCGAGACGTTCAATGACGCGAGAATCATCCAGGCTCGGGCTGCAAACGCCCGTACGGAACGATAAAAGTCGGACCATGAAGCGGATCGTGGGAACGGTGGGGCTCGCGGGCGTCGTCTGTTTCGGGCTGGCTTGTTCGGCCAGCAGCAAGGCCCCTCCGCAGCAACAGCTGGCGCCGGTGAGCACCCTCGGGCCGCGTCCGGCGCTGCCCGCGGCGACCGCGCTGGAGGTGGTCTACGCGGGCCCGCGCGGCGAGGCGGCGCTGGGCAGCAGCATCCAGCTGCTCTTCAACCAGCCGCTGCGTCCCCTCGACGAGGCGACGGCGAGCCCTCCGCCGGCGCTCGAGCTGGCGCCGGCCGTGCCGGGGGAGTGGCAATGGCTGGGGGCGCGTGCGCTCACGTTCTTTCCGCGCGCAGGGCATCTGCCCGCCGCCACGTCGTATCGCGTGAGCGTGCCCGCCGGCACGCGCGCGCTGAGCGGCGAGATGCTCGCGCAGCCCTTTGTGTTCGAGTTTGAAACACCGGCGCCGGCGGTGGTGGAGAGCCAGCCGGAGCAGGGCGCCGACGGCGAGGAGGCCGGCGCGCACGTGCGGCTGCGCTTCAACCAGCCGGTGAGCGCCGCGGCGCTGGAGCGCGCGGGGCAGCTGCGAGCCGTGCGCGGCGGCGCGCCACAACGGCTCGGCTTCAGCGTGCGCGCCTCGAGCGACAAGCCGACAGAGCTCGAGATTGTGCCGCAGAAGCCGTTGCCGCTCGCTTCGCACATCGAGTTCCGTGTGCAGAAGGGCCTGCGCGGCAGCGAGGGCGAGCGCGGGCTCGATAGCGACTACCTGCTCGGCTTCGACACCTACGGGCCGCTGCGCGTCGTGAAGATCGCTTGCAACACGCTGCCGAGCTCCACGCAGTGTAACCCCGAGGGCTCGGTCTGGGTCGAGCTGAGCAATCCAGTGCTGGCCAAGGAGGTGCGCGCTCACCTGAGCTCCGAGCCCGCGCTGCCCCTCAGCTGGCCCGACGAAGACGACGAGGGCGAGAGTCGCTACGTGTATCTGCCGCTGGGCGGTGCGCTCGCCGCGGCGACTTCCTATCGTGTGAGCCTGAGCGCGGGCGTGCGCGATCAGCACGGGCAAACGCTGGCCGGCAAGTCCGAGCGCGTGCTCGCTACCGGCAACTTCACCCCCAGCGCGCGGCTGCCGATCAGCGGCGAGATCTTTCCGGCGCCGCTCGCCAACCTCGAGCTCGAAAGCCGCAACGCTGGCGACCTGCACTTCGTCGCGCGGCGGCTGGACGGCGAGCAGCTGCTGGATTTCTTCCGCACGCAGAACGAGCCCGACCAGCTGCAGCCGTTTCTGAAGAAGCTCGGGCTGCTGGACACCGCCTTTCCGAGCCCGCTCGACAACGTGCTGCACCGGCAGCCGCTCCCGCTCGGCAGCGTTCTCGGCTCCGACACTGCGCGCGGCGCGGCCTGGGTGGGCTGGCGCTACGGCAAGACTCCGCTGCAGGGGCAGTTGCTGCAGGTCACCGATCTGGCGCTGACCGCCAAGCTCTCCGCCCAGGGCTCGCTGGTGTGGGTGACGCGGCTGAGCACGGGTACCTCCGTGCCCGGCGCGACCGTGGAGCTGCTGGGGCGCGCGCCCAAGCTCTCCAAACGCTACCAGACCGACGCGAGCGGCCTGGCGCTGATCCCGGCCCAGGACTTCCACCCGCAGTTTCAGGACTACGGGTCCGAGGAAGATACGCTGATCGTGGTGCGTTCGGGCGACGACAGCTCGTTCCGGCGCGTCGCGGATTTCTTGCCGCCCTGGCGCATCGAGCCGTGGATGCGGCTCTCCCGGCCGGAGCGGGAGAACCTGCTCCTGTTCTCGGACCGCGGCATCTACCGCCCCGGCGATACGATCGAGGTTGCCGGCGTGCTGCGGCGCGAGGTGAGCTCCGGCAACGTGAGCGTGGCGTCGCGCAAGCTGGAGCTGACGCTGCAAGACCCGGAGGGCGAGGCGGCCCAGCACCTGAGCGTGGAGAGCAGCCGCTTCGGTACGTTCTCGGCGCACGTGGTGGTGCCGGGCAGCGCCGCGCTCGGGCGCTGGCGGCTGGTGGCGGAGGGCTTCGAGGATCAGGGGCTGGGCGTGAACGTGGCCGAGTACCGCGCGGTCGAGTTCAAGGTGCAGGTGAGCGCGGCCGAGCCGGCGCGCCTGGAAGGGGAGGCGGCGCACTTCGCGCTGCAGGCGGATTACCTGTTCGGCAGCCCCATGGCGGGGCGGCAGTGGCGCTACACGGCGACGCGCGAGCGCACCAGCTTTGCTCCTCCGCATTCCGAGGGCTATGTCAGCTCCGACGATGCCTACCGCGAGGAGCTGGATCAGATGGCGCTCGACTCCGCGGTCTTCGCCCGCGCGGACGGCACCCTCTCCGAGCGCGGCGGCGCGGCGGTGAGCTTGCCTCTGAGCTTGTCCGGGCAGATCGGCCCCGAGCAGGTGCGGCTGGACGCCGAGGTCACGGACCTCTCGCGGCAGACGGTCTCGGCGAGCGCCGGCGTGCTGGTGCACCCCGCGGCGCACTACGTCGCCATCGGCGAGCTCGAGACGCCCTTTCCGAACGCGCCTTCTGTGCTGAAGCCGCGCGTGCTCGGCCTCACGCCGGGCGGTGAGCGCGTGGCGAGAGCCGTGAAGCTGGAGCTGGTGCGCCGGCGCTGGACCATCGCGCGCGAGAAGACGGGAGACGGCTGGCGCACCGTCTCGCAGCCCGTGGACGAGACACAGTCGAGCTGCGCGCTGACCACCGGGGCCCAGCCCGCCAGCTGCGACCTGGAGCTGAAGGAGTCGGGCGAGTTCTTCGTGCGCGCCAGCAGCCCCGACGACCGCGGGCACGTGGCGCACGCGGCGCTGGGCTTCTACGCGCTCGGGCCGGGCCGGGCGAGCTGGGCCGACAACGACCAGCGCAAGCTGGAGCTGGTGCTGGACCAGCACGAGTACAAGGTGGGCGACAAGGCCAAGCTGCTGATCAAGTCGCCCTTTCAGCGCGCCGAGGCGTTGCTCACGGTGGAACGCGCCGGCCTGTACGAGCAGCGGCGCCTGACGCTGGAAGGTCCGGCGCCGAGCGTGGAGATCGCGATCGACGAGCGCCTCCGGCCCAACGCGTTTGTCGCCGTGCACCTGCTGCAAGGCGTGCAAGCGAACCAGCCGCCGACCGCGCTGGAGGTCACGCCCGAGCCCGGCTATCGCTTCGGCTACGCGCAGCTGCTGGTCGAGCCGGGCGCCAGGCGCCTGAATGTCGCGATCCAGGGCCAGCACCCCGACTACCGCCCGGCGGAGCGCGTGAAGCTCGGCGTGCACGTGACGCGCGCCGACGGCAAGGCGCATCCCGCCGAGCTCACCGTCTACGCGGTGGACGAAGGCGTGCTGGCGCTCAGCAACTATGCGCCGCCCGATCCGCTGCAGCTCTGCACGCGGCCGCGGCCGCTCGCCGGCGCCACGCGGGTGAGCCGCGACGCGCGGGGGCGGCGGCTGTTGGCGGGGCCGGAGCGCGACCAGGGCAAGAACCGGGGCGACGGCGGCGGCGGGGCTCTGCGCAGCAACTTCCGCACGACGGCGTACTTTCAGCAAGGCGTCGCCACCGACAAGAACGGTGACGCGCAGGTGGAGTTCGACCTGCCCGACAACCTCACCACCTACCGCTTCATGGCCGTGGCGGTGAGCGAAGACGATCGCTACGGCGTCGGCAGCACGGCCCTGGTCGTGAACCGACCGCTGACGTTGCGCGCGGCCTTGCCGCGCAAGCTGCGCGCCGGCGATCGCCTGCAAGCCTCGGCCATCGTCACGCGCCTGGGCAGCGAGCGCGGCGGCGTCAGCGTCAGGGCGGAGGTCAGCGGGGCCAGCCTGCAAGGCCCAGCCGAGCAGCAGCTGCAGCTCGGCGCGGACGGCTCGGCGGAAGCGCGCTTCGAGCTGCTGGCGCCGGCGCCCGGCGAGCTGAAGGTGCGTTTCGCGGCCAGCATGGGCAGCGCTGCCGACCAGGTCGAGGTGACCCGTGCCATCACGGCGCCGCTGGCGCTCGAGGCCAGCGCCATCTACAGCCGTACCGAAGGCACGGAGGCGCAGGCTCTGGGCGACCTGTCCGGCGTGCGGCGCGACGTGGGGGGCATCGATCTGGAGCTGGCCTCCACGGCGCTGGTGGGCTTGCAGGCGGGGCTGCGCTCGCTGAGCGACTACCCCTATGCGTGCACCGAGCAGCTGGCGAGCCGCATCTTGCCGCTCGGCCCGCTCGCGGGTCTCGCCGAGCGCTACGGGATCCAGACTCCGGATCGCAGCCGGCTGCTGGAAGCACAGGTCGGAGAGATCCTGCGCCGGCAGCACGGCGACGGCGGCTTTGGTCTGTGGCCGAGCTCGCCGGACAGCCACCCGTGGGCATCGGCGTATGCGCTCTGGTCGCTCTGGCAAGCCCGCGCCGCGGGGGCGCAATTGCCGGAGCGCGTGCCAGAGCAGGGCGCGGCCTTCTTGCGCCAGTGGTTGGGGGAGAACGCGAATCCAGAGCAGGGCAAACCCGCGACCTCCGCGAAGCTCGCGACCGCGGCGCTGATGCTCGACGTGCTGGCGGCGCTCGGCAAGCCGGATGCCGAGTACGTGAGCCGTCTCTACGAGCGCCGTGCCGAGCTGCCGACCTTCGCGCGGGCCTTGTTGCTGCATGCGGCGAGCACGAAGCCGGCGAGCGGCGCCGCGCCCGACGCGGAGCAAGTGGCCACGCTCAGCCAGGAGCTGGAGCGCCTGATCACGCTGCGCGGCAACAAGGCCCAGCTCGAGGAGCCGCGGGACAATGCGCCGGACGACGCGCTCGCCGACACCTTTGATTCCGACGGGCGCAGTGAAGCGCTGGTGCTCTGGGCTCTGTTGAACGCGCAGCCCGCGCACCCGCTGGGAGCCGCGCTGGCGCAGGGCATCCTCGACCGCCGCGACGGCGGGCAATGGCAGAACACGCAGGAGGCCGCGTACTCCTTGCTCGCGCTCGACGCCTACCGGCGCGCGCAGGAGAGCACGCCGCCACACTTCGAGGCCGCGGTGTGGCTGGGCGATCGCCAGCTGGCCAGGGGAGTGTTCGAGAGCGCGAGCTCGGCGCCGCAGCTCTCGCATTTGGAGCTGGCGGCGCTGCCGCCGAAGCCCGAGAACCTGGTCTTCCAGAAGCAGGGTGCGGGCGCGCTGTTCTACTCGCTGCGGCTGCGCTACGCCCCGCGCGAGCTGCCGAGCACGCCGCTCGAGCGTGGCTTCGCGGTGCAGAAGAGCCAGCGCAGCGTGCCGGTGGCGGCGCTGGAGCAGGCGCTGGGTGAGTTACCCAACCCTGCGCGCTCGAGTCAGAGCTTTGCAGGCGGCGATCTGGTGCTCGTGGATCTGCTGGTCACGGCACCCAGCTTGCGCCACTACGTGGTGATCGAGGATCCGCTGCCTGCGGGGCTCGAGGCCATCGACGCCAGCCTGGCCACGAGCTCGGCCGACCTCGACGTCGAGGCGCGCGCGCCGCAGGACAGCGCCGACCATCCCAGCCCGTTTCAGTCGAGCTGGTACCGGCAAGAGCTGCGCGACGATCGCGTGCTGTTCTTCGTCGACCACATGCCGGCGGGCATCTACCACTACCGCTACCTGGCGCGGGCGACCACCCTCGGTAGCTTCGTGCTGCCGCCGACGCGCGTGGAAGAAATGTATCAGCCCGAGGTGTTCGGGCGCACCGCCGCGGGCCAGGTCGAGGTGCGCTGAGGCCATGGGCGCGTTGCTCCGGCGCCGCTGGTGGGCAGGGTTGCTCGCATTGCTGCCGGCTCTGCTCGTGGGCTGGTGCTTTCAGAGCGTCGCGCGGGTGGAGCTGCCGCATCCGGGCAGCGCCGGAGAGAGCTTGTGGCTGCTCGATCACTCGGGGCGCGAGCTCGGCCGGGTGCGCGCGCAGGGCGAGCTGAGCGAAGCCGTGGAGCTCGACCAGCTGTCACCGTGGCTGGTCCCCGCCACGCTGGCCGCCGAGGACGCGCGCTTCTTCCGCCATCCGGGCCTGGATCCGCTGGCCATCGCCCGCGCGCTGGGACAGGCGCTGAGCCACGGCCGGATCGTGTCGGGCGCGAGCACGCTCACCCAGCAGCTCGCGCGTAGGCTGTTCGAGCGCCCGCGTGGCTGGCTCGGCAAGGCACGGGAGGCCGCGCTGGCGCTGCGTCTGGAAGCGGCGCTCGACAAGCAGGCGATCCTGGCGGCGTACTTTCAGCACGTCGACTACGGGCCGCGCATCCGCGGCGTGCAGGCGGCGAGCCGCTACTACTTCGACAAGCCCGCGGCGGCGTTGAGCCTGTCCGAGGCGGCGACGCTGGCCGCGCTCGTGCGTGGCCCCACGCGCTACGACCCGCAGCGCCACCCCGAGCGGCTGCGCGCCCGTCGCGACTGGGTGCTCGGGCGCATGCAGGAGCTGGGCTCGGCCGACGCGGATGCCGTGCACAGAGCGCGCGCGGCGCCACTGCAGCTGCACCCCGGCTACATCGCGCCCGGCGCGTTCCACTTCGTGAGCGCGCTGGCGCGCGGCGCGCTCACGGGCGCTCCGGTCACGTCCGGCGTGATGCGCTCGACGCTCGATGCCGTGCTACAGCGCGAGGTCGAGACGGCGCTGCGCGGCTTTGCGGCGAGCTTCCCGGACCATCGCGCGAGCGCGGCGGCGGTGATCGTCGTCGACAATCAGAGCGCGGCGGTGCGCGCGTACGTCGGCGCGCCCGATTTCCACTCGCGAGAGTGGCTGGGGCAGAACGACGGCGCGCTGGCCTTGCGGCAGCCGGGGTCCGCGCTCAAGCCGTTCGTATATGCGCTCGGCATGCGGGATCTGGGTCTGCACGCCGCGAGCGTGCTGCCGGATCTGGCGACGCGCTTCGTCTCCGGCGACGGCAGCTATCGCCCGCAGAACTACGATCGCCGCTTTCACGGCCCGGTGCGGCTCGCTCCCGCGCTGGCGGCTTCGCTCAATGTGCCGGCAGCCACGCTCGCGGAGCGCCTGGGCCCGGAGCGCGTGGCCCAGTTCCTGCGGCAGCTCGGCTTCTCGCATCTGACGCAGAGCGGGAGCCAGTATGGTCCGGCGATCGCGCTCGGCGTCGCCGAGGTGCAGCTGGTGGAGCTGGCGGCCGCCTATGCGACGCTGGCGCGAGGGGGCGAGTACCTGCCGTTGTGCTATGTCGAAGGCGGCCCAGTCGAAGGCCGCCCAATCAAAGGCGGCCCGATCAAAGGCGGCCCGATCAAAGGCGGCCCTGGCGCTGCGCCGGTGCGCGTCCTGCCGCCGGAGATCAGCCGTCAGATCACCGCCATCCTGTCGGATCCCCGGGAGCGCGCGGCCACCTTCGGGCGCGAGGGGCCGCTCGAGTTCGATCTGCCCGTGGCGGTCAAGACCGGAACCTCCAAGGGCAATCGCGACAACTGGGCCGTGGGCTACACGCCCGAGCGCACGGTCGCGGTCTGGGTCGGCAACTTCGACGGCAGTCCGATGCTGCGCTCGTCCGGAGCGACCGGCGCGGGACCACTGTTTCACGCGGTGATGCTGGCCGCGCTGCGTTCGAGCTCCACGCGCCCACCGACGCTCGCGAGGCCGGCAGCTGCGCCGGAAGAGCGCGTGATCTGTGCGCTCAGCGGTCAGCTCGCGGGGCCCGCGTGCCCCGAGCGCATCCCCGAGCAGTTCTGGACGACGCGGCTGCCCACCGAGACGTGCAGCTGGCATGGCGAGCACGAGCAGCTGCCGGAGCGCTATGGGGCCTGGGCGCACGCGAGCGGCCGCGCGAGGGGTCACGGGGCTGCGTCGTCAGCAGCCGTCTCTGCTGCTGTGCCGTTTGCATCGCTGCTGCCGCACATGCTCTTTCCGACGCCGCATGCGCGCTTCGTGCTGGATGGAAACCTGCATGAAGAACAACAGCAGGTCGTGCTCTCCGCGCAGGCTCCCGAGGGCGAAGCGCTGGTGTTCGAGCTGGATGGAGAGAGCGTGTGTCGCGTGGGCGCGCCCTTCCAGTGCCCGTGGCCTTTGCGACGCGGCGCACACCGCGTGCGCGTGCGCAGCGCGAGTGGCGCGAGCGAAGCGCTGAGCTTCAGCGTCGAATGAAGGTACCCCCCCGGTGGGGCTAGTTCAGCTCTTGGCCGCCGGCGGCTCGAGCGCGACGCTCGCCGGATCGATCCCGAGATGCTCCGCCAGGCAGCGTACCACCAGCTCGTGGTCGTCGCGCTCCGGCAGCCCGGATACGGTGATGCTGCCCAGCACGGCTTCACTGCCGCGAATGCGGATCGGAAAGCAACCGCCAGCAGTGACGAAGTCGGCGAGCGGGGCGCCGGTGCGCGCCTCCAGCGTGGTCTCGTTGCGCGCGTACTCGAGCCCCACGGCGTACGTGCTCTTGTGAAAGCGAGCCAGCACGTTCTTCTTGCGCCGGATCCACTCGCCGTTGTTGGGCGTCGCGCCGACCAGCGCGCAATAGAACAGGGGCGCGCCGTTCAGCGTGATGTCGATGGCGATCGATTGCCCGCGTGAGACAGCCGCGTCCCTGAGCCAGCTGCCGATCTGCCAGGCGATGCCGGCGTCGAAGCGTTCGAAGCGCAGCCGCTCCTCCTGGAGTGCGATCCGCGCCAAGTCCTTTGCGATATCCATGGGCCGGCCTTCTACCGTTTCCGGCTGCGGAAGGTCAAAGGGCGGCGCAAAGTCTGAGGGCGCGCAGTCTAGTCGCGGGCGAATGCTCTCGGTATGAGGCAATTTCGAGCCTTGACCCCCGCCCTGGTTGTCCCCAAATGGCAGCCAACGGAGGATTCATGGACAAGATCAAGGCTCTCTACACGGCCACTGCCACTGCTACCGGCGGCCGCAACGGCCACACGCAATCCAGCGATGGGGTCGTCAAGTTCGACCTCTCGGTGCCCAAGGAAATGGGCGGTCCGGGCCGGCCCAATACCGCCACCCCGGAACATTTGTTCGCGGCAGGGTACGCGGCCTGTTACGGCGGTGCGATCGACTTTGTGGCCAAGCAGCAGAAGAAGGATGCGAGCAAGGCCAGCATCACGTGCTCCGTCTCGATCGGTCCGCGCGACGGCGGCGGTTTCGGGCTGAGCGTGAAGATGCGGGTCGAGGACCAGAGCCTGCCGCAGGCGGACCTGCAGGCCCTCGCCACCGAAGCGCACGAAAAGATCTGCCCGTACTCGCACGCCACGCGTAACAACGTGGACATCGCCTTCGAGATCGTCGGCGCTCGCTGAATTAACCGTCGAGGAGCCCGCTGCCCGACAGCGGGCTCCGTCGCTTCAGGCCGAGCGCAGCCGGGCCTCGGCGTGGTCGCCGGTGATCTTCGTGATCAGCTCGCGCAGCACGCGGTCGGCCTCGGGCGTGTCCACCTGGCAGGTGCCGGCGGCGTGGTGCCCGCCGCCGCCGTAGCGCAGCATCAGCTCACCCACGTTGGTGACGCAGCCGCGGTCCAGGATCGACTTGCCGACCGCGAACACCACGTTCTGCTTCTGCCGGCCCCACATCTGGTGGATCGAGATGTTGCACTGCGGGTACATGGCATAGATCAAGAAGCGGTTGCCGCTCCAGATCGTCTCCTCGTTGCGCAGATCGAGCACGACCAGGTTGTCGTGCACGGTGCCGCAACGCAAGAGCTGTGCTTTGAACTCCACGGCGTGGGCGCGGTACATGTCGACGCGCTCCTTCACGTCCGGCAGCGCCAGGATCTCCCCGGCAGTGTGATTCCGGCAGAAGTCGATCAGCTGCATCATCAGCTGGTAGTTGGAAATGGTGAACTGCCGGAAGCGGCCCAGGCCCGTGCGGGCATCCATCAAGAAGTTGAGCAGGTCCCAGCCCTGCGGGTCCAGGATCTCCTCGCGCGTGAACTGGGCCGAGTCGCCCTTGTCCACGGCAGCCATCATATCCGGCGAGATGCTGGGCATGCGCGCGGCGCCGCCATAGTAGTCGTACACGACGCGCGCCGCGGAGGGCGCCCTGGCATCGATGATGTGATTGTCCCGCTTGCCCACGCGCACCGTCTCGCTGTGGTGGTGGTCGAAGACCAGGTGGGCGCCTTCCACGAACGGCAAGTTGGTGGTGATGTCGCGGGCGGTGATCTCGACCTTGCCGTCCTGCATGTCCTTGGGATGCACGAACAGGATGTCGTCCACGAGGTCGAGCTCCTTCAACAGCACGGCGCACACCAGGCCGTCGAAGTCACTGCGCGTCACGAGTCGGTACTTGCCTTCAGCCATCTGGTTCTCCCTCGGACTTGCAAGACGTCACCCGCGCGCACGCACTTAAACAAACCGTCGTTGCGCCGCCGACAGCTGGCTACATCGTGCGCCTCGCTGACGCCCGCCGAGTGTCACGAAATGGAATGGTGAAAGGGATCTGGGCTCTCGCGCCGTATTCCTGCCCCGTATGCACCTGAAGCTCGTCTGTCCGCGCTCGCTGGTTCTGGCCTTCGTCTCCGTGCTCGCCCTGGGCGCGGCTTGCACCAGCGGCTCGTCCGGCTCGGGCACAGACGCCGGCCCTGACGGCGGGATCGGCGTGTTGCATTCGGGCACGGGCGGCTCCGGCGGCCAGTTGGCGCGCCCGCCGATCCCGGCGCCCAAGTTCGAGAGCTGCAGCGCACTCGCGCCGACTTACGACGGCACGAGTTGCACCAGCCGCACCAGCGCCTGCGCCAGCACGCGCTGCCAGTGTGATCCGTTTCCCGCGACGTACATTGTTTGCGCCCAGGGCCACGGCTGTCTGACAGGGCTCGACTGCTCCGTGGCCTGCAAGCGCGACCTGGGCGACGTGATCGACTGCGCCGGCAGCTATGCACCGTGTACCAGCGATGGGGAGTGCGGCAGCGGCCGCTGCGTGCGCCCGGACGGCAGCGCGACCGGCGACTGCCACTCGGGCCTCAGTGGTCAGGAGTGCCTGGACGATGGCGACTGCGTGGACGGCGCCTGCGTGGCCGTGTCCAGCGACGGCTCGCGCAAGTGCCAAAACCGTGGGCACGGCGCCAGCTGCAACAGCGCGGCCCAGTGCGAAAGCGGGCTGCATTGCGTGCTGCCGGAGACGTCCTTCGTGGGCACCTGCAGTGACGGCAGCAAGGATGCCGCCTGCGCGCAAGGCAGCGATTGCAACAGCAGCATCTGCGTGCGCGCCGCCGGCTACGACTCGCTGGGCGTGTGTGGCGACGGCGCGCTGGGCTCGGCCTGTCGCAGCGGCAGCGAGTGCGCCAGCGGCAAGTGCGGCAAGCGCTACTCGGCCGACAGCCAGGGCAAGTGCACGGACGGCAGCTCCGGCAGCGACTGCTATTCCCCCGACCAGTGCGCGGCAGGGCTGCTGTGCGCGATCGGCAACTTCGGCGGCGCCTGCACCTCGGGCGCCGTCGGCGAGCCGTGCGCCGCGAACGGCGACTGCGCCAGCGGCCGGTGCACGGGCGGCTCGTTCGAGAGCTTCTGCACCGAAGGCCAGGTCGGGCAGCCCTGCGCCGACAACAGCCAGTGCGAAGCAGGTCACTGCGTGCGCAGCTTTTCCTCCGAACGCTTCGAGAACGTGTGCACGGCGGGCGAAGTCGGCACCGCCTGCGACTCGTCCGACGACGCGGACTGCGCCGAAGGGCGCTGCGCGCAGGACTCGGCCGGCGCGGGCTGGACCTGCAGCGCCGGCGGCGTCGGCAATCGCTGCAGCAAACAGAGCCACTGCGTGGCGGGCGTGTGCGCGCTCTCCAGCGCCGCGGACACCAGCGGCGTCTGCACGGACGGCTCCGACAACGCGGCCTGCACCAGCAACGAGCAATGCCAGTCGACGCGCTGTGCGATCCGCACCGGCTACCAGGACGGCAACTGCACGACCGGCGCCGACCATGCGCTGTGCATCGTCGACGGCCAGTGCGACTCGGGCCATTGCGCCTTCTCCAGCGGCAGCGGCTCGGGCGAGTGCACCGACGGTGCGCTGAACTCGACCTGCACCAAGGACGCCAACTGCACCTCCACCCGCTGCGCGATCAGCAGCGGCAGCAGCTACGGCAAGTGCGTGGACGGCGCGAACGGCTCGCAGTGCGCGGAGGACGGCGACTGCGTCTCCACAAAGTGCGCCCTGGAACCCGGCAACAGCTATGGCGTGTGCACCGACGGCCAGCTGGGCAGCGACTGCGCCGATCAGGGCGATTGCCTGCCGGGTGGCAGCTGCGTCTATTCGGTGGGTCTCGGCCGCGGCGAATGCACCGACGGCTCGCTGGGCTCCTTCTGCGTGACGCCCCAGCAGTGTCAGTCCGGCTACTGTCCCACCGGCGGCAACAGCGCCGGGCTCTGCACGACGGGCGCGACCGGGCAGTACTGCGGCCGCCCCCAAGACTGCGTCTCGGCGACGTGCGACACCGGCAACGAGCGCTGCCAGTGAGCTGAAGGGCGGCCGCTGGCGACGGCGGCCCGCTCCAGCGCAAACGCGCGCCGGCTCACTCGCCCGTATTCAGATTCGGCGGTAGCTCTTCTTCAGTCGTCGTGGACGCTTCGGGCGAGTGCGTCTCCGGGGCGTCGCCGGGCTCGCGCGGGGTCGACTCGACGAGCAGGCTCTCCAGGGCGACCGTGGGCTCTTCCGGCTTGGGCGCGAGGCGATCCGCCAGGTCCGAGACCACTTGCGCGATCTCCTTCTGCCCCGTGCTGGTGCGGCGCAGTGCCTTCTCCAGGCGCTCGGTGCGCTCGAAGCGCTCGCGGCTCTGGTTGGCGTCCTGATCGGCTTCGCGCAGCGCGAAGGCGGCGAGCCCGCCGCGGCGCAGCCCGTCGAGCAGCTTCACCAGCTGCGGCCGCGTCGCCGCGTCCAGATCCGACAGGTCGTACTCCTTGAGGCCCTGGCGCCCGCCGAACCAGATGCGGCCCAGCGCGCCGAACTCATCGTCGTTGAGCGTCGGCACGTCTTCCAGCACGGCGATCGGGAAGGTGCGCATCGGGAAGCTGCGGTTGAACAGCTCGAAGAAGAACACACCATCGTTGCGCGTGCGCACCGAGGCCGTGAGCGAACCCAGCGGGAAGAACGGCTCCAGCGTGTTTTGCGCTGCCGCCGACATGCGCGCGCGCGCACTCACGTCCAGCTGTGCGTTCAGGTCGCGGCGCGGCGTGGGCTTGAGCGTGGTGATCAGGCCGCGGATCTGGTCGATACCGATCACGGCGTTCAGTGCGCTGCCGCGCGTGTAGCCGGCGTGATACACGCCCACCAGCTCGAACTCGCCCGTTTTGCACGAGATTGCCAGCACGGGCGAGCCGGAGTTTCCGGGCGAGAGCAGCGCGTCCACCACGAAATCGTCGTGGTCCCAGTCCTTGTACGTGTCGTGATCGTACGAAGAGACGACCTTGCCGACGTTGGTGGCCTTGAACACGCCGAGCGGGAAGCCGCGCACGTCGACGATGTTGCGTTCCTTCAAGCGCGCGCTGTGGCCGATCTTCCAGGGCAGCACCGGCAGCTTGCTGGCGGTGCTCAGCACGGCCATGTCCATCTGCGGATCGACGACCACGCGCGAGAGCGGAATGTCATCGCGCTCGTAGGAGTCGGCCTCGTTCTCGACGATGCTGAGCTGTTCGTTCACGCGCCGGCAGCCCACGGGCACGTCTTCCGCCGGGTGGTCGTCGTCGGTCACGATCGGCCAGTCGGCGACGTGCTGATTCGTGAGCAGCAGCGTGCCGGCGCCACCACGGCGGTACGCGAAGGCGGTACCGTGCGCGACCACCTGCGTTCGCTTGTGAACTAGGTCGCCGTCGACACCATACGAAGGGCATTCGTACGTCGCGGTGGTACGGATGCAGAACGTGTACGAGGCCAGCTGTGTTTCGAGCCGGCGCACCTTGGAGGCGAGCGCGGACCAATTATCCGCATACTCGCCAGGACAGGAATTGGGCAGCGGCGGAGCGATCGGCGGGCGCGCGCTGCGCGACGCCTTACCGCCCACGAGCGCTGGCGTCGGGGTGGCACTCCCGGCAGCACTGACGACGGCCGGCGCCGGGCCGGGAACGACGGCAGGCGCCTTGGCTGCGGGGGCGGGCTGCGCAGGGGCCGCTCGAACAGACCCGGGCAACGCCGCCGCGAGCACCAAGCCGGCCAGCAACGGCCATCGAACCCGCGAGGAGCCGGACGATCCTGTCCTCACCAGTTACTCCCGATCGGAACAGCCCACGATACCCACATCGCACTGCCAGCCCGCTCGGCCTGCTCACCGTTCGCGAGCTGCCGGCTCTCAGATAAAACGGCACGAATCGCGAAAGCTGGACAAGCCGTGGAACGCGAAAAACGCCGCAGGCTCATTCCAAATGATACGGCGGCTTTTGTCACGGGACAAGCGCGAAGCTGCCCGATTCGCCTGCATCGAGCGTCACGCTCGCGAAGCGTCAGGGCTGCGCCCATACGCTCGATGCCAGCATGTTTTGCCCTGTTTTTCTGGCCCGATCTCGGTGCGCTGCTCGGGGTGCGAGCTCCCACGGAACTTTTCCCCGAGGTTGCGGCTCGATGCCCAACCGTCGTGGCATCCTGCGCCAAGTCACTGACGGAGTTCAGCGACGACGGGCGGCGCCTGCCACTTGCGCTGAAGAAGCGGCGCGCTACGCGCTTCGCTCAGCACGCGTGGTACCGCCTGCAGCTGCCGCTGTCGAGGAACATGTGCCGCCCGTGCTCCGTGGCCCTGGGCGAGCGCGCGATCAGATCGTGCTGGCCGTGGATGTAGGTGTAGCTCCGGGCACGGGAACGCTGCCCGATCTCGGGATGCCGCTCGCGCGCCGCCGCCATCGTGCGCCGGGGCAGCGCGAGGTCAGCGGTCGGTGACGGCCGAACGGCAGGGGGGCGCCGCTGGATGAACAGCGAGCGTAGCGCGCAGATGGGGCAAAGCGGAAAGCGAGCTGGTGAAAGCAGTGATGAGCTCGCGGTGCGGAGGCGCACTGCAGCAGCTGGCGACCAAAGGGGTGAGGTCGATGCGAGCGCGTTCGCTGACTCAGCTTGGTACGATCAACTCACACTGTTAGTTTTGACACGTCACGTTTTCATCAGCGCCGGGCCGCCGACACGCGGCTCCGTGATACTCTAATTCCGTGCGTTGCGACGATCAGCCGCCTCCGGGCTCTACCCGAGGTCGTGCAGTTACCGTTCTCGCGCTCGCCATCGTGGGCATCTGCTTGTGGCTCGCCTTCCGCGATGTTTCGATCGCGGCCGTCACACAGCTGCTGAGCGCGGCGGGTCCGAGCCTGGCCCTGGTGCCGCTGCCCTTCTGCCTGGCACAGCTCGCCGATGCGCGCGCTTGCCAGCTGCTGTTTCAGCGCCTGGAGCCGCCGCCGCGCTTCGCTCACATGTTTCAATCGCAGGTCGCGGGTGAGGCCTCGACTCTGGCGTTGCCGATGGGCTTCCTCGTCGGCGAATCGCTGCGCCCCTGGCTGCTGAGCGGCGGCAATCGCGCCCGCCTGGCCAGCAGCATCGCCGCCGTCACCGGCCGCAAGACGTTGCTGATCATCGCGGAAGGCACCTGGATCGGGCTCGCGCTCGTGCTCGCGCCACAGGCCGCGAGCCAGCTCTCGCAGCACTGGCTGGGCGGGCCCTGGCTGATCGTGCTGAGCGCGCTGCTCAGCATCGTGCTGCTCAGCTTCGGGCTGTTCGTGCTCACCGCGCTCGGCGGCGGGCGGCTCGCGGGTGTGCTGTTCCAGCGCCTGGCCAGCATCGTGCCGGCCCGCTTTCGCCCGCGTGTGCAACGCGCGGAAGCCTACTTCACCCGCACCGACGCACAGCTGGAGCGCGTGTTCGCGGCTCCGCGCAAGCAACTGCTGATTCCGGCTTTGTCCTACCTCTGCGTGTGGGTGCTGGAGGGCGTCGAGGTCTGGCTGATCTTGAAGCTGCTGCACGTCGACGTGCCGCTCACCACCGCGTTCTACATCGAGGCGATGGTGGCGTCGTGCCGCTCGCTCTTGCCGATCACGCCCGCGGGGCTCGGCGTGCAGGACGCTGGCTACGTGGCTGCCTTCACCGCGCTCGGCGTCCCGGGGGCTCTGGGCGTGGGAGCGGCCTTCTGCCTCGCCAAGCGCACCCGGGAGCTTGCGTGGTGCGCGCTCGGCGCGGTCTGCTGGGCGCTCGCCCGCCGGCCCTCACAGGCTGTGGGCTCCAGGCTGGCTCCAGGCGTCGTGCTGACGCCGGTGGTGCCCAGCTTTAAACCGGAAGCCTGAGTCCGAAGCCTGTAGGCCCCTGAGCGCTCCCCGCGAAACAGTCACGGTGCCGCGCTGCGCGGATAGTGATTGACCCCACCTCGCAGAACGCGAGGCGGTCCTTTTTCTTGCGCGAAGTGAGGTTCCACACGGAGCATGACACCCTCGGGGGTCCCCTCCGGCGCAGCGAACTTGTGGGCTCATCCTGGCGCCGGCGGGTGCCGTGCAGGCCGAGCCCTGATTCCTGCTCGACCGAGGTGATCTCGGGCTCTCTCGCGACCCGCTCGTGGGGCCCTCAGGGCCTCACAGGCTCGCAATGCAGCTCGCTGCGCAGGCACGGGGACGATGTGGGAGCGCTGATGCGGGCGCGCGAAGGGGTCGTTTCTATCCTCTCGGAGGAGATTCCCGCGATATATGCCGGTTGTGGATCATCGTTTCAGCGTGGCTCCGACCGATGCCTCGGGGCGCTCGATCCTGAATCTGAACGAAGCGCTCGCGCACCGCGGCGCGCGCGAAGCTACCGAGATCCTCTCGCGCGAGTCCGATCAGACCATCGCCGGGCTGCTGGCGGAGCAGAATCCGTCGAGCGCGGATGCGATCCTGTGGGCAATGCCGTCTCCGCGCCGCGAGTCGGTGCTCGACGCCGCGCCGGTGGAGTATCGCGAGCAGTGGCTGCGCAACCACGCGTACGCCGACGATAGCATCGGCAGGTTGATGGATCCGCCGCTGGCGGTGATTCACCCGCACCAGACGGTGCGCGAGATCATCGAGTGGCTGCGGCCGATCGTGAAGAAGGCACTCGTCACCTACGGCTGGGTCGTCGACGAGCAGGGCGTGCTGGTCGGCGTGCTGGTGTTCCGCGAGCTGTTGTTCGCGGCGCCCGAGCAGCGCATCGACGAGCTGATGGTGCGCTCGCCGTTTTCGTTGCGCCCGGAGCTCACCGTCACCGAAGGCATGCGCGAGGCGCTGAAGCGGCACTTCCCCGTGTACCCGGTGTGCGATGACTCGGGCAAGCTGGTCGGCTTGGTGCGCGGGCAGACGCTGTTCGAGCATCAGGCGTTCGAGCTCAGCGCGCAGGCCGGTACCATGGTCGGCGTGGAGCGCGAAGAGCGGCTGGCAACGCCCTGGAAGCGCTGCTTCAAATTTCGCCACCCCTGGCTGCAGCTGAACCTGCTCACAGCCTTCATCGCCGCGGCGGTGGTGAGCGCCTTTCAGGGTACGCTCGACAAGATGGTCATCCTCTCGGTGTTCTTGCCGGTGCTCGCCGGCCAGTCCGGCAACACGGGCTGTCAGGCACTGGCGGTCGCGCTGCGCGGCATCACGCTCGGGGAGTTGCAGCCGGGGCGCGCCGGCGCAGTGGTCGGCAAAGAGGCGCTGCTCGGTCTGTTGAACGGCGCGCTGGTGGGCATCACCGCAGGGCTCGGTATGTGGCTGCTCGCGCGCTCGCAGAGCAATCCGGCGGCCGCGCAGCTGGGCTTCGTGGTGCTCGTCGCCATGACCGGCAGTTGCATCGTCAGCGGCATGGCGGGCGCCGTGGTACCTCTGATACTACGTCGAGCCGGCGCGGATCCCGCGACGGCCTCCAGCATCTTCCTCACCACTGCTACCGACGTGGTCAGCATGGGCACCTTTCTCTCCCTGGCAACATGGCTCGCTGTTTGAACTCTTCCCGCTTTCGTTCAGGGGGGCTCGTCACCGCCGCGCTCCTCGCGGCCCTAGGACTGCCCGCTTGCGGCTCCGACAATTCGACGACGCCGGACAGCAACGCCGGCGCGGCGGGCGACGACGGCAGCGCAGGCAGCAGCAGCAGGTCGGGCGCCGCCGGCGCTGGCGCCTCCGGCTCGGCAGGGTCTGGCTCGTCAGCGGCGGGTTCGGGCGGTGTCAGCTCGGGCGGCACTGGTTCGGGTGGCACTGGCTCCGGCGGCACTGGCTCCGGCGGCACTGGCTCCGGCGCTTGCCAGCAGATCAGCGAGACCCACCCGCCCGCGTCGGCGACGCATCTCGCGACGTGCAGCGACATCCCTTACGACAGCAATCCACCGAGCGGCGGCAACCACTACGGCGTCTGGGCTGCGTACCAGAGCTACGACTTCGCGGTGCCCGACGGCTTCCTGGTGCACTGCCTGGAACACGGCGCTGTGGTGTTCTGGTACAACTGTCCCGACGGCTGCGCGGACGAGGTAGCTCGAGCGCAGGCGATGATCGACGCGCTGCCGCTCGATCCGCTCTGCGCGGGACTGGGCACGCCGCGTCGCACCGTGCTGGTGCCATCACCGAATCTCGATGCGCGCTGGGCGGCGAGTGCCTGGGGCTACCTGCAGAAGGCGGACTGCTTCGATGCGGATGCGCTCAGCAGCTTCTACATGGAGCACTTCGGGCAAGGCCCCGAAGCGCTCTGCGGCGGGTCGGGAGTCACGTTGACGCCCACAAGCTGTCCCTGAACGCTGATCAACGACAGTTCGACGTGCAGCCGTGCGCGTCGGGCGCGCCGAAATGCTGCGTCCAGAAATTGCTGCCCAGGCCGCGCCCGCCGGCGCCGGGATGGTAGCCCACGCCGAGCAACGCGAACTTGGGCCGCATCACGTTGGCGCAGTGACCGTCGCTCTCCATCCAGCTGCGCATCACCTGTTCGGGGCTCGTCTGACCGACCGCGATGTTTTCGCCCGCGCCGGAGCCGTGAAAGCCGGCTGCGGCCATGCGCTGGAAGGGGTCGAGCCCGTCCGGGTTGGTGTGCGCGAAGAAGTGGCGCTCGAACATGTCGAGCGACTGCAAGCGCGCCGAGCAGCGCAACACTGGGTTCATGACCACCGGGCCCGCAGCGCCGAAGCGCCCTTCCGAGCCGCAGTCCGCCGGTTGAGAGCGTGCCTCGTTGACGAGCAGCAGCACCTCTTCCTCGAACTGGATCCATTCGGGGTCCCAGTCGGCCACTGCCGCGCAGTAGTCACCGCCGGGTACGTCCGGCGTCTGCAGCGCGAGGTCCGGACTCTCGGCCCCGCCGAGCTCGATCGCGGCCTGTGTTTCACCGCGCCCGGATGGCGCCAGCGGGGTTTCGTCGGAGTTACGCGCCAGTTCACCCCCGGGGTTACCACGGGACGACGCGGTGGAGCCCGAGCTGCGGGAGCCCGAACCGGCGGCTCGCGGACCGCTGGGCATTGCCGGCGCAAGCTCCGTCGTCACTTCCGCGTCCCCCGAGCAGCCGAGCGCCGCCATGCCCAGCACGCCCAGACCCAGCACCGGGATCAGTGCGTGGCGCATTGCTCTGACCCGACAGCGACGCGCGACCCATCCCACCATGAATTTCCTTTCAATGGCGGCCCCCCGCCACCCGACCGTTACTTCGCGTAGCATCGTTCCTGGCTGTCATGCAATTCACGATCCGAAGCCGGATGGGCGGTGCACCCGCCCGCCTTAACGTCGCGGAGACTGAAAAGGTTCCAGTCTACCAGTATGCAGGAGCGGCGAACAGCGCACCGGGACCGAGGTACTAGTGTCGCGTCTCATTAGTAACAATCGTGGCCCGACGCGGGCCGATTCGCCTGCGGCGGCCCGCGTCGGGCCAAGCCGCGCGGCACTCTAGACGCGACACTAGCTGATTTTTTTGCGGCGCCTGCGGCGCCGACGTGCTGCGTCCCGCGCCCGGCGGAGATGGACTCGATGCCGGCGCGAAACCGCGAGACGATTGTTACATCTGGGACGCAGCACTAGCTGCCCGGCAGGGGCGATTTTGCACGGTGAATCGCGCCCCACGCTTTTCCCTGCTTTCTCATTTTCGCGGCCACACCCGGATTTCGCGCGATCCATCGCGCGCGTCGCGTCAAGCCGGGCTGGCCTCGCTGTCTGGCACGCGCATCAAGAGCGCGCCACCGAGCGCAAAGAGCAGCACCAAAGAGCCAATCGCCAGCCGTGAGCTGCCCGTCAGCAGGGCGACCACGCCCGTCAGGACGGGGCCCACGACGGCGGCGAACTTGCCCATCAAGTTGAAGAAACCGAAGAATTCGCCGGCTTTTTCGGCGGGCACGAGCCGCCCGAAGAAGGAGCGGCTGAGGCTCTGGATGCCGCCTTGCACGAGCCCGATGATCACGGCCATGGCGTAGAACTCCTTGACGTTGTCGAGCCAGCAAGCCCACACCGTGACCCCCAGATACACGATGATGGCCAGCTGGATGCCGCGCCGCGTGCCGAAGCGATTGCCGATCCAGCCGAAGGCGAGGGCAGCCGGAAAGGCCACGAACTGCGTCAGCAGCAGCGCGGTGATCAAGCTCTTGGCTTCGAACCCGAGCGCCAGCCCGTAATCCACCGCCATCTTGATCACGGTGTTGACCCCGTCGATGTAGAGCCAATACGCGGCGAGAAAAAGCGTGAGCGAGCGGTACTGGCGCACGTGTTTCATCGTGCCGACCAGCTCGCTCCAGCCCTGGCGCAGAGCCGTGCCCAGGGCCAGCGGACGCGGGGGATTTTGCTCCTTGACCCAGAACAGGAGCGGCAAGGTGAACACGGCCCACCAGACGCCGACACTGAGGAAAGAGACGCGCACCGCCTCGGCAGCGCCGCTCAGGCCGAAGAGCTCCGGTTTCAGCGTCATCACCACGTTGACCGCGAACAGCAGGCCGCCGCCCAGGTAACCCAGCGAGAAGCCATAGGCGGACACCAGATCGAACTCGCGCGGTTCGGACACGTCCGTCATCAACGAGTCGCAGAAGGTGCAGCCTCCGGAGAAGCCGACCGACGCGAGCGCATAGACCACTACTGCCGTCGGCCAGTCGCCCTTCGCGACCCAGTACAGCGCGGCGGTCATCACCGAGCCGAGCAGGGTGAAGAAGGCCAGCATGCGTACCCGCGCGCCGCCGCGATCCGCGATGGCCCCGAGCAGCGGCGCGATCAAGGCGATGGCAAAGCTCGCGATGCCATTGCCCAGCCCGAGCCGGAAGGTGCTCACCGTGGGCTCGGTACCGGCGCTCCAGTACTGTTTGAAGAACACCGGAAAGAACCCCGCCATCACGGTCGTGGCGAAGGCCGAGTTGGCCCAATCGTACATGGCCCAGGCGAACACGGGCTTGCGCAACAGCGGCGAAGACATCGGCCTTCATTCCTACACGCGCCCGACCACCTCGTAAACGCCTCCCTCCGACTCCCTGACCCCTGACCCCTTCACAAAGCGAGCAGCTGCTCGCCATGGCGCGCCAGCAGCGCGTGAAACGTGCCCGGTTGCTCCCGCTCGCGCTTGCCAAAGGCATGGCCGCAGCGCGTCGTGTAGGCGACAGAGTAGGTAAAGGCCGCCCCCATCAGGCGGCGCTCTCCCGCGCCGAACGCGCCGCCGCGGGCCGCTTCATACTCCGTGACGAAGGCGCGTGCTTCCTCCAGCGTCGGCGCCTGGGCGTAGCCCTGCCGGCTCCAGTCGGCGCAGAAGGCGTGCGCGATGAAGCCGACCAGCTCCGGCTCGCGCACCTTGCACAGGCTATCCCAGTCGAACGCGGCGACAGGTTCGTCGCCCTCGAAGCGCACATGCTCGGCGCGCCAATCGCTGTGGCCGAGCACCAGGTTGCCCGCGGGAGCCATGTGCCGGCGTGCGACGGCCGCTAGCGCGTCGATCTCCTCGGCGCCCGCGCGTGTGGCTTC
>JAICTU010000019.1 GCA_025936205.1 Polyangiaceae bacterium | reverse complement strand
GGCTCGATCGCGGACATCGTGCCCTGGTCGGCGGGGGTATTCACCGACTTTTCCGCCGCGCCACCCATCGACGGGCCCTCCAATACCTATGCCTGGCCCGACGTGGATCGTTTCGGGGTCAGCGCGAGTGTAGGCCTGCGTCAGAAGGGCTACAATTTGCAGATCGGCGGCTCGCTCGTGCTGGGCAGCGGCGACGCCCTGGTCGTCGACAGCGAGGCCGACGCCTTCACATACACGCAGAGCCGCTGGAGGGAGCGCACGTTCATGTTCTTCCTGTCCGGGTATCAGCGCGCCCTGGAGGACGTGGCCAAGAGTGCAGTGGACAGCGTGCTGAAGTGACGCCCGGATGCGCCGTAGTGCGCACTGGGAGACCTCGCATGTTCTTGTTTCACCTGAACCCGGAAGAGCGGCGTGCCTTTGTGGGGCTGGCCAAGCAACTGATCGCCGCTGACGCCCGGGAACAGCCCAACGAAGCCGGGGTATTGCGGCTGATGGCGCTGGAGCTGGGGATTCCGGTCGCCGACCTGCCCCCGACCCCGCCGCGCCAGGAGGTGCTCGCCACGTTTTCGAGCAAGGCGTCGCGCGTGGCCGTGCTGATGGAGCTGCTGACGCTCGCCTACGCCGATGGCGAGCCGCATCCCCAGGAGATGGAGCTGCTGGAGACGGTGGCGGCGGGCTTTGGTGTTCCCGAGCTCCGGCTGCTGGAGATGGAGGACTGGATCGTGCGGCAGCTCTCTCTGAATGCCGAGGCCAACGCCTTCTTGAACGAGGAAGAAGAGAGCTGAGCCGTCAGCTCTTGAACAGCTTCGCAAACCAGTTCCCGAAAAATCATCAGAGCGCTTCGAGCACGACACTGGTGTCGTCGATGTAGAACTCGGCGTCCGCCGCCGGGCCCTCGACGTAGATCACCGACTGCACCGCCTTGCAATCTGCCACCACCAAAGAAGCGCTGAGCTCGGTCCAGTCCGTCGAGACCCGGGTCGAGAGGCTAAATGGCACAAACGTGTCCTCGGTCTCGTCCTCACAGCGATGCTTGTAGGTGAGTTGCATCGGTTGAGAGCCGTCCGCGACGCGCGCCCAGATCGTGGCTCGATACGACGCGTTGGGCTTCAGCGAGAACGTCAGATCGTAGCCGGGGCCCTGCCAGTTTTCGGTGCGATTGGAGATCAACAGGCAGGAGTTGCCCGTGTGCGGGCTGTCGGAGGACAGCGCCAGGTTGCAGCCCCCCACCGCGATCCAGCGCGACGGGATCTCTTCGAAGCCGGGGTTGGCGATCAAGTTGGTGGGAGCCACAGGCCCACTGCCGGCCGTGCCCGCGCTGCTCCCGGCCATGCCCGCGTCCGCGTCGCCGCTGGTTCCGCCGCCGCCATTGTCGAGGCCCAGCCCGCCGGCCCCTCCGAGCCCTTCCTGGCCCGACGCGAGGCCGTCGAAGTCCATCAGCGAGCAGCCGCACAGCACGGTCGTCAGCAGCAATGCGGCGGCAATTCGCGGGATGGACCGCATCGTTCCAACGAACGGCGCTCGTGGGCTCGAGTTAATTCCGGGTCCTTCACGGTCCTTTTCGGGACGTTCGGCTCGAGCTCCCTGCCGGATCGTCGCCTGGCTGGCTTGCTCGGGGGGGCGCGTCGGGCCTGGGCCTGGGTGTCGGCTCCCACGCGCGCTGCGGCGCGGGTACCGCGGCCGGATCGAGCTCCAGCGCGCGCCGCAGGGCGAGCAGCTGCAGGACGGCGCTGATCTCGGTGCGCAGCTGCTCGAAGGCAAACACGTCCGCGCGGCCGTTGCAGGCCCAGATGCCGCTCACGTGCGGGCCGAAGTTGACGACGCTGACCAGCAGGGTAGACGGCAGATCGACGCCGGGAAAACCTTCGGGCAGCAGCTGTTGCACGGGGTAGCTCGGTCCGTCCCAGCGCAGGGCGCCGGAGGCGTCGATCTGCAAGCAAGGCATCATGCGGTCGCGCTGGGGCCCGCTCAGCAGCCCCAGGTAGGCGGGCTCGAGCCGCATGCGTTGGAGCGCCTCCGCGAGTCTCTCGGCGAGCTGGCGCTCGCGCTTCACACCCCACAAGCCGAGCGCCGCGTCGCGCAGCGCGGCAGCACGCGCGACGGACTCCATGCGGTGCTTGCGTTCCATCTTGCCCAGCGCAGAGGTCAGTTGTGCGAGCGCGCGGCTCCACACCGCGCCCAGCGCGCGCATCTCCGGCGCGCTCTGCAGGTGGCGCTGCAGACGCGCCAGGCTGCGCCCGATCTGCTCCACCGGCACGCCGTCCTCAAATGCCTCCGCCACCAGCTGATCGAGCGTGAGCGAGAACTCGCGCTCGTCGCCCGCGACCGCCGCTTCCACCCCCAGCAGCAGGCGCTCGGCGCGCGTGGACCACCAGTCGAAGCAGGCCGCGTTGAGCTCCTGCAAGCGCTCGCCGAGCGCCGTGCGTTGCGCGGCCAGGTACTCGCCGAGCTTTTGCCCTTTGCCGAGCGCCGGCAGCTGCGTCTGCAGATCGGTGTCCCCGCAACCGCACGAGTCGCGCAGGGCGAGCCGGGGCCAGAAGGCGATTTCTCGCACCGAGCGGCCCGCCATGGCGCCTTCCAGCGCGTCGAGCGCGTGCAGCGCGAGCTGGTTGAAGGGCTGTGCCACGCTCGAGAGCAGCGCGGAGACGGCGACCGGGCTGTCGTCGAAGGCGATCACGCGCATGCGCTCGGGCACCGGCAGGCGGCGCGCGTTCAGCACCTGCAACGCGCCGACGGCCAGGGCGTCGCTGGCGGCGACGATCGCGTCGAACACGCGGCCGCGCTCCAGCAGCTTGTGCATGGCCTGGCTGCCGCCGTCGATGGTGAAGGCGCTGTGCTCGACCAGCCGGGAATCGTAGGGCAGGAAGTGCGCCTCGAGCGCGTAGCGATAGCCCTCCAGCCGCGCGCGGCACTCGGGGTTGTCGCTCGGGCCTGCGAGGTAGCCCATGCGCCGGCAGCCGTGTGCCTCGATCAGGTGATCCACCGCCGCGCGCATGCCGGCGCGGTTGTCGACAGTGATCGAGGGCACGCGCTGCAGCGTGGCGCCGATGCTGACCTTCGGCATCGTGCCGAGTCGCGCGATCAAACCTTCGAGCGGGCCGCTGCCGAGGAAGTTCATGAGCGTGCTCGACAGCAGCACGGCTCCGTCCACGGACTCGGGGGTGAGCCAGTCGTAGAGCACGTTCTGGGCGCGCTCCGCCGGATCGGCGTGGCCCAGCCCGCGACCGATCAGGGTCACGACGTCCAGTCCACGGCGCAGCGCCGCGCGCTCGAAGGCCTTGCGCAGCTCGCTCTGATAGGCGCCGAACAAGCTGTCGGTGACGAAGGCGATCCGGCGCCGGGCACGCGCGGTCAAGAACTGTACTCCCTGAACCCACCTGCTGCTGCGGGAGCGGTGGTCCGAGAACGGTACGGTCATCTCGCGCGCTCGCCTCACGGCCCGTGGCTCTTCGTGAACTGTGCCGCCCGGCCTGTCGCCGGCTGGTGGCACGAGTCACACTCAAGCCACTGGCGCGCGTGTCGTTCTCGTTCGTTGCAATGGATCACGCTGGCACCGCAGCGAAGGCCTCGTCTGCGCGGGGCTGGCTACGGCTGGGCGCTTGTGCGCTGGGCGTCGCCTGCTCGCTCCAGGACTTCGGTCACCTGAACGGTGGCATCGAGGCGGACGCCGGGGCTCCCTTCGGCTCTGCTGGCGCGGATGCGGCCGGCGCGGGCGGCGACGGTGGGGCTGGCGGTGCAACGGGCGCGGAGCCCGGTGCGAGCGGTGGCGCGGGCTCGAGCGCGGTGGCGGGTGCTTCCGGCAGCAGCGCCGGCGGCACCGGCGGGGTCGGTGGCGCTGGGGGTACCGGTGGCGTGGGCGGCGCGGGTAGCGTCAGCGGACCGCGCGACGATGCCGGGCCCGACACAAACCTGGTGATCGATCCCGGCTTCGAGGCGGGAGTGAGCAACTGGGGTACGTTCGGCTCGGTGGCGCTCGGCTGGCAGGAGCAGGGACCCTACGCTGGCAGCTATTGCCTGCGCGCGTCCAACCGAGGCGATGCCTGGGCGGGACCGCTCTACTTGTTGAAGGGCATCGTCAACCCGGGCGAGACGTATCGGGTCACGGCCTGGCTGCGCACGTCGCACACCGACCAGTTGGTGAAGATCACCACCAAGGCCCTGTGCACCGGTGAGACGAGCAGCACCTTCGCCGATGTCATCAGTCTCAGCGCGGCGCAGAACTACTGGCAAGCGTACTCGGGCTCGTTCGTGGCCCCGACCTGCACGCTGCAGGACTTCGCCGTGTACATCGAAGGGCCGCCCGCGGGCGAAGATATCTACGTCGACGAATTTCGAGTGGAGCCGAGCCCGGCGCTCTGAATGGGTCGCGTGGGCGACGTGGACATGATCAGAACGCGGAGAAGCTCACCGTGCCGACGGCGCCGCGCTCTCTGAGCCAGCTGACCCCGACCTCGACCCGCTCTTCGACCTCCACCGGGACCTCGGGGCGGATCAGATACAAGACACTGGCGGCGATCAGCGAGGCCGCGCCGACGCCCCAGGAGACGTCCGCGAACAGCGCGCGCTGGCGCAGCACATTCACGCTCTTCTGAGAGCAGGTGGGTGCGCAGCCCGCTTCCAGCTCGTTCTTCAGCGACCAGGTCGACACCCCCCAGCCGACGCCGCTGATCAGTGCGGCGGCGCCGACGCCACCAAAGATATAAGACGAGACCGGGATGGGCCGGTGCATCTCCAGCCTGCGCTCCTGCCTCGCGTCTTCCGCGGGCGCGTTGGGCTTGGGCTGCGCGAAGGCCACCTCGATCACGCGGAAGCGCTCGCCCTCGCTCACGATCAGCGACTGCTTGTAGGGCGGGTAGGGCGGGAGCACGACGCGCAGCTGGTGCGGGCCCGGATCGAGATCGAGCGCTTTGCCCGTCAGCCGATCGAGCGCCAGACGGCCGTCGAGGAAGACCTTCACGTCGCCGCGGCTCACCCCGTCCGCGGTGACGCGCAAAACGACCGACGGCACCTGCACCTGGATCTGCTCCAGATAGCCCGAGCAATCGCGCTGGATCTGGTTGGGGCAGTGCGTGGCCGAGCAGTGCAGGAAGGCGTCCCGCGCCTGGAGCAGCTTGCCGCCGAGGCGCAGCTCCTGCCCGCGCGCATGGTCCTCCAGGCACGTCTCGATCGGATCCGGCTTGGGCGCGGCTTCGCTGGATTTGCCGGCGCCGGCCGCCGGTGCTTCCGCGCGCGGCTTCGCCGTCGGCGCCGGGCGCTCGGGCTTGCGGCCCTCCGCGCGCGCGTTCTCGGGCGCGAGCAGGGCGAGGGCGACGCCGAGCGAGGCGCAGGCGAGAGCGGCACGGGACAGAGGCGACATCTGAGCTCTTGAAACGACCTCCTGCGGTCCAGGCTGAACCAGGTTGTTCCGCGCCGGCACCCGGAGTTGAACACCCGGCGCGTGCGCACGCTGCTCCCACATGTGGTGCGATCAGCGCGCCTGGCGGCGACGACCTCGACTTCCAGTGTCAGCGTTGCGCCAGAGGGGCCCCATGCCACACTGCAGGATGGCAGAGCCGGAGGCAGAGGAGCACGCGGTCGCTCGCGCTGGGCCTGCTTCGGGCGCGCGCAAATACCACCTGCTGATGCAGCTGGGCCGCGGCGGCACGGCGGTGGTGCACGCCGCGCTGGCGCGCGGTATCGGCGGCTTCAGCAAGCTCGTCGTGCTGAAGGTGACGCGGCCCGAGCTCGCGGATCATCCGGAAGCCGTGCGCATGTTCCTGAACGAGGCCCGCGTCTCGGCCCGCATGAACCACCCGAACGTCGTGCAGGTGTACGAGGTGGTCGAGGACCAGGGCCTGCCGGTGATGGTGATGGAGTACCTGGAGGGGCAATCCTTCGCCACGCTACTGCGGCGCCTCCACGAATCTGGCAGCTATTCCGTCAAGCACGCCCTGAGCATCGTATGCAAGGCGCTGGAAGGCCTGCATTACGCGCACTCGCTCACCGACTTCAGCGGGCGCCCGCTCAAGATCATCCATCGCGACGTCACGCCGCACAACATCTTCGTCACCTACGACGGCCAGGTGAAGCTGCTCGACTTCGGGATCGCCAAGGTCGACGCGACCGCCGATCACACCAAGACCGGAGTGATCAAGGGCAAGCTGGCGTACATGCCGCGCGAGCAGATCGACGGCAGCGAGATGGATTGCCGCACCGACTTGTTCGCGGTCGGCGTCATCCTCTGGGAGGTCGTGGCGGGCCAGCGCATGTGGGGCACGCTCAGCGACGCCACGCTGATGAAGGCGCTGCTGTGCAATGACATCCCGCGCCTGCGCGAGGCCAAACCCGACGTCGATCCGGAGCTGGAGCAGATCATCAACAAGGCCATCGAGCCCGAGCCGGATGGGCGCTACGGCAGCGCCCAGGAGTTGCTGGCTGCGCTGACGGGTTATCTGGACACGCACGGCGGCATGACGCCGCAGTCGGTGGTCGCCGAGTTGGTCACGCACACCTGCGGCGATCTCAAGGAGCAGACCCGCAAGCGGCTGGAGCGCGAGCTCGCCAAGTTTTCTCAGAGCGCGGACGGCAACTGGAACGAGGTGCCGCCGGAGTTCACGGGCAGCGGCAGCGGCCCCAAGCCAGAGCCGCGCTCGGCGCCGCAGCCCGAGATCCGGCATCGGCGGCCTTCGTTGCATGACAGCGCCACCAGGACCGGCTTTGCGGGCCACACCTCGTCGAATGCGCCCGCGCCGCGCAAGCCCAGCACCAGAGTCCTGGCACTGATCGGGGGCGCAGCGGCTCTGGTCGCGCTGGTCGGCTACGCAGCGCTGACGCCGGCGCCGGAATCCCGGGTGGAACACGCCGCCGCGCCCGCGCAGGTGCCGGCCGCCGCGTCACCGGCCACGACCGTGCGCGTCCGGCTGGGCGCCACGCCCGAGCAAGCCGAGCTGTATCTGGACGGAGTGCGCCTGCAGTCGAATCCGTACAGCAGCGCGCTGCCGATGGATCAGCGCGAGCACGAGCTGCGGGTGAGCGCTGAAGGCTTCACGACCGTCACGCGCAGCCTGCGCTTTGATAGCGATTTCGAGCTGCAGCTGACCCTCGCGCCGCTGCAGGCCGTCGAGCGCGCGCAGCCCGGCTCGAGCGGCGATGGCAGTCCAGACGGTGCCGCTGCCAAGCTGGGCGACGCCGCGCAGGACCGTGCCCTTGCCAAGCCGGAGAAGAAGCCCGTGTCGAACCCCAGGCGCTCCGCCTCGCGGCCCGTGCCGGCGCGCAGCGCTGCTCCGGCGCGCAAGGCTGCCGAGCAGGAAGACGCCTGCAATCCCCCGTACGTGGTCACCGAGCTCGGGGTGAAGCGCTACAAGCGCGAGTGCTTGAAGTAGCCGGCGCGAGGCCTCTCGAACCGTTTCGAACCCGGGCGCCGTGCCCGGAACGCTCCAAAGCGGCATTTCATGCGCTCCTTCGAAATCTCAAGCGTGGGCCGCGCGCACCGTTCCCTGGCATTAACTCGCGAAAGGCCGGGGCATGGGTCGGGTTGGGAGCAAGCGGCGCTGGATGGAACAGGGGGTCTCATTCCCGGTCCCGACTCGGGGCAGGCTCGCCGTGTTTGGGGCGGGCCTGGCCGGCGTGTTGCTCGCGTGCACGACCATCAGCGACGACGCCGAGCTGAGCTCGGAAGGCACGCTGACGCACTCCGGGGGGCGCCCCGGACCGGAACCGGATGCGGGTCTGGTGGGCACGGCCGGCGCCCCGGCGCTGAACGCCGGCTCGGGCGGGAGCGCGGGAGCTTCCGGCAGCTCCGGCGCGGCGGGCTCGGGCTCTGCCGGGACGAGCGCGGGCGGCAGCTCCGGCTCCGCCGGCGGCGGTCAGGCCGGCAGCAGCGGCACGACGCCGCTCAATTTGATCAGCAACCCCGACTTCGAGCTGGGTGTTGCACCGTGGAGCGCGGCGTTCGGTGGCACGCTGAGCGTGAGCGTCGTGCAGCCGCACTCGGGGACGCACAGCGGCAAGGTGACCAACCGTACGCAAACCTACCAGGGCGCGCACTACGATCTGACCAGTGTCGTCACACCCGGCGCGGAGTATGCGGTCAGCGCCTGGGGCCGCATCGGCAACGGCGCCACGAGCACGGCGCTGCTCAAGCTGACCGCGCTCATCAAGTGCATGGGCCTGGCGGACCAATATCTGACGGTGCGACAGCTGAGTACGGCCAGCGACGCGGCCTGGAGCGAGATCAGGGGCGGCACATTCAGCGTGCCCGCCGCCGACGCCTGCGACCTCGTGCAAGTCTTGCTGTACATCGAAGGGCCTCCGGCCGGCTACGATATCTACGTCGACGACGTGTCGGTGACGGCGCTGTGAGCAGCGCGCTGGCGTGCGGCGCGAACTGCGCTCTCACGCGAGGGTTCAAGCAATGAAACGGAGCGGACTCCAGGCCATCAGCGCGCTCGCGCTCTGCAGCGCGTTCGGTGCGTGCGACAACAGCGGTCTCGTCGACTACAAGCCCACGGGGCTGGGCGGCGCCGGCGCTGGACCGGCCGCCAGCGCTGGCGCGGGCACCAGCCCTGGCGGGAGCGCGGGCACGCCGTCGGGGGGCAGCGGCGGCGCGTCGGGCGGGGGCACCGCCGGAAGCGGCAGCGAACCCCTCGCCCAGTGCCCCGCGGACGACGGCACCGCCGCGGCGCTGACGCTGGCGGGGCTCGGCCTCTCGCTGCCCGCGGCCGGGGAAGACGCCGGAGTGAGCGATGCAGGCTGGGATGGCGGCGGCGACGCGGCTGCGAGCGATGCAGGCTCCGTGCCGCTGGAGTTCGCGGGGCTCGCGCTGCCGGAGCTCCTGGGCTGGGCGACCCGCCCTGGATTGGGCACGGCGACGACCATCGGCGGTGCCGCAGGCCAGGTGGTGACCGCGCGCACGCCGGAAGAGCTGGTCGCCTACGCGAGCAGCCCCGAGCCGCTGGTCATCCGCATCTGTGGCACGCTGCGAGCGCCGACGGTGCGCGTCGCTTCACACAAGACACTGCTCGGCGTGGGCCCTGCCGCCACGCTGGAGGGCGGCTTGCTGGTGGGCGGCGACAGCAGCTACTCGCGCAACATCGTGATCAAGAATCTGCGCGTCAATGGTGCCTACTCCGCCGTCGTGCGTGAGGCCGTGCGGGTCGAGCGAGCCCACCACGTATGGATCGATCATCTGGAGTTGTTCGACACTTCCGGTGAGGCCGAGCTCGACATCGTGAGCGGCTCCGATCTGGTGACGGTGTCCTGGAGCAAGTTTCACTTCACGCCGGACACGCCCGACAGCGAGCACCGCTTCGGCTGCCGCATCGGCGACCACAACGAGGCCGATGCCATCGCGCTGGCCGAAGACAAGGGCCACCTCAACGTGACCCTGCACCACAACTGGTTCGCCGACGACGTGCGGCAACGCGCGCCGCGCGTACGCTTCGGCAGCGTGCACCTGTTCAACAACTACTACTCGGTGGGCACGCGCGTGAACGACTGGTCGATCTGGGCGTCCACCGACTCGCGCGTGCTGCTCGAGAGCAACTACTTTCAGGGCGTCAACAACCCCCACGAGCTGAACACCGTCGACGCCCAGCTGCTCTCGCGCAACAACGTGTACGACGGCGCCACCGGCTCGATGCAGAGCACCGGCGCCGCCTTCACTCCGCCGTACTCCTACGTGCCCGACAGCACGCTCAGCTTGCCGGACGTCGTCACCGCGCGCATCGGCCCGCGCTGAGCGGGCGCATCCTGGAGTCGCGCGGAGGCGCGCAGCACCGAGCCCCGCCTGAGCAAGGCTCGGCCCTGCCACCACCGCTCACTCCCACTCCTCACACGCGAGCGTGGCGTGAGGCGAGAGTGGGTCTGCGGGGAGGGGGTACAGCTGAAGCTCGGACAAGGGGACCTCGAGAAGGAAAGGGGACGAGAGACGGAGCGCGGACGGGCGCGTTCGCACGCCCGTGCGGAAGAGTTGCTCGAGCACGCGGGCGCGTGCGCTGGAGGCTCAGCGGGAGGAACGTCGCCGGCGGCGACGGGAGATCAGGAGACCCAGCGCAGCGCTCAGCCAGGCGCTGGCTGCGCGGGAGGACGGCGTACCGAGCGAGCAGCCGCCGGGGACGTCGGTGCTCGACACGGTGCTGTCCTCTGCACAAGGGACGTCGAAGCTCGCGCGCGCAGGAGCGGGTCGCTGCAGCTCGCCCGCGATCTCGGCTTGCAGCTGGAGTGAGTGCGCCCGCACCAAACAACCGTTCGCACCGCAGCGCGGCAATGCCAGCACGCCGTATTTGCCGTCGGCACGCTCCTCGATCGGCAGCGCGCCGTAGTCGATCCAGAGCTCGGGGGGGTGCCCGTCGATGCTGATTTCGAACTTGCTGAGCGGCGCGTAGGCGAGCATCGCCTGCTTCAGGGGGAGCTCGAAGCGCAGCGTGTCGGCGCACGCCTCGGGCGGCACCAACCGCAGCTCACCGAGCATCAGGGGGAGGGCGGCGGCCTCCGGCTCCACATGCACGTCGCTGACGGCGCCGTTGCCCAGCGCGAGCTGATAGTCGCCGGCGCTCAGGCTCTGATCGGCGCGCACCAGGAACACATCGCTGCGATCGAGCGGAACGATCTCCAGCGCGATGCCCGACACGCCCTGCAGCGCCAGCTTCTGCTCCTCGCCTGGGCAGGCACCCGTGTAGAGCACGCCCAGGGCATCCCCCGCCGGCACGCCATTGCCCGCTGCACTGAGCGGGGCCAGGCCACAACCGGGGATCAGTGAGCCCGTCTGCCCGCCGAGATGATCATTGCCCGGATCGATGGAGCCGTTGTCGAGTGCGTCGTTGGCGGCACAGCCGAGCAGGCCCGCTGCGACCAGCAACGTTCCCCCGATCCGTGTCCGCCCGCGGCGCTCACCCATATCTGGAATATGCCGGATGCACCGGGGCTCGACCAGAGCAGGCCGTGACATTTCGTGGCGCAGCGCCGGTCCGGCATGTACGGATCTGCTAGATGAAGGTTCGCAGGCTGCGCAAAAGACGCAGCTTTTGAACTGGACCGTATCGTCGAGCACCACGCGCACGATCGAACTCAATCTGAACAGAGGGAATGCATCGGCGAAGGGCTGTCGCGAGAAGTGAATCACACGCCGCGCTCCACAACGTGCAACCGACCACCAGGCAGAACGAGAACGCTGGGCGCATGGGATCTGTTCCGCCGAGCCCTGCCGTGCATAGGTGCTTGCTGCGAGCGCGTGGATCACTGCGTGCTCTCCCGCATTGAACGTCCAACGTCGTGCGACAGCGCACGTGGCGTGCGTCTTTCAACGGCTGCGCTCATCTGTGATGAGGCAGCTCAATCACTTGGAGGACTGCTTGTCTCGATATCGCCCGTTCCTGTCGGTCTGTTTTCTCGCTATCGCCCTGGGCGCTTGCTCGGGTGAGGATTCGACGATCGTTCAGCTGCCACGCATCAGTTCGAGCGGCGCGGCGCTTCGCGATCTCACAAAGGTGGAGACGAGCAATGATCTCGAAACCATCTTCACGTACGTGGAAACGCTGTACGGCCCGTACGAATACAAGCAAGCCCGCTTTGGCTACTCGATCGCGGCCTTGGAGGATGAAGCGCGCGAGCGACTGGCCGAAGCACCCGGTGACGACGGCTTCTACGCGGCGGCGAACTGGTTTCTGACGCGGCTGCAGGATGCGCACGTCGGGCTCGGTATGGGGGCGCGCAGTAACCCGGTCACGGCCTACCAGATCTTGGTGGCTCTGCAGTCGGTCGAGGGCAAGGCCATCGTCGCCAGCCTCCTCGACCCAGCGCTCGCCAGCCTCGGGATCGCCGTCGGTGACGAGGTGGTGACGGTGGATGGAGTCGCCCCCCAGGACTTGCTGGGTGAGTTTCTCCAGCTCGATTCACTCGCCAATCCGCTCTCCAACCAGCAGTTGATCGCGCTCACTTTCTTGCGCCCGGGCTTCGCCGCGAATCTGCGCCCGCAGGCAGCCGTGGCCCACGTGGTCTTCCGGCGTGCGGAGGGCGGAGAATACACGCGGGAGCTGATCTGGCGCGAGGTCGTACGGAATCCCGTGGACTTCGTCCAGCCTCCCGCGGAAGGCACGCGATTGAATGCGGACAGCTTCCTCTTCCGTTCGCGCAGCGAGGTGGACGCGGCGTTGCCGGCCGGCTCACTGTTTGCTCTGGGGGCGCCGCAGCCGTTCTTCTTCACGAGCCAGACCGTGGCCGCCTTTGGGTTTCAGCCCGCGATCCCAAGTCCCGAAGCGCTCGCCGAGCTCGAGCTCGATCCGTCAGCGTTGCCCGACATCTTCGCCGCCGTCTATGAGCACTCGGGTAAGAAGATCTTGCTGGTGCGCCAGCCGACGTACGCGCCAGCCGACATCGTGCTCGCGCTTCGCTATTACGTCGCCCTGCTCAGCGACTACGAGAGCCAGGTGGACGGGCTCGTGATCGACCAGACGCACAATCCGGGCGGGTCCGTCGACTACGTCGGCAAGTTTTTCGAGTTGTTCGCGGGCGAGGCGCCGCGCAGGTTCGTCCAGGCGCTGAACACGGATCGGCTGTGGATCGACGGCTTCCGTCAGGCCGCGAGCGAGGTCGACCCGACGCTCGCGAACGAACCGGCGCGGAGCTTCTTGTTGCGTGCCTCATTGGTCGAGCGCTCGTATGACGCGGGCGAGACGCTGACCGCGCCCATGTCGATCAGCGACGAAAGCGTGCTCGAGCCGATCGGGTACGTGTGGCGGAAGCCAATGATGGTGCTGATCGACGAGTTCGACGCCTCGGGCGGTGATGCGTTTCCGATGCTGATCAAGGCGAACCACGTGGCGCCGCTGTTCGGGCAACACACGATGGGCGCAGGCGGCAGCGTGGAGGTGGTGGCCCAGCTGCCGCACAGTGACGCGAGCTTGAGGCTCACCCGCGGGCTGTTCACGGCGTCGCGCGAAGATGGGGCCTATGTCGACGGCGATTTCATCGAAAATGTCGGCGTCGCGCCCGATATCGAGCACGCGCTCACGGTCGCGGATTTCCGGGCTGGCTTCGTCGACTACGTGCAGCACTTCAGCGACGCAATCGTCAGCGAAATTGCTGCCCGGGCACCGGCTTCGCCCGAAGAACCCGCCCATCCCCAGTGGTGACCCGGTGACGGCGTTTTGCATGATCGACGGGGAGACGATTCCGGCGTTGAGCTGAACGGGGCACGCGACACTAGTTTGCCGGGGCTGGGCCCGGGTGGAACTCCACCCGCGGCTCGCGTGCCCGTGTGCGCGCCGTGAAGCCATCGGGGCCGTTGTCGAAGGTCAGTTCGAAGGCGCTAGGGCCCTCCACGCGCACGCCGTCCACGAACACGCTCACGCGCTGGTCGCCGGTCCAAGCGCCCGAGGAGGCGACGATCAGCCCGATGCGCTGCGCCGTGCCCCGGAACTCCTGAACGAGCTCCACCGGCTTGCCCAGCGGGAAGGCGTTGGCATCGATCTCTGTGTACTTGCCCTTGCGCTCGTTGACGAAGGGCTGCACGGCGAGCTGGTCGCTGTTCAAGTTGACGAGCAACGTCCAGATCACGCGCGTCACGGCAGCGCCTCGCGCGTCGAAGGCGAACTCGTCGCGCTGGTTGATGTCGTTCAGCAGCACGCTGAGCTCGACGCAGCCGCTGCAGGGCGGCGGCGGTGGCCCTGCCACATGGTATTTCGGGATCGGCAACGCCGTGCTGCCGGTGACCTCCGGCGGCGGCGTGGCGTCGGCATCTTCGACCGGGCCGCCTGTGCCGATCGGCATGCCGCGCGGGCGGCCGTAGCGCGCGACGCCGACGGCGCCGTCGGGTGTCGCGGCATGCGCGCAGGCGCCCAGCAGCGCGAGCACGAGCACTCCCGCACGGCGCGCGCGCCTGCTTCCGCTCTCGCGTCTTCGCTCGAGGATCAGACCAGGAGCTCCCTGTAGATGCCGCGCTGCATGGTGGGCGCGCCCTTGCCTTCGGGTAAGCCAAACCATTCCGACTCCACGCCCATCACGTGCAGCAGCGTATTGAGCAGGCGGTTGTGCGGCGCCGACTGGTCCGTCTGGCCTTCGGGGCCGAGCGGGTAATAGAGGTTCTGCCGCAGGCGCCCGCCGGCGCTGCCCGCGATCAGGTACGGCAGATCCATGAACGAATGCAGGCGGCCGTCGGACATCTCGTTGGTGTACAGAATGGCCGAGTTGTCGAGCATGCTGCGGCCGTCGGCTTCCGTGTAGGCCTCGAGCCGCTGCAGCAGGCGGGCGAAGCGGCGCTGATGCCAGCGGTCGATGTCGAACAGCATATCGAGATAGCCCGCCACGTCGTCGCAGCCCTTGGCCGTGCTGGCGCCGAAGCAGTCGTCGCGTACCTTGCCGTGCGACAGCTTGTGGTGGTTGTACTTGTGGTTCATGCCCTCCCACTGAAAGGTGGGCCCGCCGCTGCCGCGATCGAAATGCAGCGTCACGACGCGGGTCATGTCGCAAGCCAGGGCGAGCGCGAACAGGTCGATCTGGAGCTCGGCGATGGCCGGGTACTCTGCGTTCGCGGTGACGAGCTCGGCCCGTCCCTGGTAGCGCTTGGCTCGTGCCTCGAGCTCGGGAGCCGCACAAGCGACGCCCGAAGCCGACGCCCGCCGCTCGACCTCGCGGATCGAGCTGAAATGCAGGTCGAGCTTGTGCTGGTCCTCGCGGCTCAAGCGCAGCCCGCGCAGCCGGTCCATGCGATCCTTCACCAGGTCGAGCACGCTCTGGCGGCGCTCGAGGATGCGCGCGCGCGCCTCTGCCGAGCCCGCGTTGTCTCCGGCGAGGCCCGTCAGCGCCAGGTACGCCTGCCACGGATCGTTGATGCCGGCCACGGGCTGGCGCGCGGCGCTGTACGAGATGTAGTCGAGCGTCTTGTAATGATCGGGCTTGCCCACCCAGAGATTCAGTGGCGGGGGTCGCGAGCCCTCTTCCCCCGGGTTGATCGCGCGCGCGATCACGTAGTCGATGCTGGGGCCGCCGGCGAGGTCCGCGCCATCGGTCGGAAAAGCCGTGAGCTTGTGCGCCATGCCGCGGCAGTGATCATCGCCGCCGCCCGGGTCGCGACCCCAGCCGCGCGGGGTCATGTGCAGGCCGCGCGGGATGAGCAGCTGGCGGCGGTGCGGCGCGAGCGGTTCGTTGGCGGTGCCGATGAAGTGGGCATCCGTGAGCTCTCCGTACGGCCCCTGCGGAAACCAGCGCGTCATGTCCACGCCGTTGCACGCGAAGAACACGCCGAAGCGGCGGATCACCGCGGCCTCGGCCCCGCGCGCCGTGCGCGGTGCCAGGCCTTCCAGGAACGGCAGCCCCAGCGCGAGCCCGCCCAGGCCGCGCAGGAAGTGGCGGCGGGGCAGGGGCCCGCGGGGGAAAGGCCGCGCAGCGGTCCTCACGGCGCACCTCCCGGGGCCGCGCTCGCGGGCAGCGTCAGAAATTCGGGACTGCGCACGATCGCCACCAGCAGATCGGCGAGCGGGCGGGATTCGCCGGCGATGGCCGCCAGCGTCGGCAGGTCGCTCTGGGCGAGCGGGCGCCCCAGCGCGAACTCCAGCCAGCGCCGCGAGTAACAGCCGTGCGCTTCGCGGCTGCGCGCGATGCCCTCGATCAGCGCCGTGGGCCCGTTGAACAGCAGTAGCCGGCCGTCGAGCACCATGCTGCCCGACGTGTCGACGGCAGCGCCGTTGTCGGTGGCGCGCTTCTGTCCGATGGCATCGAAGCCTTCGAAGGCGAAGCCCGGCGCATTGATCTGCGCATGGCAGGTGGGGCAAAAGCTCTGACCGGTGAGCACGCTCACCTCGTCGCGCGTGGTGACGATCGGCGGATGGGTCGCCGGCAACGGCGTGAGCGTGGCGCCCGGCGGAGGATCGGGCACGGCACGGCAGAGCAGGTTGCGGATCACGAACAGCCCGCGGTGGATGGGATCGGTGCTCGCCGAGTAAGCGTTGGAGGCGAGATAGCCGATCTGCATCAGGAAGCCCTCGCGCTCGCCCGGCTCGAGCTCGAGGCGCGCGAAGCGTCCGGTCCCATCGATGCCGGCAGGCGCTCCGGTCGGCAGCGCTGCACCGTAGAGCGGCGCCAGGCTCTCATCCGCATAGACGTAGGGGGCCGTGAGCAACTCCTCGAGCCCGCCGCCGCTCATCAGTACGTCGCGCAAGAACAGCCGCGCGGCGCGCCGCACGCGCCACACGAAGCCGCCCGGTAGCTCGGGATATTTCTCCGCGTCGGGGCTGATGCCGGCGAAGCGCCCGAAGGCCCAGACCTGCTCGTGGAACGAGACCAGTTGCGGGAGCACGCGCGGCTGCCGCAACATGCGGGTCGCCGCGGCCTCCACGTCGTCCGGCGTGTGCAAGCGCCCGGCGTGCGCCGCCGCAAGCAGCTCGGCATCGGGCATCGAGTCGTACAAGAAGTAGGAGAGCCGCGCCGCCACGTCGAAATCGTCGAGCTGCAGGCGGCCGTCTGCTCTCGGGGTCCCCGCCACGCTGCGATACAGGAAATCGGGCGCCTGCAACATCGCCTCGACCGTCAGCCGCACCCCGTCCCTGAACTCGTCTCCGCTCGCGAAGCGCGCGGCACCCGAAGTGAACAGGCCGCGGAACGTGTCGAGATCGCGCTGGCTCAGCGGGCGCCGGAAGGCAAGCTCGCCGAAGCTGCTCAGAAACGCGTCGCGGCACTCCGTGGTCGGCGCGCGACAGGGCGCGATGCGCGCATAGACCGCCGCGTCGCTGACGGCCCGCTCCGCCAGCGCCTCTGCCGCGCTCCGGTACTGCGGCCCAAGGCGGCCGTCGACGAGCAATGCGTTGTCCGTCTCGAACAGGAAGCCGCCGAGCGCGTCGGGCGCAAACGCGAGCTCGGGGGAACCGGGCGCGCCGAACAGATCGCGCACGGTGTGCCGGTACTGCTGGTGGTTCAGCCGTACCAGCCGGCTCTCTGCGGCGACCGGCGCCACCGGCGCGGGCGGGAAGCTGCTCGCGCCTGCGGCGCTCGGTAGCTCATAGCCGGCGGCGTTCGCGGACACGGGCTGCGCAGAAGACGGCCGTGTTGCCGTCGAGCCCGTGCAGGCAGAGCCCAGGAGATTCACCGCGAGGGCGGCGAGGCAGAAGCCGAGTCCGCCACCCTCCGTGTGCCGCATCCCAGTGACTGTGCCAGCGCGGGCCCGAGCCAGCAAGCTCAGCCCTGGACGCTCGAGGAAGAACCCGTCTCCGTTGCATCCGGCGAGCCCCTGGCGCTGCACAGAAACAGTACACCCAGCATCAGAAACAGCACCCCTGCGCAGCGCTTCAACCACACCGGTGAGACCGCGCGACTCAGCGCTTCGCCGCCTACCACCGCAATGGCGGATGTGGTGACGAGCGCGGCAGCGGAACCAGCAAATACGACCCAGCGCGAGCTGCCGCCGGCGGCCAGCGACAGGGTGGCGAGCTGCGTCTTGTCGCCGAGCTCGGCCAGAAAAATGGAGGCAAACGTGAATGCCAGGAGCTTCCAATCCATGGCGCGAGGATAGCTCGTCGAGGCGTGTTGCGATCAGGCTGATCACCGGCGGACATCGCTGCTCGACGGCAGCGATTTTTGCCTACGGGAACGTTTCCAGGTCGCTTGGCCGTCCCCCTGTTCGGGACTGCATTCCCTGCCCGACGCACATAGAATGAGCCCCGTGATGACGCCCCCTCCCGACTCCGAGCTCGCCACCGGCGTGCAGTTCGGCAACTACGTGGTGGGAGAGCTGATCGGGCGTGGCGCGATGGCGAGCGTGTATCGTGCGGAACACGTCATGCTGGCCAAGCCCGTGGCGTTGAAGCTGATGGACGACTCGCTGCTGCAGAGCCCGGAAGCGCGCGAGCGCTTCTTGCGCGAGGGCCGAGTCGTGGCGTCCATCACTCACCCGAACGTGGTCGACGTCACCGACGTCGGTGTGCACCAGGGCACGCCGTATCTGGTGATGGAGCTGCTCGTGGGCGAGGATCTGCACAGCTACCTCGAGCGTCATGCCCCGCTCGACGATCGCACCACCGTGCGCCTGGCCTTGCCCTTGATCGCCGCGCTCGCGGCGGCTCACGAGGTCAGCGTGGTGCATCGCGACGTGAAGCCGAGCAACATCTTCCTGGAGCAAGGACCGAGCGGCGAGATCGTGCCCAAGGTGCTGGATTTCGGCATCTCGAAGCTCTCGCTGGAGCGCACCGGGCTCGACCTGGTGGCGACCTCTCCCAATCAGCTGATCGGATCGCCGCTGTACCTCCCGCCCGAAGCGCTGCGCGGCTCGGCGCAGCTGGGGCCGGCGTCGGACCAGTATTCGCTGGGCGTGGTGCTGTACCAGTGCGTGACCGGGCGCACTCCGTTTCGCGGTGATACATTGATGGAGCTGCTGGGCGCACTGGCACGGGGGTCCTTCCAGCCACCGCGCGCGATCCGGCCGGAGATATCGCCCGCGCTGGAGCGCGTGATCGTGCGGGCGATGGCGCTCGAGGCGAAGGATCGCTTCCCCAGTCTGCGCGAGATGGGAGCCGCGATGCTGGCGCTGGCGGCGGAGCGCACTCAGGTGGTCTGGGCCAGCTCCTTCAAGCCGGCGCTCGTGGCGCCGCCGGAGGCAGGGGCGCTCGTGCGCGCGTCCGCCTCATTCCGGCCTGCGCAGGAGCCGCTGCTGGCCCCGGACGCGCAGCAGACCACGCCCATCCCGTCGTTGCGGCCGTCGCGCAAGCTGTGGTGGATCGCCTGCGGCGCGGCGGCCCTGCTCGCGGCGGTGGCGCTCTGGGTCGGGCAGCGAGCCCCGGTGCCGGTGGCGACGGCGGTCGCCCCGCCTGCCTCGAGACCGGTTGGGCCCGGCGCGCGCGCGCCGGTAGTTGCGGCCGTGCAACAGCCAGCCGCTGCCGAGATCGAGCCCGGCGCCATCACGCCGGCTCCCGCCGAGCGAGCCCCCGCCGAGCCGAGCGCGCTGGAGGGCAGGGCGCTGGTGACGCGCCTGCGAGCGCTCCAGGCGGCGCGCAGCCCACGCACCTCGAGCGCGCGCGAGCGGCGGCCGAGGGCGCGCCATCCAGCTGCCGAAACCTCCGAAACGCTCTCGGCCAACGCAGCCACGAATGTCGCGGCGACCGACGAGCCCCGCACGGCTCCGGGCAGGTCGCCCCCAGCAACGCCAGGCGCCGAAGGAGAAGCGGGGCGGCGCGGCGCGAACCAGTCGCCGTTCCTCGATTAGCGCCCGGCTGATCGAAACGCGACCTGTTGCGCTGTTCGGAGCAATTGTGGGTTGCGTTACAGGACACTAGAGTCGCGGGCCATGGATCGAGCCCCATTGTTCGCGGTGGGCCGGCGCACGCTGGCGGCCCTGCTCGTGGCAGCGCACGTGCTGAGCGCCAGCCCTGGCTTCGCTCAAGACGGCGAGCGCACGAAGCTGGAACAGCTGCTGAAACAGGGCATGGAACGGCGCGCGGCCGGTCACGACGCGGAGGCGCTGGAAGCATATCGCCAGGCGGTGGAGCTGGACCCGGACAACGCGCGTGCTCTCTCGCATCTCGGCGTCACGTATCAAGCGCTGGGCCGCTGGGCCCCGGCGCACAAGTACCTGACCCTCGCGCTCTCGCACGGCAGCGATCCTTACGTCGAGCGGCACCAGGCCGACTTGACGGCGGCGCTCTCGGTGGTGGCAGGGCACCTCGGGCAGCTCGAGGTCTACGGCGGACCGTCCGGTGCCGAGGTGATGCTCAACGGAGACGTGGTGGCCACGCTGCCCATGGCCGAGCCGCTGCAGGTCACGGTGGGCTCGTACCTGCTCGAGGTGCAAGCGCCGGGGCACTACAAGCTGGGGCGGCCCATCACCGTGCAGGCGCGGCAGCTGACGCGGGAAGAAGTGGGCCTGGCACCGCATCGCGCGGGGGCCGCCGCCAGTGCCGTCGGCGAGCGGGAGAGCGGGCCGGACGGCGCCGCGCGTCCCAGCGAGACCGGCGCGAGCGAGCCGCAGGGCGGCGCGCCCCGCTGGCTGCCGTGGGTCCTCGGGGGAGCCGCCGTCGTCGCCGGCGCGGGCACGGTGATCGCCTGGCAGCGCCGCGAGCACTACGCCTCGCTCTGGAACGACGACGCCGCCTGCGTGGCCGTGGGGGTCAGCCGCGAGCAGCGCTGCGGAGACGAGTTGGATCGGGGCAAGCGCGCCGAGACGGCGATGTGGATCACGGGCAGCGCCGCGTTGGCCCTGGGCGCCGGAGCCGTGCTGGCCACGATCTGGATCGAGCCTGCCCGCGAGCAAATCGGGCTGTCGGGCTGCGCCCCCGGTCTGGGAGGAGCGGTATGTTTCGGAAGATTTTGAGCCTCGCTGGCCTGGCGCTGGCCTGCACGCCCTTTGAGCCGGGCACGGATGAGCTGCCCGACCCCAACGACACGAGCGCTAGCATGAACGCGGCGAGCGCGAACGGCGCCAACACGGGGGTCGAGTCGCTGATGGCCGAGAAGGGCCGCGACTGGTCCTGCATCGGCTCCCTGAGCTTGCCGCCGATGGTCGCGCGCTCCAACGCCAATGCCGCCCGCCTGGTGCAGTCGATCCAGATCCTGAGCCTGGTCACCGGCGCCGTACCGAATGGCGTCAGCGTGCGCGCTTGTGCCCAGCGTGACCTCGAATGCAGCAACCCCGTTTCACCCAGCGTCCCGCTCGACGCGCAGGGCTGGGCGGATCTCTCCCTGTTTGATGGCTTCGACGGCTATCTCGAAATCCAGGGACCGGAGATCATCCCCACCATCCTGTTCTATCAGGACGCGCTGACCCTCGAGTCGCGCCGCGACAATACGCCGCTCGGTGTGGTCGAGCGCCAGCGCTTGCCCATGTTGACCGCTGCCATCGGTTCGCAGCAGGATCCCCAGCTCGGCTTGGTCTATCTCCGCGCCTTCGACTGCAATGACCAGCCCGCGGTCGGCGTCCGGTACTCGATCGACAAGAGCAGCGTACCCTTCTACTTCATCGCCGGATTGCCCACCGGGGCGACGATGGAGACGGAGAGCTCGGGCCTCGGTGGCTTCATCAACGTGCCCACGGGCATCGCGGTGGTGAACGCTGCGTTGAGCACCGGCGCCAAGCCCATCGCCGTGCCCAAGACGGTTCTGGTGCGCCCCAACTGGATGACGGGGCTGCGCATCATTCCCTCCCTGCGCCCGCCGGATGAAGCACAGTAGGTACTGGAGGGCTCGGCTCTGCCGCGCCCTCCAGCGCCCCAGTATGTGCCCGCTCAGCGCTGCCAGCGGTACTACTTGGTGAACAGGCTCAGATCCACGCTGTCGCCCATCTTCTGATAGCCCGCTGGACCGGGATGCAGCCCGTCCTGCTGGGCCCAGGCAGCGAAGGCGGCCTGCAGCTTCGGGGGATTGCCGCCGTCGGTGACGGCCGCCTCGAACTCGATCACGCCGTCGAACACACCGCTCCGGATGTAGGCGTTCACTTGCTGGCGCACGTTCTCGTGCGCGGCGGTGTAGTAGCTGTTGCCGCCGAACGGCAGGATCGTGGCGCCGTAGATCAACACGCCCTTGGCGTGAGCTCGCGCGATCAGATCGTCGTACGCTGCCTTCATCGGCGCGAACTGCGCGTTGCCGCCGATGTCGTTCACGCCGTCGAACACGATCGCATAGCGAACACCGCTCTGGCCGAGCACGTCGCGGTTGAAGCGAGCTTGAGCCGCCGTGCCGCTGTTGCCTACCAGGTTGGTTGCGCCGATGCCCTGATTCATCATCGACACATGTGCGGTCGAGGCATCCGCTTGCAGGCGTGCCGAGAGGATGTCCGTCCAGCGGTTGTTGCGGTTGGTGTCGGTACCGCGGCCGTCCGTGATCGAGTCACCGATCGCGACGGCACCGACCGCCGTCGCGTCTGCCATCACGTCGATGCCCGAGATGTAATACCAATGGTCGGTCGTTTGCGCTCCGGCCATGCTGGCCGCGCTCACGTTGTTGCTGGCGCCCTGGATGTACGAGGTCGTGCGCGAGCCCGAGTGCCCCATGACGTTGCCGGGCACATTTCCGAACGCGGTCGTGATGGTGATGTTGCCCAGCGACGGCACCGTGAAGTCGATGGGATCGGACCAGATCTCCTGGCCTTGCGGGATCGTCACCGAGGGCATCCCGGAGAAGGCGAGGGCCTTGTCCGTGGCCACGTCGATCGTGCTGTCGACGGCGGGCGCCGCATTGCAGCGCGCGATGTGAGCCGCGTTGATCGTGACGGGGCCGTTGCCGTTCAGGTTCGAGAACTGCACGCGCAGCTGGCTGCCGCCCATCGACACGTGCGCGATCTGCCGCAGCACGGCGTTCGAGAGCGGCGCGGGCGGCTGGTTGCCGGAATCAAAATACGGCGAGGCAGTCCAGGTCCCTACCCAGTGCTGCGGACCCGCTGGAACCGGCATCTGTGCCGTCCCGGTGTTGGTATCGCCCGTCACTGCCGGCGGCACGAGCCCGGTGGGTTGCACGGGGGCTTCCTGCGCCGGGCCGTTGGCGCTGGGCGTCGCCACTTCTGTCGGCATGGCTCCGGGCTGCGCCCCGGTGCTCGTGTCCGGCGGCGAGCCCAAGGCGGAGGGCTGGTTGGCCTGGGCCGTCGACTTCGTAGACATATCATCGCTGGAACACCCGGAGCAGGCCGCGAGCAGCGTTGCCGCCATCAGGCCCAAGCCGCACTCACGCAGCCGCAGCGCGCTCACGCGCTCTCGTAGCATCCCCATCACTGTCTCACGCTGCGCTTTCATGCAAATCCGGCCTCCAGCCGTGGCCGTACCATGCATCAGATCGATCCGCGCCGGAAGCGTCGAATCGCCCCAGCGCAGAGGGCGGGGGCCGCCGTCCTCTCTTCAGAGGCGCGCAAAATTTTCGCGGAATCGCTCAGCCGAGGCCAGCCCCGCTCATTGCAAGGTGGGGGTTGTCCAGTTGATCGCCTGGGTCGCGTCGAGGTCGAACGTGGCTTGCCCGGCCTGGTGCGGGTTCGCGTCGGGTGCGATGGCGATGTTGGTATTGGCGTCCTGCCCCCGCGGGAACTTGTTCACAAAGGCGTTCGCCGTGGTGACCTGGCTGGCCGCCGCGCTGCAATGGTCGTGATCGGTGGTGAAATCGTAGCCGAAGTTGGCGCTCACGCCCAACGCGTCGAAGACCTGCTGAGCGGCCTTCGTCGACTTGTAGCCGGACTCGTCGCCCAGCCACTCGTAGTTCCGGTTCCCCAGGATCACGACCGCTCGCGGCGCGATCATCGCGATCAGCTCGTGGTGATCATGCGGCAACATGCTGGGGTTCTGGCGCTGCATGCTCTGCAGGAACCAGCTGTAGTTGGTGTTGTCGATCTTCTCGATCTGCGTACCCGTGCGGTCCACGAAGGCCTGCGATAGCCGCCAGGAGTTGATGCCGCCGCCGCCCGATTCCTGGACGACGGTCAGGGCGACGCGCTCATCGAAGGCACCGCCGAACAAGGCCATCTTGCCGGAGGCAGAACAGCCGTGCACGCCGATGCGGGTGGTGTCGACATTCAGCTGGTCTTTGACCTGATTGATGCCGTCGATCAGGCGGCTGATGCCCCACGACCACGCGGCGTAGTTCGCGATCTTGCCGCGGAGCTCGGGGTAGACGGTGTAGAACGGATCGTTGTTGTTGACCGTGCCGTTGTAGTTGAGGTTCACGACCTGGTTGTTGTTGAACGGCACCTGCACGCAGCCGCTGATCAGGCTGGAGTTGCCGCCCATGCCGATCGCGACGCAGCCCGGCCCCGCGGCGCCGTTGACGCGGGTCACGTTCGAGGTGAGCGTGATCGAGCCCGCCCCGGTGGTGACGTTCACGCTCAGCGTGTTGCCGTTCAGGGTGGCGTTGACCGCCGGCGACTCGGGCTTGGGCCCAATTTCAAACTGCTCGATGTCCTTCGCGATCTCGTTGCGCCGGCACTCCCACTGAGCCTTGGTGGTGATGCGAGTCCCGTCGTGCATCGTGAACGGGTCGGGCAGGTTGGTGTTCTGCCGTAGCTGACCCGCGCTGGCGTTGCGTCGGCGATCGGCGCGTTGACGGGCTGGCCTTCATTGGGGTTGTCGGCAGTGCCGGTCGGCGTGGGGGCCTGAGTATCGCTTCCACCGCCTTCGGGACGCTGGCTCACGTCGGTGGTGCGGGGCTGGTTCGGCAGATTGCCCTGATTGAAGGGCGGCGTGGGTGGCTGGCCCCCGTCACCTTCATCACTGGAGCAGGAGAGGGCGAAGGGCACCAGCAGCGTTGCACGCCGTCCATGAAAAACCACCGAGCAAGGAACGATGTATCGACCGGAAAGCCACAGGTTCTCCTTCAACGCCGAGGGTCGGGGGGACGCGGGCTGCTGCGCGATGCGCCCGCCGAAGATTCGGGTCACAGCCTCTCATTTTTTTGTCGGCGTTGAGCCGGGCCTTTTTTGCCGGTGGGTTTCCGGCGCAGCACGCGGATCCCACGGGCGCCGCCCGCCCTGTCCGGGCATTTTCGTGAAAACGGCGGGCCTTTTTCGCAAAGCGGAGTCCGCGAAGCGGGCACTCGGCCATGTGCTATTTTGCCGGGTTGCTGGCAAAGGGAGCTTTCGAACCCGGAGGGCGCAAAGGGGCGCGCCGCTCGTACCTGCGCCGACGTCCGACGCCAGGCGTGCCTTGTCGAGGCGCTCGAGAGTGTCAGGCTTTCAGGTGATGCTGGGCCGCCGCGCGCTGTTTCCGAAGTCGGCCTGCGTCCTGCTACCTGCGCTGCTGATGGCGTGTCCTCAGCTGCTGACGGACCAATTTTACGTCGGCAAGCAGCGCGCTGGCTCGTCGGAAGGCGGCAATGTGGAGCCGGACGCCAGCGTCGCCTCGGATCGGGACGCCGGCGGGCACGCGAGCAGCGGTGGCTCGGGGGGCAGCGCGAGCACGCCGCCGGACGCGGGCCAGGCCCGAGACGCCGGCGTCCTCGGCCCTCCCGATCCGGTCCAGGTCGCGCTGAGCTCTGCGCTGGTGCATCGCTACCGGTTCGATGCGCTGGCGCCGCTCCGCGATTCGGCAGGCGGAGAAGATGCCACGTCGGTCGGCGCGACGTTCAGCGATGGGGCCGCCGTGCTCGCGGGCGGCAGTCCGGGGCAGTACATCGACTTGCCGAACGGGTTGCTCGGGAACTTGAGCAATGCGAGCTTGGAGATCTGGGCGAGCTGGGATGTGAGCAATCCGAGCGCGACCACGGCGCAGTGGCAGCGCATCTTCGACCTCGGTCGCAACCCGACCACCGTCGAAGGGCAGCAGTGCGCGGTGGACCTGGACGCAACTTCGCTCTGGCTCACGCCCAGGAACCAGTCCGGCAAAATGGAGTTGCTGTGCGAGAGTTGCACGGGAGCGACACTGCTCGGGCCGAGCAGCATGTCCGTCGGAGTGCCGGTGCAACTCGTGGCCGTGGTGGATGACGACGCAAATCTGCTCCGGCTCTATCAGAACGGTGATCTCGTCCAGTCGGGCTCATTCACGGGTTCGCTCTCGCAGATCACCACCTGCACGGGTCGCACCGGTCCTTGCGACTGGAACAACTGGCTCGGTCGATCGCAGCACATCGAGGACCCGCCGTTCGTGGGCAAGATCCTCGATTTTCGCGTGTATTCCGCGGCGCTTCACGACGACTGGATCCGGGCCAGCTACGCTGCCGGACCGGACGCCGACTGGTGAGCGCAGCCGGCAGCGTCGGTGCTGCAATGCGGTGAAACACGATTCAGCTCGGGTCGAAAAGCGGAGCCTCTCTTTAGTTCGATAGCCGCGGGCCGTTGCATACACCGTCCATCAACCCGTTGCGATCCGTATGCCCCGAAACAGCAGTCCGGGGGGGGCATGGAGCGAACAAGATCAGGCCAGCCTTGTCCGCGAGGTGATGAGCGGCGCGCTAAGTGTGAGCGATGCCTGTGCTCGGCACGGTCTGTCGCAGGACTGCCTGCGAGACTGGGTGCTGAGGTTCAGGCATTCGGCGATCGAGGCGTTCGACGAGCATTTGCGCCAGACGCTGGCTCCGCAGGGTATCGCGGTCGGCGAGGGCAGGGCGGCGGGGTTCAACGGCAGCCTGAGGGACATCGCGCTCGCCGATTTGATCCAGACGCTGACGCTGGCTCGGCGAGACGGCGTGATCACGATCTCGCAGCACGGCTCGGAGAGCCGCATCTGGTGCGCGGATGGCGAGATCGTTGACGCCGAGAGCGGTCGGCTGCACGGCGAGCTCGCGTTGTATCGCGCGCTGGCGCTGAAGAGCGGCCGCGTGCTCGCCGAGTTCGTCGCCGTGCCGCGCGCGCGCACCATCTTCGAGAGCACCTCGGCGCTACTGCTGAACGGCGCGCGCCGGATGGACGAAGTCCACGCGCTGCTGGCGCGGCTGGGCGACGGGCGTTATCGGGCGGCGTCCGAGCTCGCCGAAGCGCCGCTCAGCGCCAGAGATCGCGCGCTGTTGCACCAGTTCATCCTGCCCAGCACGCTGCGCGACTTTCTGGACGCCAGCGACCAAGGTGATCTCGAAGCGCTCTCCGCCGTAGCGCGGCTGATCGATCAGGGCCAGCTGTGCGTTGCGGCAGAACCGAGCCTGCTGCCAGAAGCGTCTCGCGCGCCCGGTGCGCTTTCGACCGGGCCGATGATGTTGAGTTTCTTGCACTCGGGTGCGGCCAACCCGTCCGCCGTCTCGCAGCGGCGCAAGCGCATGGGTGCTGGGCTCGGCGGGCTCGCCGCGCTGGGCTGCATCGGCTGGCTGTCGCTGGGAGCAATCCAGGGATCGGCCAGCGCACCCAGCGCGGCCACCCCCGCGCCGGCGAGCCCGGCTCCGCTGGCGAACATCGAGTCGTTGGCGGCGGCGCCCCCTGCGGCGGACCGCGAACCCGTGCAGCCCGTGCGCGAGCTCGCCCCGGCACCTGCGACCAAGACGTCCGCGACGAGCGGCCCCGGCGCGGGAGTGCCGGCGATTCCAGCCGCTCCCGCCGCGAGCGCCGTGCCTGCGCATCAGCGCCGCGCGCCCCACCCGGAAGCGGCCCCGGACACCGAGGCGGCAGCTCGAACGGCGCCGCGCATGCAGATCATCGACGAGCAGACCCCTCGTATGCCGATCGTGGAGTAGGCAATGGCAATCGACCTGCATCATCGGAAAGCGAGCTGGGCATGTCGGATCGCTCTGACGCTGCCGCTCTGTTTTGCAGCCCCCGCGCTCGCGCAAAGCCCGGCCGGTGCTGCGCCGTCCGTGGTACAGGCGGAGGACTACGCGGCGCGCGCCTTCGAAGCCTACGGCAAGCGGGATTACGCGCAGGCAGTGGCGCTCTACCAGATGGCATATGACAGCGCGCCCAGCGCCGAGGCTCTGTACAACATCGCGCGCGTGTACGATCTCGGGCTGCGGGATCGGCCGCTCGCGATCGCGGCCTATCGCCGTTACCTGTCCGATCCCGGAGCCAGCCCGGCCTACATCCGCATCGCCAACACCCGCCTGGGGGAGCTGCGCGAGGCGGAGCTGGCGGTGAGCGCGACCACTCCTGCACCCGCGAGCGCGCCCGCACCGGCAGCGCCGCCGGCAGCCAAGCCCGTCGCCCTGGCAGCGCCGAGCGAGGCCGCGCCGGGTTGGTCAGCTTCGCGAGTGGCAGGCCTCGTCGTGGGCGCTGCCGGCGTCGCGAGTCTGGGAGTGGGGCTCGGCTTCGGGCTCTGGGTCATGAAGGACGCCGATCGCGCCAACGAGCTCTGCGACGAAAACCGCTGCCGCTCACAGCGCGGGGTCGATGCCGCAAAGGCGGCCTCCACGCATGCGACCATCGCGACCGCCGGCGTTTCCGCCGGGCTCGGCTTGATGGCGACGGGCGCCGCCCTCTGGCTCACCTCGGGTGGATCCACGGAACAGCCGGCGCCCACCGCGCTGCGGGTCACGGCGCTGACCAGCGCCTCGGAGCTCGGCCTCCAGCTTTCGGGAGGCTTCTGATGCACGTGCGGCTCGCCGCGCTCGCGCTGCTGGCGCCCGGTGCGCTCGGCTGTGCAGCGCTCGTGGAGTTCCCCGATGATCCACAGCTCGTCACGCAGGTCGCGCAGGCGCAGCCGGACGATCCGACGAGCGCCAACTGGGCCTGCTTGACCTCACCCCCGGCTCCGAGCGCGCCCCAGGCCTCGCTGGCTCACGTCCGTATACTCGCCTGCGACGCCTTGCAGGGCTGTGCGATACCGCTCGCCGGGCTGCGCGGGCGCGTGTGCGCCAAGCTCGACGCGGACTGCACGAACCCGTTGTTCACGGGCGTGACGGATGCCGCCGGCGGGCTGGAGTTCGACGTGCCCACGGGCAGGGCAGGCTTTGACGGCTTTCTCGAGCTGGTCTCGCCCACCGTGCCCTGCACGGACCCCAACCTGTTCGGGCCCGCGAGCGCGCAGGTCTGCGGGCTGTTGCCCGGTTGCGATCCACAGGCGCCCGACGAGCGCTGCCAGGTTGCTCCCTATGCCCGCTGGCTGCAGTTCTTCAATCCGCCGATCGTCGCTTCGTTTCCGCAGCCCTTGACCCTGACGCTGATCTCCTCGCCGGCGCTCATGGGGCTCGTGCGCGCGTCGGGCTCGGACTTCGATCCCGGCTCGGGGCACGTGCTCGTGACCGCCCTCGACTGCGATGGAACACCCGCCGCGGGTGTCGCTTACGACATGCGGCAGGGGGCCGGGCAGGTCTTGAAGATGTACATGGAGAGCGGGGTACTGACCCGCGCTCGCAGTGAGACCGATGACACCGGCATGGGTGGCTTCTCATTTGTGCCGCCGGGCTTCGTCGATATCGCCGCCTACAACTCGTCCGGCGCGAAAGTCGGCAGCGTCGGCGTCGTCGCGGCTCCCTTCACGCTGACCAGCACCGTGCTGGTGCCGTCCGGCACGCCCGCGAGCGATTGACGCGTCCGTCGGCACGCGGGCGCGGCCTTCCAGACGCACAGATCTGCCGCCATCTGGGCTCAGCTCGAGGAGTTACTGCCGGCGATTGCCGCCTGAAGCCGCGCCCTTTCCGCGGGTGATGCCCTGACCGCGAGGAGAGAGGTGCTTCAGCGCCTCTCTGCGGCTCAGCGGGCTGAGCTGGTCCGCGTGCTCCTCGACGTAGCGCAGCACCTCCTCCGGCTGGCTGCGGGCCAGCTGGCGCAGCGCCCAGCCGATGGCCTTGCGCAGAAAGAACTCCCGGGACGAGAGCGAAGGTCGAATGCACGCATACAGCAGCTTCGTGTCCGTCGCCTCGCCGAAGCCGAGCTGCGCCAGAATGGCCGCTCGCCGCCTCCACAGGTCGTCTCCGCGGCTCCAGTCGCGCAGCGTGCGCCGGAGCTCGCGCGGGTAGAGCTCGAGCAGTGTGCCAATCGCATGGCTCGCCAGCTCGTCCACGTAGTCCCACCAGGCCCCGCTGACGATCATCTCCTCGTACATCGGCAGCGCTTCCAGGGTCTGAAACGCTTTGGCTTTGCGGTGCCCGGCTAGCTCCAGGGCGGCATAGCGTTCCTCGCGGTGCGTGGCCGAGCGCCAGAGGGCGAGCACGTCCGCGCGCCAGCGCGCGGCGTCTTCGAACGGGTACGAGGCAAACAACTCGCGACAGAGCGCGCGCACGCGAGGCGCAGCCACGCCCCAGTACGGCATCTCCGATTTCATGTAGGCCTGCATCGCGAGCGCGCGCGTCGGGTCACCGGCTGCCTGCAGCGCCGCACGCAGCCGGGGCAGCAGTCGTCGCGGTGGGCTCATCCTGGGGTGCAGGATGGACGTGTGGGGGCGAGCCATCAAGAGCCAGTAGCAGCAGGGCTCAACGCTTCGCGACTCGCACCACGTGCACGCTCGGCCTCGCGGCGAGGCGATCGAGGCCCGCTTTCGTCACCCGGAACAGCGTGCTCATCTGACCCGTGTGGATGCAGGCGCCGAGCGTGAAGCCGTCGATCAGCTCGCCGGGATGAGCCGGCGTCGCTGCTCGCGGGGGAGTGGGTCGGCGTTGCCCGGGCACGCGCCCAGGTGTACGCGGAAAGGGCAGGGGCGTCACGCGGCCTGTGACGCCGAGCGCGCGAGCTCAGTGGATCACACCGAGCTCGCGCGGCTGCGGAGCTCACATGCCGACGTCGTAGCCCACGTGCACGCCGGCCCAGGCCACGAACGAGTCGCTGAACCCGGCATCGGGCACGACGGCATCGTCGCGCGTCACATAGGCCGCGTGCAGCTGCGGCGTGATGTACATGTCCGAGAACGGGATGGCCGCGCTGACCGTCAACGCCAGATCAAATTGCCGGTCTTCGTTCGGCGGGTCGTTGGTGAACACCTTGTAGCCAGCCGAGAGCCCCAGTGCGAGCCCGAGATCCTCGGTGACGTGGAAGGTCTTGCCGACGCTGGGATTGATGTACAGAAAGCTCGCCGGTTCCGTGACGGATTGCAGGCCACGATAATAGCCGACATACAGGCCCAGGTCGGCGCCCGTCAGATAGCTGATGCCGACGCCCGGCTCGAGGTACATGGGATCGCCCGTGCCTGCCTGCGTCTCGTCGGCGAACGGATGGGTGAAGAGCGTCGCCGACGCGGAGAGGGCGAGGTTGTGCTGGAGCCAGGCGCTGTACTTCAGAATGAAGTCGTTCTCTGCGCCGACGCCGTTGTCGACCAGCGTGCTCTTGTTGTCGCCGGAGAGCTGGAACGCGCCCCAGTAGCCCAGGCTGAGCCCGCCGAACGTGGCGGTGAGGGCGGGAAACACCGAGAAGGCCTGGGAGCCCTGATCTTCACCGAACTTGTTGATGCCGCGCCAGACGTAGGCGCTCGAGCCTTCCACATCGATGTTGACCAGCTTCCCCGTGGGGCCATAGTGAGCCGGCTCGGTGGGATGCCAGGTATCCGCGGGAGGGGCGGTGGGCGCCGGCTCCGGCGCGGGGACGGGGCCCGTGGGCAAGGCGGCGGAGGTACCGATAGGCGGCTCGCCCGGAATGGCTCGTCCGCCCGCTGCCTCTGCGGCGCTGGCCAGAGACGGCAGAAAGCACAGGCCCATGAACATGGAGATCGATTGAATCTTCTTCATAGTAAGCTCTCGACTGCTCTGCGTTGGAGTCCTCAACGCACTGACATGCGGTGCAAGGGGCGTTCCCTTCCGGGAGTCGAGTTGCGCGATAATTCCGGTGAATCACGCCACGCTGAGTCAAGAGTGCCAGTACATTTGAGTCCGTCCGCGCCGGGAGCCCAGATTGGTTCCAGCACCTGCGAGCCAGGCGCAATCGCTGTCAATGTGGCGTTCTGACCGTTTGCAGGAGGGCTCGGAACCCGAGCCCTCCGTCCGTCGTCAGAAGCCCCCGCCGTGCGGCAGCTCAGAACCAGCTCGTGATCGTGTTCCAGATGGTGCTCGGCAGATTACGGATCTCGTTGAGCATCTGATCCACCTCCTGGAACACCATCTTGGCTCGGGTAACTGGGTTGCAGCCATTGATGAGCCCACCCTGGACGAGCTCGAGCTGAGTGAGCTCGAGCTCCGTGCCGATTCTCGCCGTGATGTGTGTCTTCCTCATATTCTCCTGCTCCTCGTGCGTACGCTCCTTCTGTCTCTTCGACGTCGGAGCGCGACCGGAGCAAGTTGTCCAGGCCGCGCGGCTTTGTGCTGTCTCGTGACGACTCGAGTGGTCAGTGCTCTTCGATGAACGTCCACGTTCCCACGAGCTGACGGCCCACGCGCAGCGCGGTGCGCAGGGAAGGCAGGTTGCTGCCGTCGATGGTGCCCACCACCAGGGGAGCCCGCGCTGCATCCAGGCGATCGAGCACCGCCCGCTGCAACACGGGCGCCAGGCCCCGGCCGCAATACTGCCGCGCGAGCACGATGTCCCAGATCAGCCAGGCTTCGACGGAATATTGCGTGACCGGCTTGGCGGCGAGGATGCCCACGACCTCGGTGCCCCGGAAGCACGCATACAGCCCTTCGGCCTTGGCACAGTCCTCGAGCGCATCGAGCGGCGACGGCGGCACTGCCTCGGCCAGATCAGGTCGTGCGCCGTGAAAGCTTCGGTAGATCTCGGCAAACGCGCCCCCAATTTTGCTCGCGACGTCGATGCGCCGTAGCTGCCAGTCGGCGGGCAGCGCCGGGCCGGGGGTGCTGCGCAGCTCCGCGAACGATCCCATGACCAGATGCAGATCCGCGCGAGCCGCAGGGAGCTTCGGGACGTGCCGATCGGTTGCTGCCCACCAGCGGCTCGCGCGCGGGGAGAAGGGCGCAAACTCGCGCATCAACGCCGCGTGGGCCGCTGCCAGCTCTTCGCTGGCCAGCCAACGGCTCTGTGCGAACACGCCGACGAACGGGAACCGCATCGACTTTCCCCGGAAGTGAATCCCGGCGATCAGGCTCACGCCCCCCGGCAGGCTCAGCTCGCGCAACCGGTACGAGCGATGGTCCACGCCCGGCACGGGACAGAGCGCGGCGTAGCGGCGGCTGTGCTCCTCGTTCGCCGTGCGCAGCTGGAACTCCGCGCCGGCTTCTTCCCAGCGGCGATGCACGGAGTCGGCGCACCAACCGCGGACCAGCGGATGCAGCGAGTCGGCGAGCCACGGGCGATAGCGTTGGAGGGCTTGTTCCGACATGGAAGCCGTCCGCACAGATTACTCCAGAGCGCGTCCGAGTGGCGGGGCCAGTATCCGGTGCTGGCCGCTCAGGACTCGTGGCTCCGCGCCAGCGTTGCAGCGCTTGCATCGAGCTCCTGAGCGCCATCGCTGAGAGCAGCGGCGCCCGGCGCCCTAGGCTTCGAGTATCGCCGTGCAGATGAGGTCCGGCCCCTGCGGAATCCCCGCGAACCGGGCGCCTTCGGCGGAGGGGTTCTGCGATCGCAAAGCGAGGTTTCCATGGAAACCTCGATTTGTACGGCGCAGGGGGACCTGGCGAGCTGCTCCGACTGTCCGGTGCCGGAGCTATGAGGGGCACATCCTGGTGTTGCCCGGCGACGCTCGGGGCCGAGCCCATCCGCTCCCGTGGGTGTGTCACTGGAGGCAGGGGCCGGGGCTGCGGGCCACGCGGTAAGGGTTCGAGTCCGGAGCCGCTCCGCACCGTTTCGGGGCGCAATCGGCAGCTGGGCGACGGCCGGGGGGCTTCCGCGTGAGGCCCGGCAAGGCTATAGCGCGCCGGTCATGGACGTCGCCGATTTGCTGGGCCGCTCCGCGCGCCTCGAGATTTTACGCGTGGCCGGGCCGGGAGCGTTTCTGGCCCTGTCGAAAGAGGAGCGAGGGGAGAAGGCAGCGACCGTGCTGTTGCCGGGCACGGAGCTGCCCGACGGAGCGGCCGCGGGGGATCAGCTGGACGTGTTTCTCTACCTGGACTCGGAGGGGCGGCCCATCGCCACTCTGCGCACGCCCAAGCTGGAGCTCGGGCAGGTGGCCTTTCTGCGCGTCACAGCCTGTACCTCCTTCGGTGCGTTCGTGGATTGGGGGCCGCAGAAGGAGCTGCTGGTTCCCCATGCCCAGCAGACACGGCCGCTGAAGCCGGGAGACGTGCAGCCGATCGGTCTGTACCGCGACGGGAGCGGACGCTTTGCCGGTACGATGCGCGTCACCGAGATGCTCGCCCCGCGCGCCACGGAGCTCGAGCTGGATGAATGGGTCGATGGCGAGGCCTGGCGCAGCGATCCGGCGATCGGACTCTTCGTGATCGTCGAGCGTCGCTGCGTGGGGTTGGTGCCGAAGCACGAACCTCACTCGCTGTCACGCGGTCAAGCCGCGCGCTTTCGAGTCAGCAATCTGTTCGAGGATGGCAAGCTGGAGCTATCGCTGCGGGGCCATGCCCTCGATGAGATGGCCAGTGACGCGCAGCGGGTGCTCGATCGTCTCCTCGAACCCAGGCCCCCGAGAGTCGGAGACAGCTCCAGCCCGGAAGAGATCCGCAGGTTGTTCGGCTTGAGCAAGAAGGCCTTCAAGCGAGCCGTGGGCTACCTGCTCAAGCAGGGGCGGATTCGCCTCGATGACAGCGCCGCCCGGCACTGCGTGGCGCTGCCGCCATCGGGTTCCCAGCCGCGCCCGCGCGGCAACGCGCTGGGGCTCAACTCGTCGAGCGAGCAAAGGCTTCGATCACGGAAACGGGCGACTGCGTGGGGATGAGCTGAGAGAACTCCAGCCCGGCGCGCCCGAGCAGGGCAGCGTACTCCTGTTCCGTCCGCTCTCGCCCGCCGGGCGTCATCACCAGCATCTCCAGATCAATCAGCTTGGTGACGTTGCTTTCCGGACCATCGCAGAGCACAGATTCGACGATCAGCACGCGACCGCCCGGCGCCATCGCCCGGCGACAATTCGCGAGGATTCGCACGCAGTGTTCGTCATCCCAGTCGTGGATGATGAGCTTCAGGAGATAGGCGTCGGCTCCCGCGGGCACGCCATCGAAGAAATCTCCCGCGACGAGCTGGATGGCGGCGCCCTTGCGCTCGCTCATCAATGCTTCGCGCGCGCTCCGGATGACCTCAGGGCGATCGAGCAAGACGGGCGCAAGGCTTGGATAGCGCTCGAGCAGCAACAGCAGCAGCGTGCCGTGACCTCCGCCCACGTCGACGAGCGTGCGGATCGAGGAAAAATCATAGGCCGCTGCCACTGCGCTGCCGCTGGCGGCGCTGAGATTGCTCATGGCCTGCTGGAAGACCTGCGAGCTCGAGGGGTGGCTCTCGAGCCACGTGAAACAGTCCTTGCCGAACACCTCGTCGAATGCCGGCTTGCCCGTGCGCACGCTGTGATCGAGCCGCCCCCACGCCATCCACCCAGACACATCGTTGAACCAGAGCGCGTCCGCTCGCTGCGAGCCCGGTACGTCCGCGCGCAACAGCGCGGAGAGCGGCGTGTTCGCCACGCGCCGGCCAGCTTGCAGCTCGAACACCCCGACCGATGCGAGCACCCGTAACAGGCGATACAGGCCATCGGGAGCTGCACCGCTGCGGGCGCTCAGCTCCTCGATCTCGAGGGGACCATCCTTTAATGCATCCGCGACACCCAGCTCGGCAGCCACTCCGAGAGCTCGCGAGGTGAACATGCCGAGCATGAGCTGCAAAAGCCGGGCTTCCGGCGGGGGACCGGGGATGGCTGCGCCGAGGGACTGCGACTGGGACATGGTACTCCTCTGGATCGTGGCTTTGCCTCCGAGCATAGACGGAGGCAAACTTGGAGCCAATCGGCGTGGCAGCCAACCACCGCTGCGCCGTGCAACGATGGTTGGATTGCCCGCTCTTTCATGCGCCCCGCCGCGGCGCGCTCAGCAGCGGCCCTGAGGGGTACGGTGTGTGTGGCGCAATGTGCGGCCGTCAGAAAGCGCGACGACGAGATCTCGAGCGCGCTGCAGGTGGAGCAGGTTGGGGACTGGCCCGAAGCTTGCGTAAGAGCTGGTTCAGGACAACATGACGGTCCGTACTCTTCAGACAGGGGTCTCCGGCCTGCGCACGGAACGAGAGGCCTTGGACGTCGTCGGCGACAACCTCGCCAACCTCAATACACCGGGCTTCAAGCGCCAACGCAGCAGTTTTGAAGACGTCTTCCTGGCGGACGCGGGCACGGGCCCGGGCGCCGGCTCGCGTCTGGGCGGCGTCGATCAAGTTTTCACTTCAGGCGCGCTGCAGCAGACCGGTAATGCTACTGACGTCGCGCTGACAGGCGAGGGGTTCTTTGCAGTCGCCGGCAGCGTCAATGGCGTGACGGGCACGTTCTACTCGCGCGCGGGAACGTTCCATTTTGACGCACAGGGCGCGCTGGTCGATGCCTCGGGCCTGCAGGTGCTCGGGCGCCCCGCGCTGCCCGACGGCTCGATCGCAACCAGCGTCCAGCCGCTCGCGCTGCCGAGCTCCGCCGTGCCCGCAAATCCCACCAGCGAGCTCACGATGGCGCTGAACCTGGACGCGCGGCAACCGGTGCCCGTGTTGCCCTTCGATCCACAGGCGCCGGCCACGACTGCAAGCTTCGGCAGCTCGATACTGGTCTACGACTCGCTGGGTGCTCCGCACTCGTTGGACGTCTACTTCAACAAGCTTGGAGACAACCAGTGGGAGTACCGGGTGCTGGCGCCCGGCGACGAGCTCGACCCGACCCAACCCGGTGTGAACGTCGAAGTCGGCAATGGCACGATCGCATTCACCAGCGACGGTGAGCTGCAGACGCTCGCGCAGAATCAAGCCATCGACGTCAGCTTTCTGGGCGCCACGCCGAACCAGGCCATCCATCTCTCGCTGGGTACACCGATCGATGTCGGCGGCACCGGCCTCGACGGAGCGACACAGTTCTCCACGGACAGCGCCGTCTCCGCGCAAGGTCAGGATGGGTTCTCTTCGGGGGCGCTGAGCGGCGTGCGCATCGGCCCGGACGGGATGGTGGAGGGCCTGTACTCCAACGGTCGCGCACGGAGCGTCGGCCAGCTGCAGGTCGCCGCGTTCCGCGCGCCCCAGGGGCTGGCGCGTGCCGGCAACGGATTGTGGGTGGCCACCACGGAGAGCGGTGGCGCGGCGCTGGGCAATCCCGGCACGGGTGGGCGTGGCACCCTGAGCGCAGGGGCCGTGGAGGCCTCCAACGTGGACGTCGGTGAGGAGATGGTGTCGATGATCCAGCACCAGCGCGCGTTCTCCGCGAACTCCAAGGTCATCTCCGCCGCAGACGACCTGCTCTCGCAGTTGATGCAGCTGAAGCGCTGAGCCCGAGAAACGCTCCTGATCGGGCCCGGTGTCGCTGCCAGATACGGCCTGAAAATTGCTCTCGCTGCTAGCGCCCGGCCGCTCCAGGCCCGTGCTCCAACGAGGTGAAACAGCTTGTGGCAAATCGACGACGGTCTTCGATTCACAGGGTGAGCGGGCTTCACGCCCTGGGTGTTGCAGCGCTGCTCGGCGCGAGCCCCGCAACGGCGCTCGCCGGTGAGGGCACCTGGGGAGTCAGCCTCGAGCTGCCCCTGCTCAGCGTGGCGCAGCTCGACGGTACTCCACGCCATGACAATCCGGACGAGCCCAGAATTGATCGCTCCAGCGTACGGGTGGGACCCGTCGTGGACGAAAAGGATTACGGCCCTCAGGTCCCGGCCTTGCTCGGGCTCAGTTACGAGAGTAGTAGCGCGTGGCGGGTGGGGCTGCGCGCGGGCTACGCTGCAACCTGCTACGACGGCGGGGATGGATCGGTGGGCGAGACCGGCGGGAGCTGGCAGGTCGAGCCATTCGCGGGCTATGGCTTCTCGAAAGGAGCGCGATTGCGTCCCTTCCTTGCCGCGGGCCCGCTGCTCGCACACACCTGCACCGGCAATACCATCGATCAAGGCACGGCGCTCTTGTTCGGGCTGCATGCGGGAGGGGGCGCCGAGTACGTCGTGGCCGACTGGCTCTCCATCGATGCATCGCTGCGCGGCCTGGCCGGCTGGGGTCAGTACGTGTTCTACTCGCACGGCGAGGTCGGCTTGCGCTGGGACATATCCTCCTTGCGCGTCGGGGCGCAGCTCGGCGCGACCGTCTGGTTCTGAGCAGCCTTGCGGTGTGCTTCGGCGGATGTGCTCCGCCGGATGTGCTAGGACGGGGCGTAGATGGCG
>JAICTU010000398.1 GCA_025936205.1 Polyangiaceae bacterium | reverse complement strand
GGCCTCCGCGGAGGCGCGGCTGGTGCGCGAGCGCGAGCGCATGATGTGCCTGCTGGACCCGCCGTTTCAGCACGCGGCCCCAGATCCTGGCTATATCCGTGCTTATCCTCCCGGCATCCGCGAGAACGGCGGGCAGTATACGCACGGCGTGCTGTGGACCATTCAGGCGCTGACCCTGCTGCGCGAAGGCGATCGCGCCGGCGCTCTGCTGGAGCTGCTCAACCCCGCCTATCACGCGTCCACGCCGGAGGGCGTGCAGCGCTATCGTGTCGAGCCCTACGTGGTGGCGGCCGACGTGTACGCGGGCTCCGAGCACCCCGGGCGCGGCGGCTGGACCTGGTACACGGGCTCGGCGGGTTGGATGTACCGCATCGGACTGGAGCGGGTGCTGGGGCTGCGCCGAGCCGGCAAGACGCTCTCGCTCCAGCCCTGCATTCCGAGCCACTGGAGCCACTTCGAGCTCAGTTACCGCTATCTGTCGAGCAGCTACCTGATCCGGGTCGACAACCCCGAGCGCGTGAGCTGCGGCGTGGTGCAGCTGGAGCTCGACGGCAAGGCCGTGCGCGAAGGCTACGTGCGCCTGGCCGACGACGGCAGGACCCATCAGCTGCGGGTCACGCTCGGGACCTCGGAGGCCGCGCCGCAATCGCAACGCGACCCGCGCTTTCAGGCAGGTTGAGGCAAGGCGGCTCGAGTCATGGCTGCTCGAGTCATGGCGCCTCGAGTCACCTCCCTTCGACGCCCGGGCGTACGCTGCGCACGATCGTGTTCAGCCGCGCGAGGTCGATCGGCTTGACCAGGTGCTCGTCGAAGCCGGCCTGCTTGCTGCGGGCCCGATCCGAGGGCTGGCCGTAGCCGGTGATGGCCACGAATTTGGGGGCGTGGGGCGCCAGGCTGCGCTTCAAGCGCTGGGCCAGATCGAAGCCGTCCATCACGGGTAGACCGATGTCGAGCAGCGCCAGCTCCGGGTGCAGCTCATCTGCCAGCGTGAGAGCGGCCGGGCCGTCATGAGCCACACCCACGACGTGCCCATGAATGCGCAGCGCCTCGGCCAGCATCTCCGCAGCATCAACGTTGTCGTCCACGACCAGCACCCTCACCGCGCCGCCCAGCGCCGGCCACGAGCGCGGCGCTTTCGATTCGGGGCTGCCGGCCTCCAGCGCCCCGGAGGCCGCCAGCGCCAGGTCGATGGTGAAGGTGCTGCCTTGACCCACGCCGGCGCTCGCGGCTGCCAGCGTGCCGCCGTGCAGCTCCACCAACCGCCGCGCGATGGTCAACCCGAGGCCGAGCCCGCCGTGTGAACGGTCCAGCGCCTGCCGGCGCTGTACGAAGGGCTCGAAGATTCTGCCCAGCAGCGCGGGCTCGATGCCGACGCCGTTGTCGCGCACTTGCAGCAGGACGTGCTCGTCCTCTTCGCGCACACTCGCGCTGAGCTCGATGCTGCCCCCGGGCGGCGTATATTTGGCCGCGTTCATCAGCAAGTTGGCGATCGCCTGGGCGACGCGGTGCACGTCGACCTCCACCAGCAAGCCCTGCTGCGGCACTGAAACAACGAGCCGGTGCGCGCGAGCGTCCAGCATGGGGCTCGCCATCTCGATGGCTTTCTTCACCGGACGCAGTAACTCCACGCGGCTGCGCGAGAGGCGCAGTGCGCCTCGCGTGATGCGCGCGACGTCCAGCAGATCATCGACCAGCCGGACCATGTGATGCAGCTGCCGCTCGATCACGCCGCGCTCCTCCAGCGCCACGTCCCCGGCGCGCGTTCGCATCAGCTCCAGCGCGGTGAGGATCGGCGCGAGCGGATTGCGCAGCTCATGGCCGAGGATGGCCAGGAACTCGTCCTTGGCGCGATTGGCTTCCTCCGCGCGATCGCACTCCTGGCGCGCGAGCTCGTAGAGCCGAGCGCGGTCGAGCGCGAGCGCCAGCGGCCGGACGAGATCGAGGAACAGGGCGCGCGCGCCTGGCTCGATCTCGCGCGGCTGCTCCAGCTCGAACGCGACGGCGCCCAGTGTGCGCGGACCGCTGATCAATGGCAACGCCACGAAGCAGGATGGGATGCTGGGCCAGATCGGTTGACGTTCGAGATACGCCCGCTCCATCTCCGCCCAGGGCTTCGGGCGCTGCTCTCCGATCCAGCCGAGTGAGCCGTCCGCCTCCCTGACCAGCGCGACCCAGGCGTGGCGCGCCGCCACGGCGTCTGCCAGCTCCGCGCGCAACACCTGGCACACGGCGGACAGCGAGGCCGCCTCCGAGAGCGCTGCTGTCACCCGCTGCAGGCGCGTCAGGTGTCGGAGCGCTACCTCTGCCGGCGGAGCATCCAAGCGCTCTGTCTTTGGCTCCGTCCCGGCCTCTGCCCCGGCCTCTGTCCGGGGAAGGGAGGAGCCCGGGGGTGAGTCCCCCCTGCCGATCGGTTGCATCCTCCGCCGTCCTTCGCGCTCGGCCACTTCGCGCTGCCGAGCAGCACACCGAGTGTAGTTGGATGTAGCAAGCGACCAGCGAGCATGGCGAGAGCTCGCGCGCGCTCTGACGACATTTGCCCCGCATCGACGCCGCAGCCCAAATTGCGGTTTTTGCGTGGCGCTGTTGCACTACGTGTGGCCTGCCTGCGGCGAAGGTTTGCGTAAACGCAGCTCGTGCCGCGGTCCCCAATTCATCCTTGGCGCGAAGGCAGCGAAACCAAGGCCTTTCCAGCGGGCGGCACGAAAGCTGCACAGCTCTCTACAACCTCCGCACGATGCAGCTCGCATCGCGGAACGGTGCAACGGACAACCATCGGAAGGATCGATATGCGGAACCTTTACGCCTTAGTTCTTGGCGCGAGCATGAGCTTGGCGCCCGCCGTCAGCTTCGCCAGTGTGACCTCTCACGAGACGACCACTCATCGCGACAGCACGACGCTGACGATGCCCGCAGTTGCAAACGAGAGCACCAGCGCCAAGGCTCCCTCGGACGACCTGGCACGCTATGCAGCTCGGGACGCCGCCTCGCCGGACGCAAAGAACTATCGAGGTGGTGATACCGTCGTGATCGGCGCTACCGCCGCAACCGCAATTTTGGCCGTACTGCTGCTGGTCATCTTGCTGTGAGGCGCTCCGCTTGGGGGGTACTGGTGCTCGGCGTGCTCGGCTTCGGCTGCATCTCGTATACGGGATCCGCCCAGGACGTCACGCCCAGCGCCTTGCGGAATGATCCAGGCTGGCGCCGCATCGATCACTTGCCTCCCGTCCACCAGAAGGGAGCCAAGGATTGTGGCGCGGCCGCGCTCAGTGCCGTGCTCGAGTACTGGCGGAAGCCACCGTTGCCAGCCGCGCTGGACCGGGACCACATCGACGCGGCGTTGCGGCGCAAACCCGACGAAGGCCTCACCGCCGGCGCGCTACGCGACTATGCGCGCCAACAAGGCTTCCACGCCTTTGTCTTCAACGGACAACTCGACGACTTGAAGCACGAGGTCGACGCCGGGCGCCCGGTGATCGTCGGCGTGCACAAGCAACTCTCGTCGAAGGAGTACCTTTCGCACTACGAGGTGGTGCTCGGGTACAACCGCGAACAACAGAGCTTGCTCACGTTCGATCCCGCTCATGGCCTACGCGAAAACGCCGTGAGAGGCTTCATGGAGGAATGGCAACTCGCGAACCGTACCACGCTGGTCGTGATGCCCTGAGCGAGTGAGCCATACGAGGTGACCGTCGCTCCGAAGCGCCATGGGAGGTGGCGCTCGGAGCGACGGCCTTTTTTGTTCGCTTGCGCAGTGAACGAGGAACGAGGCCGACGAAATGCACACAAAAAGCCGCGGCGCCCGGCGCGCGGATGACCTCGTGAGAGTTCAACAACGCTCGCCGGACGCCGAGCTACCCATGTCCATGACTAAGTAAGCAGGGCCGCCCTCAGCTCACATCCCGGGCGGCCCTAGAGGTCAAGCAGCAGAGTTTGCAAGAACGGTGTCTTCAAAAACGGTGTCTTCAAAAACAGTGTCTTCAAAGACTCAATGGTGCGTCTCCAGCCAATCGTCGACATCCTGCTCGGCGCGCTCAGTGGCGAGACCATAACGCTCGCGCAGCTTGCCCACCAACTTCTGACGCTCCCCTTTGATCTGGTCGATGTCATCGCTCGTCAGCTTGCCCCACTTGATGCGGGCCTTGCCCTTCAGCTGCTCCCATCGACCCTGAAGAATGTCCTGATTCATGGAGCCAAGGCGGTGCATTACGCATGCCAATCTGTCGCGCGAGCTGTTCCTCGGCGCGCGATCGCTGCTGGAACGTGCGCATCCCAGGCGATAGCCGAGCGCTCACTGTGACGTTTGCCGACGCGTGAGGCGGCCCGCCTCTAGCGAGAATGCCCTACAGTGAGCGTGCTCAGGGGCGCATCAGCCCCGCGCCGCAGCCGGTTCATCGATCGGAACGGAGCCTCGACTCTGGTGTTGCGCGCTGACCGCGTCCAGCAGCCGTTGCAGATCCGACGCGCTGGCGGGCTTGGCCAGATGATGGTCAAAGCCGGCGTCAATGGCGCGCTCGCGATCGCAGCGCTGGCCAAAACCGCTCAAGGCCACCAGCTGCACGGGCCGCGCGCCGAGACGCGCACGCACGCGCCGGGCGACCTCGTAACCATCAATGTCCGGCAATCCGATATCAACGAAGGCGATGTCCGGGCACTGCTCGATGATCAGGTCCGCGCCGATCGTCCCCGTGGTGGCGTGCGTCACCTCATGCCCCCAGCTCGAGAGCAACTCACCAATGAGCAGCCGCACGTCGTCGTTGTCCTCCACCAGCGCCACGTTCAAACGCGGGGCGCGCCGGGCAGCGGGCTCGGTGGAAGGCACAGCCTCGGAGGCGTCCTCCGGGACGCCGGGCGGTGCCTTCACCACGCGCCTCGTGCTCGGCAACCACACCCCGAAATCGCTCCCCTGTCCGAGGCCCGCGCTCTTCGCGATCACGCGGCCGCCATGCAGGGTCACCAGCTGCTTGACCAGCGTCAGGCCGATCCCGAGCCCGCCGCCCCCCTCGCGCGCCTGCATGAAGAGCTCAAACACCCTGGGCAGCAGCTCGGGAGAAATGCCTCGACCGTTGTCCTTGACGGTAAACTCCACTCCCCCGTTGCGCAGCTGGCACGCGAGCTCGATCGCTCCCCCCGGCTCGGTATAGCGAGCAGCGTTATTGAGCAAGTTTGCCAGCACCTGCGTGAGCCGCACTTCGTCACCGTGGACGACCGCGTCGACCGCCCCGCGCTCCACGCTCAGGCGATGCCGGCGCTCTTCGATCAGCGGCTGCGCTAGCGAGAGTGCTTGCTCCAGTACGTCACCGGCGCGCACCTGGGCCCGGCGCAGCTCGATCTTGCCGCGGCTGATGCGCGAAAGATCGAGCAGGTCGTCGACCAAGCGGATCAGGTGCTCGACCTGGCGCTTCATCACGCTGCGCGTCTTGCCGGCAATGTCTGGCTCCGCGGTGGCGAGCAACTCCAGCCCGGTCACCAGAGGGACCAGCGGGTTGCGCAGCTCATGACCCAGCAACGCGATGAACTCGTCCTTGCGCCGATCATCCTCCGCCAGGCGCCGATTCAAGCTCTCCAGCTCGGCGGCGTGAATCCGCTGCTCCTCCAGCCGCTGTTCGAGCGCGCGCGCTTCCCAGCGGGCGCGCTGCTCCGCGAGCGCGCTCTCGCCCTCCTGCTGCACATGCGCGCGGATCTGCTCCGCTTGACGGCGCACCTGCTGCGTGCGCCGCTCGAGCTCCACGAAGACGGCGGCCTTGGCCCGCAGCACCCGCGGCTGGATCGGCTTCATCAAGAAGTCCACCGCGCCCAGGTCATAGGCCTCCAACATCTCAGCCTCGTCGGGGCCAAACGCGGTGACGAAGATGATGGGGACGTGCTTGCTGCGCTCGCGGGCGCGGATCAAGCGCGCCGTCTCGAACCCGCTCATCGTGGGCATCTGCACGTCCATCAGGATCAGGGCAAAGTCCTGTTGCAATAGGCGCCGCAGCGCTTCCCGACCGGATTGTGCCTCGACCAGCCGGTAGTCGAGATCGCCGAGCGCCACGCGAATGGCAGTGAGGTTCTCCGGCTTGTCGTCGACGACCAAGATATCGCACGGCCCGCCCTCCACGGCGAGCGCTGACGCTGGAGCTTTGCTCTCAGGGAGTTCAGTCAAGGGGGGCCCCTGGGTTCGAGAGACACGACCAACGACCGACTCAAACCGTGCGCGTCAGCATGGGGCGACGTCAAGCACTCGTGAGCGCTCGAGGCCGGCCGCTCGCGCTGCGCGAGCTCGGCCCGGGCGACTCGCACGCCGCCGCAGAATGCCACGCACTCAGCTCAACGAGCGCCCAGCTCCCGCACGGTGACCCGGACGGCTCGAAAACGGCTCCAGCGCGCGCATGACCTCATCCGCACTCTGGGGTCGCCGATCCGGATCGCATTCCAGGCAGCGTTGCACGAGCGTCGCCAGCCCCGCCGGGACCACAGAGCAGGTGAGCGGGAGCAAGGGCACGGGACCTTCCGTCAGCGCACGCAGGATCTGCACGTTGTCAAAGCTCGCGAAGGGCGAGCGGCCGATCAGCGCCTCAAAGAGCAGGAGCCCGACGGACCACAGATCGCTGCGTGCGTCGACCGCGTTGGGATTGCGCAGCTGTTCGGGCGAGAGATACATCGGAGATACACAACCCCAGCCGGGGATGGTGAGCGAGCCCGGCTCGGACAGAAACAGGGCCACGCCGAAATCCAGCAGCTTGACCACCGGCTCCGTCGCCCGGGTACGCGCCAGGAACACGTTCTCGGGCCGCACGTTGCGGTGCACGATGCCGAGCCGGTGCGCGTCCCCCAGGACCGAGCACACCTGACACACGTAGTCCGCCGCCTTGTCCACCGGTAGGGGCCCATGCTTCCGGAGGAAGGTGGCCAGGTCGTCCCCCTCGAGCTGCTCGGTGATGATGAAGCGCGCACCCGAGGGCAGCGTGCCGGCGTCGTGCACGCGCACCACGTGCTGGCTGTGTAGCGCCCCGAGCGCCTTGAGCTCGCGCGCAAAGCGCCTCCAGGTGAGGCTGCTTGCCACCTCTGGGCCCAGGATCTGGAGCGCCCCCGAGAAGCCGAGGCGCGCGTGCTTGGCGCGATAGACAGTGCCCCGGGGCGACGCCCCGATCATCGGGCCCACCACATAGCGGCCGGCGATGATTTGCCCCGGTGAAACAAACTCGCGGCAGGAAAGCCCCTCCGCGGTCTTCACGTTTGCTGCCATTTGTGCGGAATTTTCTGCAAAGCGCGGACCAGCTGCGCGGCTACGCCGCAAGCGAGACAACAAGTCGCGAATGTGGCGTTTGTGCACTCTCACCACGCCCCACTCTCCAGGCTTTTCGGGCATTTCGCAGCTTGGTCCGAGATCTGCAGAGAGGCCGAGCATTCACGCTACACAGGCGATGTCGGAGCCATTTCGCCACGGCGTGACTCGAACCACTGCGGGGCCACCCCGCACCCCCGCCACGACCGCGGGGACACCCCGCACCCCGAGCAGATGAAACTCCCATGACAGAACGACTCCTTTGTGTAGACGACGACGAGGACGCATGCGAACTCCTGGCAGCCTCGTTGAGGCAGCTTGGCTATCAGACCGAGAGCACCACTTCCCCGCCCGAGGCGCTGGAACTGGTCGTGGCCAAGGATTTCCACGCCGTGATCAGCGACCTGAGCATGGCGGAGATGGACGGCCTCCAGCTCTGTGAGCGCATCCTCGAAAAGCGACCCGGAATTCCGGTGATCGTGGTCACAGGGCAAGGCAGCATGGAGGCGGCGATCGGCGCCATGCGCGTCGGCGCCTATGACTTCATCACCAAGCCGGTCGATCCCAAGCTGCTCGGCTTGAGCGTGGCGCGTGCCGTGCGCACCCAGCAGCTGCAGGCCGAGGTGCGCCGCCTGCGGGAGCAGCTGTCGGAAACGCCCGAGGCCCTTCCCCTGGTGGGCGACAGCTCCGCCGTTCGGGGCGTGAACGAGCTGATCCAGCGCGTGGCGAAGAGCGATGCGTCGGTGCTGATCTTCGGTGAGACGGGTACCGGCAAGGAGCTGGTCGCTCGGGCCCTGCACCGGCAGAGCGGCCGTGGTCCCTTCGTCGCGGTCAACTGTGCCGCCGTGCCGCCGAACCTGCTGGAGAGCGAGCTCTTCGGGCACACGCGCGGCGCCTTCACGGACGCCAAGTCGGCTCGCCGTGGTTTGTTTCAAGAGGCGCAGGGCGGCACTCTGTTCCTGGACGAGGTCGGCGAGATGCCGCTCGAGATGCAGGCCAAGCTGCTGCGCGCCCTGCAAGAGCGCGTGGTGCGGCCGGTGGGCGCCGACACGGAGCAGTCGTTCGATGCGCGCATCATCACGGCCACCCACCGTGACCTGGAGGATGATGTGTCCAAGGGACGCTTCCGCCAGGACCTGTTCTACCGCATCAACGTGGTCAGCATTCACGTGCCGCCGCTGCGCGAGCGCGGCAGCGACGTGCTGAAGCTGGCGTCTCACTTCCTGCAGAAGTCGGCGGACCGCACCGGGCAGCCCGTGCGCCACCTCTCGCCGCCGGTGGCCGAGCGCCTGCTGGCCTACGACTGGCCCGGCAACGTGCGCGAGCTCGAGAACTGCGTGGAGCGTGCCGTGGCGCTGGCCCGCTTCGATGAGCTCACGCTGGAGGATCTGCCCGAGCGCATCCGCAGCTATCGCCCCGAT